>CAZLUL010000456.1:0-1943 GCA_964562635.1 uncultured Fibrobacteraceae bacterium | reverse complement strand
TCAGTGACTTCCTCGAGAGCATGATGGTGGCCGTCGATCCGGTGGCGATGCAGAGTGGCGAACCGGTGACGGTGGACGTGCTACTGACCGAGGCGTCCGAACGCATCGAAACCGAGCTGGCCGATGAACCGGAGGTGGCCGCCGCCCTGCATGGAACAATCGCCAACACCTATCTGAATCTCGGCACCCTGGACCGGGCCGAAGCCCATGGGCGGGCCCAGTTTGCGATCTGGTGTGAATTGCGCGGCCCGCTATCGTCGGCGGCGATCGAAGCTGAACTGTTGCTGGGTGGGATTCTGATTCGGCGCGGGGAAACGGCCGAAGCCGAGGAATATCTGCGTGCCGCCCTGGCTGCCGCCGGTCTCGAAGGAGAGGAGCGCAAGGCCTTGTCCGGCGACGCCTACCGGGCTCTCGGTCGCGTCAACGACCGGGCCGGCGACTACGAAGCCTCGAAGCGGCACTATCACCAGGCGATCGCATTGCGCCGCGGCCTGGGCCCTGACCATCATGAGTCCCTGGCGACGGATCTCAACGAGCTGGGTGTTGCGTTCGTGCGCTCGGGTGAACCCGATTCGGCCGTCGCCACCCTGACCGAGGCCCTGCGGCTGATGGGCGCAGCCCGGGCCGAAGATCACACGTTTATCGGCCAGATCGCCAATAATCTGGGCTGGGCCCTTGGCAACAACGGCCAATGGGGTGAAGCGGCCGGCTATTTCGAACAGGCCCTTGCCCGCTACGAGGGGGTCTTTGCCACCGACCATCCCAACGTGCTGTCCGCCAGCAACAATCTGGCCCGCGCCCGCCAGAAATCCGGCGATCTCGAAGGTGCCGAACAGATGTATCGCGCGGTGATCGCGGCCTCACGAACCCGGTTCGGCGAAGAACATGAAAACGTCGCCCACGGGCTGAACAATTTTGCGATGATGCTTGAGGAAGGGCGCCGCGAATATGCCGAGGCGGCGATTTTATACCGGGAGGCCCTGGATATATACCGCGCACGCATGGGAATCGACCACCCCTGGAGCGCCATTGCCGGCTACAATGCTGCCCGGGCCTCGCGTCTGGCAGGCGATTTGGCGATCGCAGAGGTTCTTAGCCGCGAGGCCCTCGCTGTGCGCCGACGGGTGCTTCGCGAAGACCACCCGGATATTGCCCGGTCCGAAACCCAGCTGCGTGAAATTCTGGCGGATCGGCGCTGATAGGTGAGTTGATGAGGGAGAGGATATACATTCAAAGGGAGCCCGGATGTCCTCGGCCTGCGGCCTGCGGATTACCGGGCTCCCTTTGAATTTATACCCTCTCCCTCAACAACTAACGTATTAGCACCATCGGTCGGGTTTGGTGGGAATTACCGGCCTTGAGTTGATAGAGGTAGATGCCGGCCGCTACGTTGCGGTTCATTTCGTCGCGGCCCTGCCACGTGGCAGTGTGGTGGCCGGATTGTAAGGTGCGATTGATTAGGGTGGCGACCTTTGCGCCGGTTAGGGTGAAAACGGTTAGGGAGACGGGGCTGTCTTGGGGGAGGTCGAAGCTGATGATGGTTTTGGGGTTGAAGGGGTTGGGGTGGTTGGCGTGTAGGGCGAAGGTGTTGATCGGCAGGGGCGTATCGGTCGCCGTTACGAGCTCCAGAACGTTGCTGCCGGGGCTTTGGTTGCCGTGAGCGTCCTTGGCTGTGATGCGGTAGTAGGGAGCGTCGGGAGCGGTGGGGCCCGAGTAGTTTGGAGTTGGTGAGGTGGCGACTTCGTGCTGCGTGTCCAACGGGAAACCGGAGGGGTGGCCACGATAGATCACATAGTGGGCCAGGTCTTCGTCCAGGTAACCGCTGGCTTCCCAGGTCAATTGGGCCTCGCCTTCAACAACGATTCCGGCCAAACTCAGCGGGGCACCGGGGGCCAGGTTGTCCACTGAATAGCCGCTCAGCGGTTCGCTCTGCCAGGTGACCC
>CAZLUL010000455.1:0-1959 GCA_964562635.1 uncultured Fibrobacteraceae bacterium | reverse complement strand
TGCAGGGGCGCGCCTCGTTTGAGATGGTGGGCATGGATATGAATTCCCAGGAGGAATTCGCCATCGCCGCCGGCGAGGTTTTCACCGTGCGCGAAGCGGTCATCTACCGCGATACCAGCGGCGACATCAGCTTTGCGCCCAAGAAGATCATGTCTTCGGTGGTGCTGGCGCCGGCCCACAGCGACAACGCCAACAACCGTGCGGCTGCCCGCGTGGTGCTTCGCGACAAGAACGGCAACCAGGCCGAGGCGGTGTGCATGAAGCAGGACCGCCCCAAGCAGGTGACGCTCAATGGCGAAACTTTTGAACTGGCCTTTGGTCCGGTGGTGAAGTATTTGGACTACGCCGTGCGACTGGATGATTTTGTACTCAACACCTATCCCGGCAGTGACAATCCGGCCACCTACGAAAGTTATGTGACCCTGATTGACGAGCAGGCAGGGGTGGAGAAGGAAGTGCATGTCTTTATGAATCACCCCATGAATTACAAGGGCACGAAACATTTTCAATCGTCCTACGATCAGGATCGCGGGGGCACCATTCTTTCGGTGAACCATGACCCCGGGAAGTGGCCCACTTACATCGGCTACATGATGATTTCGTTGGGCTTTGTCCTGATCATCGCCAAGGACACGCTGTTTCCGGTGAAGAAAAAGTCCACCAAGCCAGCTGCCACCGCAGTGGCGGCCATGATTGCGATCATGGCGATGTTCGGCACCGCGGGCAATGCCCTGGCCCAGGATCATCCGACGGGCGGGAGCAGCCAAAGCAGCCAAAGTACAGACAACAGCGGGCACAGCGAGAACGACGGGCACAACCATGCGCCGGCGGCGACGTCGTCCGGGTTTGTGGCGCTGTCGGATCCGGCCCGCGACATAGCCTCCCATATGATCGTGCAGGATTATCGCGGCCGGATGAAGCCGTTGGACACCATGGCCCGTGAGATGGTCATGAAGGTGGCCCGGAAGTCCAAGTTTGAAGGCCACCAACCGGTGGACCAGTACCTGAGCTGGTCGTTGAATCCGACCTTCTGGTGGGACAAGCCCGTGATTTCACTGGCGCGGTCACCGGGATTGAAAGACATGCTGGGCGTGAGCCACGAGACAAAATACGTTTCGGCCGCCAGCCTTTTTGACGAGCGCGGACAGTACCGCATGGCCGACCTGGTACAGGAAGCCCACCGCACGCCGAACCGGGACCGCAGCAAGGCCCAGCGCAAGCTCATCAGCTTCGACGAGCGCTTCAACATGCTGTACATCTGTTTCCGCAGCCAGACGCTGGCCATCTATCCGGTGCCCGGCGATGACAACAACAAATGGAAAGACTTCGAGCAGGTGCGCGGTGACCTGAACCCTGAGCAGGTCACGGCCTACGAAGCGGCCTACACCGCGCTGATGTTCGGCGTTCAGAGTGGCAACAATACCCAGATCATGGACGGCCTGAACCGCACGGTGGCCTTGCAGCAACAGTACGGCGCGGCGGTGATTCCGTCGGATATGACCATCAAGGCCGAACTCTTCTACAACAAGAGCCACATCTGGTCCTGGATGATGATTCCGTTGCTGGTGGCGTTTGTGATGCTGATGGGTGTCTACCTGGTGAATCTTTTCCGCCATGGCGGCAAATCGCTCAGCTACCGGAACCCGTTTTACAGCTTTGGGATGTTGTGTTACGTCATCGCTTTTGCAGGGATGATCCTGGCTTACATCATGCGCTGGATCGCTTCGGAGCGCATTCCGATCTCCAACGGGCACGAGTCGCTGCTGTTCATCAGTCTGGCGGTGGCCTTGTCGGGTCTGGTATTTGAACTGAAATATCGGATGGCGGCGCCCGCCAGTCTCGGCGCCCTGCTGACCACGGTGGTTGTGGGTGTGTCGATGCTCTCGATGTTCGACCCCGCCATCGGTCCCCTGGTGCCGGTGCTGGTCTCGTACTGGCTGAATATCCACGTGACGATCA
>CAZLUL010000454.1:0-1961 GCA_964562635.1 uncultured Fibrobacteraceae bacterium | reverse complement strand
TGGGAAATTGGGTGGCATCGGTTACGTAAGCGTGAATCTCCAAGGAGCAACCCAAAAATATCGTGAAAACAGATGCCTGACACCTCATTTCAGAGGGCCCTCAGATCTGCTGGGTTCGGTCCGCTGAACTCGAAACGTTAGATGTGGCTGAGGAAACATGCGAGCCAGCTTCCTCGATGAGGTGCCGATCTCCGGTGTTTATCCGGAGCGGTCTTTCGAGCCGACCGGAGAGTGTGGCTGGGTTCTGTTTGAGCCCAGTCCCGCTCGGGCGTGGCTTGGAGCATTCGGACTCGGAGATTTCGGCTGCCGAACAGTGCTCCGATTTGGTGCCACAGAGAACTTCCTGGTGGTAGCTGACGGGAGATCGTACGTAGTGAACGCATCGTCGGGAGAGTTGGTGTACAAGCCGACGGAGCGCGAGATCGCGGCGGCACTCGCGGCTCCCGATCGGGACCTAATCATCGGCTGTGACCAAACGGCTGTATTCGCCTTGGCCAGTCGCAGTCTGGTGTGGATCAGCCCAGAGGTGGCACTGGACGGCATTGATCTCCTTGAGGTGTCGTCTAAAGAGGTACTGGGGTGCCTTCACACTGACGAAGGCATGTACCGGTTCACACTCAGATTCGACGATTGGCAGCTGCTCCAAGGTGAACCGTTAGAATTATGGTAGCGGTGTCATCTAACTCGAGATCTCCGGTGTGGTATTGGCTGACCAAATCAAGAGCCTCGACTGGAAAGCCCGCGAGGCACAAATAGCGTGTATGGCACCCGAGACGATAACGGCCGAGGTTCTCGGGAAACTCGACGCTCTCTTGTCGTGAGAATCGAGAACGATCCAAGTGCCTGACAACTCATTCCAGCGGACCGCAACCCGGGCGAGAGCGGCGTGCGTCCGCTGAACTCAAACCGTCAGGCAATAACTGGTAGGAGCTGAAATGACCACCAAAAAGGTGATCGCATCCGGGGCCCTCCTTCCGTGGGTCATCACACTTGGGTTCATCTGCGGTCCAGTGCGATGGGAACTGGCACATACCTTCAATCACCTCCTTGAAGGATCAGACGGCTCCCTGCCGCTTCTCACTGCCAACCTGTCCTTGCCCGTGCTCGGCGTCGCTCCGTTTTCACCGGTAGCGGTCGCCACAGCGATCCTTTTTTGGGGCCTCACATGGCTCGGCCTTGTCGGACTGTTTGTCTTGATCTGGCGCGCCAAGACCCGCGAAGACCTCATTGACCACGTCGTGTTCGGCGGCGCCTTCTATGCCGGCTACGTTCTCCTGTTCTTTACCCTCACGGCCGTCGGTCTAGCGCTGCCGTTCCTACTGTTGTAGTAATGCCATGCCTAACAACTTTTTCCAGCGGACTCTCAGATCTGCGGGGGGCCGCTGAACTCGAACAAATAGGCCGTTGAGCAACGGCAGATATTGGAGACTTACATGCACTACGCTCTTGCAGCATTCATTGCAATTCATGGTTTGGCACACTTAGTTGGATTCGTGGTTCTTTGGCGGCTGGCCAAGCTTGAAGAGATGCCGTACTCAACCCTGCTGTTTGGAGGCAAACTCGATGTCGGCGATACAGGAATCCGAATCGTGGGATTACTCTGGCTCGTCGCGGCGCTGGGGTATCTCGCCACCGCTGGCGCTATTTCTATTCTGGCGTTGTGGTGGTTGAATGCACTGTTTGTCGTAACGGTTTTTTCTCTGTTGCTGTGCATAGCCGGATGGCCCTACTCGAAAATTGGGCTATTCATCGATGTCGGGATCCTAGCAGTCTTCGCCGTCGGCCGGATTCTCGGGTGGTCCCCGCAAATCAGCATTGGGTAAGCATGACTACGCTTAACAACTCGTCCAGCGGGCCCTCACCCGTGCCGCATTCGGCTATGAACTGGGAGTAAGGAGAGGAGCTTTGACAACACGCCACGCGGCCTGCAGCTGTGGGCAACTCAACGCTGTCACCGAGGG
>CAZLUL010000453.1:0-1969 GCA_964562635.1 uncultured Fibrobacteraceae bacterium | reverse complement strand
ATTGATCTTTGATCTCTGCGAGGACCGGAACGAATAATCCCGTTTTGGTGGATTCGGAGATCACGACCACTTAAATGACCACCCGAAAGGATTCAAAATGGCTGAAGGGTTGATGGAATTTACGGACGGCGAATTTGAGGCGCAGGTCACCAAAGCGGACAAACCCGTCTTGGTGGATTTTTGGGCGACTTGGTGTGGACCCTGCAAAGCATTGACGCCGACGGTTGAAAAACTGGCTGGCGAGTTTGGCGACCGGATGATTGTGGGCAAGATGGATATCCAGTCGAATCCTTTGACTGCCGGCAAGCTGGGCATCCGGTCGATCCCGGCGTTGCTTTTTTTCAAGAACGGCCAGGTGGTTGATTCGATTATGGGTGCGGCCAATGAAGAAAAGATCCGCGACAAGATAGAATCGGTGCTGGGTTAGGCCGTGCCAAGCGGTGGATTTTGGCAGGCATGATTTGGGTCAGGGGATGGGGCTTCAGAGCCGAAATCCTGGCCCTGTTTATGGCTCATAATCCCTACTTAACATAATATACATTATGCGCAATACTTGAAGGGGCGCAGACAACCACTGGCGGGGCTTGGACTAAGCAGTATTTGGGAATTACTCGACGGGAACCCGGTCGGCCAATTCGTCCAGATATGGGATGCGCCACTCTTCGCCAAAAAGTGCCTTGGTGAACCCAAGTACGGACACCGAAAGCACGGCCAGGAAAAAGACCAGGCGCAGGGCGATCACCAGGATGAATCCCAGGACCGGCAATTGCCCCAAGGTGACATCGATGATCATGATGAAGGCCACGCCCACGATCTCGGCAAACAGCAGCGCGAAGCCCTGGCGGCAATGGCGGGCCAGGAATTTTGAGCGGTTCTTGGCCATGATCGCCACGATGACCAGCACCGAGGCGTAGCAGATGGCTCCGAGCCAGCGGTCGCGGGTGCTGATCCCGCTGGAATGGGAATGGGAGCGGTCTTCCATGGTCTCCTCCCCCTGGCGATCCAAAAATCCCAGGCTGGGCTGACTAGTGAGGGATGAAGAGTCATACTACTGCTTCTGAAGCAGGAATCAACGGTTGTTTGGTCAATATTTATCGGCAAATAGCCGCTGGAGGTTGAGGAAATGTTGGGTTTTCGCCGCCGGAAGAGCCCGTGGCAGGACGTCGATTATATGGCCCTGGTGCCGGCCCACAACCTGCCGTGGTCCGCTGAGCCGGAAACCGATACGATCCTGGTGCAGATCCCGCGTTACAGTGATCCGATATTCGGGCGTTTGCTGCAACCTCGCCTCAGCGAGGCCAAAAAGTACATCAAGGTGCCTCTGGAAAGCCGCGGGGCGTTCCTGTGGCGCCTGATGGATGGGCAGCGCACTGTTGCGGATCTGGTGCGGGCCTTTGAGGCCGGCCACAGTGATGATGCCGAAAATGCGCCCAAGCGCATATCTATGTACCTGCATGCCATGTATGACAACAAGTTCATCAAATACTTGAATCTATAGGCCAAAACCTCTCATTTCATGGGAAATGCTGAATTTGGCCCGAATTATTATAGTTATTGACATTATTGTTAGAAATATGGCACTATGGTCGCCGTCAGCAACCAAAGGGCATTCGCCAGTCCTTGGTTGCTAAGCTCCTGATTTGGCGTGGCTTAGACAGTTTTGGATGACAACGTGTTGCGCCCTGTTCTGGATACCCTCATCTTTTTCGCCCAGCATCTGGTGCTCAGCTTTGCCTTGGCTTTTGTTTGCGCCTGGATCATCTCCTGGATCTTCTCTTGGCGCACGAAGCCGGCATCTGCGCCAACTGGGCTGTCAAATGCCCTCTGGGCGTCGATTTCCAGTCGGGCCGCCAGGCGCTGGGCGACCGCGATGTCCCTGGGCTTTTTGGCGATCTTTGCCGCCATTGGGGTTTGGTACACCACGGTCAACGGCTTTGCTGGCGAAGTCGAGCCGGTTGTGTCCTGCCTG
>CAZLUL010000452.1:0-1976 GCA_964562635.1 uncultured Fibrobacteraceae bacterium | reverse complement strand
ACGGGGAGACCTAGGCCGTGAGCAAGCGGAAGAAAATCCATATCGACATGACACCCATGGTGGATGTCGCGTTTCTGCTGCTGATCTTCTTCATGACGACCACGCAGTTCAAGCCACCCGAGCAGGTTGCCGTGCAGCTGCCGCGCTCGCGTTCGCAGATCCACATCCCTGAAACCGGCACCATCATCCTGACGGTCAACCGCACGGGCCAGATGTTCATCTCCAGCGCCGTGGCCACCGACACCCAGGAGCTGGCGCCCGACAACGTGGTCGATGCCATCGTCGCCTGGCGCGGGCGCAACCCCAGCGCGATCGTCGTGCTGAAGGCCGACAAGGATGCCGACTTCGGCGTCATCGCCGACCTGATGGACGCCCTGGCCGAGGCCAAGACCATGCGTTTCAACCTGATGACTGATCTGAAGAAGCGTACGCCGCGTGCTGTAACCGAATCTTCTACACCCCAATCTTCTACACCGTAGAGGGGGAGTCCCGTTATGGCCGATGTTGCCGTAGCTGAAAACAACAATGGCGCCCCGGGCAAAGGCCCGCTGGGTCGCGCCAAAAAGACAAGGGTCGGCGTGCGCATCGACATGACGCCCATGGTCGATGTCGCCTTCCTGCTGCTGATTTTCTTCATGGTCACGACCGTTTTTCGCCGTCCGCTGGCCATGGAAATCAACATGCCCCAGCCCGACGTGCGGGTCGAAGTGCCCGAGTCCAACGTGATGACGATTTACATTGCGGCCGACGAAGCGATGTTCTACAAAATCGGCAAATCGGAAATCGGGCCCATCATCTGGTCCGACCTGGAGCCCACCTTCCGGGCCAACGTCGAAGCCAATCCCAACCTGATCATCCTGGTGAAGATCAACCGCAAGGCGCGCTACGAACCGATGGTCGACATGATGGATACCTTGGAGGATGCGCACATGCAGCGCTTCAGCCTGATCCCGATGACCGATGAGGATGCCGCGATGGTGGAGGGCCTGCGATGAGCGCACCCGCTACAACTTCCACGGCCGACGTGCGGCACATCCAGTGGGCGTTTTCGCTGGACCAGGCGCCCAACCTGCCTCTGGTTGGCGAAGAGCATCCGCTGCGCCAGGAGCTGGCCAAGTGGCTGACCTGGGCCAGCCTGCTGACCGTTCTGCTGGCCGCCGGTGTGTTTGGCACCTACTACTACCTGAGCCACCGCGTGCCCGAAGAAGTGGCCACCGACATGCGCCCGATCAAGATCGTGCGCTACACCGACCTGGGCGTGCCGCCGTCGATTGCAAAGCCGGCCGCGCCGCAGATCAACGTGGCGCGCGAGGTGGCCAAGATCGCCGCGCCACCCCCCGCGATCGCCATTCCCGAACCGGTGGCCGACGAACGGGCGCAGGCCCAGACCATCGCCACGGTCAGCCAGATGGCCGAGACCATCGCCCCGTTGACGCTTGATGACTTGACGGAATTCGGTGAAGGCGGCGGCGATACGCTGGTCGTGGGTCTGGATCTGGAATATTCGCCGGCGCCTGATGATTTTATTGCCGTGGAAAGCGAACCGATGCGCATCAGCATCGACTCGCCGGTGTATCCGGCGGTCGCCCGCACCGCTGGCATCGAAGGCACGGTTGAAGTGCGGGTGCTGGTGGGCAAGGACGGCAAGATCAAGGATGTCATCTATATGTCCGGGCCCGAGGGCCTGAAGGATGCGGCTGAAGTCTGCGCGCGCACGGCGGTGTTCAAGCCGGCGCTGATGGATCACAAGCCGGTTGAGGTTTGGGTGCTGATGCCGGTGACGTTTAAGTTGCGGTAGGTTGTGGGCAGCGCGGGCGCACTTGGCGCAGTCCAGTAGGGCGAAGTTCGGAAATTTCCATATTCTTCCTTTGTATAACGTTGGCTTCAGCTGCAAGACAGGCTATTGGGCATCCCGCCACTTCATTTCTATCTTAGGACGAACGAAAATGAAACCAGACTGAAATGGCGACAGCCAT
>CAZLUL010000451.1:0-1982 GCA_964562635.1 uncultured Fibrobacteraceae bacterium | reverse complement strand
AGTCCGGGGCCAAGTTGATGGCTTGTTGGAAGTACTCCATGGCCTGGTGCAGGTCCTCGTCCGTGAACTTGTTCCAGTGGAATCGCCCCCTGACATAGGCGTCGTAGGCTGCCCTATCGAGCGGCTGAGCGCCTGTCAGGCGCTCTTGCTCCTGCGGGGTCAGGGTCGCCTGGGGGTGTAAGCTTTTCTGTGTAAACGGTCATGTTGTTAGACTCTTCATATTGGAGGAGATCCATGACCGACGTAGACAAGCTTCTTGATGAGTTGTTGAAGGGCAAGAGCCCTGAGGAAATACTGGGTGAGGATGGGCTGCTGAAGGATCTCACCAAGCGTTTGGTTGAGCATGCTCTTGAGGGTGAGATGACCGATCATCTGGGCTATGAGAAGCACTCGCCATCCGGCTCTAATTCAGGTAATTCCCGTAACGGCAAGAATTCCAAGCGAGTGAAGGCCGAGTTTGGCGAGGTTGAACTCGCTGTGCCCCGGGATCGGGGCGGCAGTTTCGAGCCTCAGTTGGTAAAGAAGCGCCAGCGTCGTCTGCCGGGATTTGACGACAAGGTGATAGCGTTGTATGCCCGCGGCATGACGACTCGGGAAATTCAGGGGTATCTTGAGGAAATCTACGGTGTCGAGGTTTCCCCGACATTGATTTCGGCCGTGACCGATGCGGTTCTGGAGGACGTCAGGGCATGGCAGTGTAGACCTCTCGAGGCGGTATATCCGATCGTGTACTTGGATGCGATTCACCTCAAACTTCGCGCCAGTGGTCATGTGCAAAACCATGCGGTGTATCTGGCCCTGGCGATCGATCTGGAGGGTCAGAAGGAACTCCTGGGGCTCTGGGTAGGTGAAGCTGAGGGAGCGAAGTTCTGGTTGAGCGTGCTGACTGAGCTCAGGAACCGCGGCGTACAAGACATCCTGATCGCATGTGTGGATGGCCTGAAGGGTTTTCCCGAGGCGATCGAGAGCGTTTTCCCAAAGACCCAAATCCAGCTATGCATAGTGCACATGGTCCGTAACTCTCTACGCTACGTGGGTTGGAAGGAACGAAAGACGGTTGCCAGGGATCTGCGGACGGTGTACTCAGCCGCGACCTTGGAGGCCGGCGAGCAGGCTCTGGAATCATTCTGCGAGAAATGGGATGAGCGCTTCCCGGTAATCGGCAAGCTGTGGCATAGGCACTGGGCGAACCTGTCGCCTTTCTTCACCTATCCAGAGGCCATCCGGAAGGTGATCTACACGACCAACGCAGTCGAGTCGATCAATGCTCAGCTGAGAAAGGTGACGAAGAAAAAAGGAGCATTCCCGAACGCCGATTCCGTCCGCAAAGTCCTGTACCTGGCGCTCGAGAGAGCCTCAAAAAGATGGACCCGCCCAGTTCAGGATTGGCGGGCCGCTCTCAATCACCTGTCAATCGTCTTCGAAGGACGGGTGCCTGTATGATTCCGAAAACCGTTTACACAGATAACTTGACAGTCCCAAGTCAGACTGACTCCGGGGCCTCAGTTGATGTTTTTGGAGAAACGTCAGCTAGCTGACCATCTTCTGCACCTCGACGTCCCGTACTGAGGCGACTGCGGCCTGCACTTTGCCTGTTAGATCCCGCTCCTCCCGCAACGCATCTATCACTACCTCGGCATGCTTGAGCTGGAAGGCCAACACGCCCGCCTTCTCGATCACGTGATCCATCAGCGTCTTCTGACCCTGGAGAGTCTCCATGCTCGACTGGATCTCCAGCATTAGGGCTTCGGCCCGGGCGAGCTTGTTCTCAGCATGTTCGATCTGGCACTTCCTGTCTTCCAGATTCGCCGCCGTCTCATCGGCAGCATGTAATCGCTCGAGCGTCGCGTCGAGTTCTGTCCGCATCCTGCCGATCTCCTGCTTGGCACCATTGATCGACCGTACATCGGCGACCGTCTGCTCGGCCATCTTGAGCAGCTGGCGGATGTCGGCCTGCATAGCCAGGACGGTGGACTCCCGCT
>CAZLUL010000450.1:0-1991 GCA_964562635.1 uncultured Fibrobacteraceae bacterium | reverse complement strand
CCTATTCCTGCCTTTTACTCAGTTCGATTCTGGCTCCGCGACATGCTGCCGCAGCGCCTGCAAATAAGCATCTACTTCGGGTGAAACCGATGTAAAGCGAACCACATAGGCCTGTCCGCTCCTTTCAGACTGCCGAACCGCTTTTCCGTAAAAGTTCTTGGCGGACAACTTCTCATCCACTTCTCCCAAGTTCATTTTGAGGTTGGTAAGTATCTCGACTGACCTGTCAAAAATGATCTCGGCGCTGTTCTTTGTGAGCCCAACGATAAAACCCTTAAGCCCTCCTTCCCCTACATCCTTGCCTTCAAGCATGCTATATTTCAACGGAATTTGTCGAACAAGGCTCACTATCGCAGGCTCTGTATCCTCTAAAACAAGGTTGTAAGATCCTGCGATGCCGCCTACTTCGTAAATCCTTAGATGGGTCTCCGCCCCTTTGGGAAATACATCACGCTGGAAGTCAATCCGTAAGACCTCGCCCGCTTGTTGACGCACAGATTCGGATATGAGGATCTGCCCCCCCACGCTGTACGATTCGATTCGGCTGGTCATATTGACACCGCTCCCCACCACGGCATACTTGCTTCTTTTGCTGGAACCGATGTTCCCGATAATCACTTCGGCTTCGTTGAGTCCGATGCCCATCTCTAACTCGGGTAGACCCTGTGCCACGTTATCCCTGTTGACTTCGGCCATGGCGTTCTGCATCTCAATTGAACAGGCGATGGCTCGTTGCGCTCGGTCGACCATCTCTTGCGGGGCACCAAAGATTACGAGCAACGCATCACCGATGATCTCATTGATGGTGCCGTTGTATTTCTGGACGACCTCCACCATAACCTCAAAGTAGGCGTTGAGCATCTGGACGACTTCTTCCGGTTCAAGGCGCTCAGAGAGAGCGGTAAAACCCCTCAGGTCCGTCATCATAATTGTAACGCTCCGCCTCTCGCCTCCTAATTCTAAAGCAGACGGGTTTTCGATGATCGAGGTCATTACTTCGGTCGAAAGGTAACGGCCGAACATTTTTTTCAGCAGCTCTGTCATTTTCGCTGATTTCGCTCTCTCCCGCTCCAAGGCCGCCTCAGAGTTAATGACTCCGGTTTGATAGTAAAAAGATAATATAGAGAGTGTAAAAAAAATCGCTACGACATTTAAGTAATACAGAGTGCTTTCAAGCCATGGTTCGAGCGTATAGATCGGGAGGACATTTCCGAAGAAAAAGTGCAAAAAGGCGTATATAAGGCAGATGGCTAACGTTAAAAAGACCTTTAGACCGCTGTGGACCCAGGCTACAAAAAAGATGACCGTCGGCATAGTTAGAATATAGTATTGAAATCCCGTTTCCCAGCCAATGAAGACGACACACATGGCTGCATGAAGGAGGATCTCAAATACCGCCAGGGAAATGCTGGTGATTCTGTGCCCTCTTAAATGAGACCATACAATGATTATCCAAATAGCCGTACTGCCGACATTAAGTAAAGCCAGAGGTTTTACCGAAATCAGATAGAATATGAAAATAAAGAAGAAGTGGAACAACAAGGCGGTAAAGTATGCATAGCTGCCGAGGACCTGGTACCGATAACCCTCGGCGGGAACATTTTCAGGCAGTTCGGAAAAACGTTTGAAGAAAATCTCGAGTTTGGAAACGATCTCGTTCATTTTCCTTCCAATCATTCAATCTTGCCTGGAGATCCTTAGTGTCAGTTGCCTTTGTTGGCAACGCTGACTCATATCAGTTGAGCGTTTTCGCTCGATGGCGGTAGAAGGCCATATCCCTCTGTGGGAAAGGGATCTTGAGATCGGCCTTCCTGAACGCCTCAAAAATAAGTAATGGTTTAGCTATTGAGGTGATAAGAACTTGCTTTTCGGGAAAGGAGTATATGGGAAATTGGCCTTGTGTGTCAAGCCAAATTCAGCCTTCCCGCCAGGCGGGATCGCGGAGGCAACTCACTGGCTGAAATTGGGTTGCGGGACGGGGTTGCGGGACG
>CAZLUL010000449.1:0-2012 GCA_964562635.1 uncultured Fibrobacteraceae bacterium | reverse complement strand
CCCGCCGTCGCCCACCTGTGGACCGACGCCATCGACGAACGCATCAATCACCCCTGGAACCGGACCTGCTATCCGCCGGTGGCCGAAGGATTGTTCACCGTCGGCTATCTGCTCAGTCCCGGCAGCCTGCGCGGGTTGCAACTGCTCTGCCTCATGGCCGAAATCCTGACCTGGTTTTTATTGGCCCAGGAGTTGGCGCGGCGCAAAAGATCTGCCGCTTGGCTATTGCTCATGGTGTGGTCGCCATTGCTCGTCTGCCAAGGATACCTGCCTGGACATCTGGATTTGCTCTTGCTGCCCTTTGTCGCCTTGCTGATCAGCGCGACCCTGGCCAAAAATGCCGCCCGGGCCGGACTCTGGTTGGCTCTCGCCTGCCTCATCAAGCCCCTGCCGCTGCTCTGGCTGCCCGCCATCGCCCGCGAACTGGGTCTGCGCCGGACGGTCCGCCTGGTGGCGGTCTGCGCCATCGTCGGCATCCTGGCCTACCTCCCGTTCTGGAAAGCCGGCTCGTTTCTCTTCAGTTCAACCTGGTTGATGGCGACCGACTGGTCTTTTAATGGCAGTATAGGGGCAGTGCTGGAAAGCGTTCTGACCAAGCGGCAGGCTCATCTGGGATCGGGATTTCTGACGGGGCTGGGCCTGATCCTGACCACCTGGCGCGGGCGGGATTTTCTGGGCCGTGCCCTGGCCGCCCAGGTTGTTTTTGTCGCCTTCACGCCCACGCTTTTTCCCTGGTACCTGGTCAGCACCCTGCCTCTGCTGGTGCTCAGGCCGCAGGCGGCGCTGCTCGCCTTGGTGCTATTGATTCCCCTGTCCGACCAGGTTGTGATCGCCCACCACCTGCGTGGCGTGTGGCACGAAAGCCCCGCCCTGCGCTGGGCCCAATACCTGCCATTCTACGGACTGTTGGTCTGGGACCGTATCAACAACCGCAACCGGAATCGCCAGCCGCCGGATCCAACCGGTGGTACGCCTCGGTCCCGCAGCCACTGAACAACCCGTGGTGGTTTTCTCGCTGCTGGACATGGGCTCTCCTTGAAGTGGTCAAAATCGCTTCGATAAAATATTACGAGGATTTGGCGGAGCTGCCTGCAATTTGTCGGCGCACTGCAGTCTTGGACATTGCCAAACTCCCAGCCTTTCCTACACTCTGCCCATACCACCTACCGAGCGAGGATGTTCAGAATGTCGAGCAGCGAGCCCACCAGCACCGGCCCAGAGCCCCGGAAGCCCGGTATCCGGCGTTTGGGCATGGGCCTAAGCCTGCTCGCGGTGGGAATCCTGGTCGTGCGCCTGCCCTTGTGGCTGCTGCCCGGGCCAGGACGTGATGAGGCGGCCTACCACTATTGGGTCCACCATCCCGAACCGTTCTATGCCCCCCTGTTGCAATGGTCCGTGGGGCTGGCCGAGATATTTGGCGGCCATTCGCTGTGGTCCCTGCGGGCGCCGGTCCTGATCCTCGGGCTGGCCGTTGTCTGGCTCAATGACCGTCGGCTCGCCGGGGCGCATGCCCAGCCCTACTGGCGCTGGTTGGCCGCCCTCGCCCTCGCTTTCAGTCCCTGGCAGGGTTTTACCGGCTCCATTTTGCACCCCGACAATTTCCTGCTCGCCGCCCTGCTCGCGCTGGTCCTCGCGGTGCAGCACAACCGCCTGTGGTGGGCCACCGCGGCGGCGATCACCGCGGCGCTGGCCAAACCCACCGGCCTGATTTTCCTGCCGGTCGTTTGGTGGTTGGTCGGCAGGATGGACCAAACCCAGGGCCGCGAACTCTGGCTGGCCCGAACCCTGTTGCTCACCCTCGCAGTCGGTGCTGCGGCCACCCTGAAACCCGACATGGTGCGCGGCATGGCCGACTTTGGCCGCCTGGCCGACACCGTTCCCTGGTACGCCCGTGGCCTGGCCTCGGGTGGTGCCCTGCTTTACCTGGGTGGACCGGTGCTGGTCGGTCTGTCTGTTGTCGGCGCGCGGCAGCGTTGGCAGAGCCTGCGGCGCGAAACCGATCCGGTCATTCG
>CAZLUL010000448.1:0-2063 GCA_964562635.1 uncultured Fibrobacteraceae bacterium | reverse complement strand
CCACGGGGGACAACGCTGGGCCTGGCGACTGCTACGTGACCGTTGTCGTCAGCGGTGCAGACGTGAGCGGCGTGAACTTCGGTTTCAGCTACGAGTTGATCGTCAATGAGATCGACGACGCCAACGCCGACAACATACGCAGCCAACAGGGCTGTTTGCGGCAGTTCATCAAGAATTCCAACGCCATTGCCGGGATTAACAAGAGCTGGTTCCAGGGCACATTGCCGTGATTGAGCGGCATTTTTACAACCTGGAATCAGAATGGCATAAATCGCTACAGAGTTACCGGATAGGGTCGATAAAGATATTGTTGCCCCCGCTACGCGAGTGGATTTCTCCGTTGTCATTGCGACTCGGATCGGAAGCGGACAGGAAAGCAACCGGGCTTCGGCCGTCAGATCACGATCGGTGACAGGCGAGTCGAAAACATTGTAGAGGATTGGGTGTGGGACGTCGGAAGTTGATCCTCAGTTTAGTGCTCGGCTTAGGCCTCGCCGTGCCGGCCCAGGCGGCTGTGCACACAATCCAGCCGACCAGTGCGCTACCGACGATCACCGATCCGGTCATCCTTGACGGGACGACCCATCCCGACTTCGTTGACCAACCCGTCATTGAGATCGACGGTAGCCTGGCTGTGGGTGGCAACGGTCTGACCATCACGGCGGGCAGCAGTACGGTGCGCGGCCTGGTGATCCACTCCTTCGATGCGAGCGGAATCTGGCTCCAGGACCTGGGCGGCAATACCATCGTCGGCAATTATGTCGGCACCGATGCCACGGGTCTCGTCGGTGAAGTCGGCAACGTCACGGACGGCATCGGGATATATCAATCGCCCAACAACGTGATCGGGGGGACCACCTCTGCCGATCGAAACATCATCTCTGGAAACCGGTTGCGTGGTATTCTTATTGATGACAATAGTGATGGCGCCACCGTCACGTCGGCCGGTACACGGATCATCGGCAACTATGTTGGCACTGATGCCAACGGCGATAATCGAATCCCCTACAACAATACTGGCAGCGCATTCCAGCAGATCGGTATCTATTCCCTCAATGCGGTCGATACCGAAATCGGTGGCTCGTCGCTGGGCGAAGGCAACGTCATCTCAGGCAATGACTGGCACGGGGCATACATCTGGGGTCCCAACGGCCACGACAACCTGATCAAGGGCAATATCTTCGGGCTAGACGTGACTCGCACAAATACTATCGGCAACGGCTTCGACAACTCTTCGCGAAGCGCAATCCTCCTCAGCAACGCTCCTGCCAACACCGTTGGTGGCACCGAGGCTGGTGCAAGCAACGAGATCGCCGGCAATCTCTACCTGGGTGTCGCCGCCAATGGCGACGATGCCGTCCAAAATAAAATTCTCGGCAATTCGATTCATGACAACGGTGGCATGGGTATCGACCTGGGGCTCGACGGCGTCACGATCAACGATGACGATGACGCCGATCCCGGGGCCAACAACCTCCAAAATTTCCCAGTGCTCGACTCGGCAGTGACCGACGAGAGCACGACCATGACGGTGAATGGCTCGCTCAACAGCTTGGCCAGCACCACGTTCAGGGTTGAATTCTTCACGAACGCGGCTGGAGATGGGACAGGCAACGGTGAGGGTGAGACGTACCTGGACTTCACCGATGTCACCACCGACATCAATGGCGACGACACGTTCTCTTTTCCAATCTCGGCGACGATCGCCGCCGGAGATTTCATCTCGGCTACAGCGACCGACCCGGACGGCAATACCTCGGAATTTGGTGGAACAATTCAGGCCGCCGTTGCTTCGGATCTGCAGTTGGCCAAGATCGTGGACAACAATGCGCCTAATGAGGGCGACACTGTCACCTACACCGTGACCTTGACCAACGTTGGTCCTAACGATGCCACAGGCATCACTGTTGCTGATTTACTGCCCTCAGGTGTGACTTATGTTTCGGATACACCGAGTCAGGGAACTTATGTCAGTGGAACTGGTCTTTGGACTGTTGGGGGCGTTACTAACGCCTCGAACGCCACGCTGACTCTAGTGGCCACTGTTGATGGCGGAACTGCCG
>CAZLUL010000447.1:0-2068 GCA_964562635.1 uncultured Fibrobacteraceae bacterium | reverse complement strand
AGAACCGCCATTTTTAGTAACCTAATAGTAACCGAGAGGGTGCGTGCTTTAGGTGGGTTTGTAACTTGTTTATTTGGAGCGGGCTACGAGACTCGAACTCGCGACCCTCAGCTTGGGAAGCTGATGCTCTACCAACTGAGCTAAGCCCGCTCCGGACTCCGAAAGCTATACGCCTCGCCGTTCACTGTCAACCACCGCGCCAGCCCGGCGGCAAGCGACATTTCTCCGGTATCACTATCGTGTTTCCAGCGATGCTTTTCCCGGTCCTGGAGGCAACATGAAATCGTCCCCAATCCTGACTCAATCGGCCGTGGCTATTCTGTGCGCACTCTGCCTGCTGGCTCAGGCCACCGCCCAGGCCGGCGTAGATCTGGTCATCTCAGGCCTCGACCAGCCCGTTCGCCTGGTCGCACCGGCCGGCGATCCGCGGCTCTTCGTCGTCCAACGCAACGGCGTCATCCGCGTCTTCAATCAAAACGGAGCCGAGCAGGACACACTCCTGGACATCCGGCCGCAAACCACCACCGGCAGCGAGCGCGGCCTGTTGGGCTTGGCCTTCCCGCCTGACCACACCACCACCGGCCGCTTCTACATCAATTTCACCGACCTGCAAGGCGATACCCATGTCGCGCGATATCAGTTGCAGGCCGGCAATACCAACCGCGCCGATCCCACCTCCCAGGAAATCCTACTGGCGGTGGACCAGCCCTACAGCAACCACAACGGCGGCCATATCGAATTTGGACCGGACGGTATGCTCTACGTCGGCCTGGGGGACGGTGGCAGCGGCGGCGACCCACAGAACCGTGCCCAGAACGACCAGCTACTCCTGGGCAAGATGCTCCGCCTGGATGTCAGCGGGACCACCGGCTATGCCAATCCTGCGGACAACCCGTTCATCGGCCAGGCCCCGCGAGACGAAATCTGGGCCAAAGGCCTGCGCAATCCCTGGTGTTTCTCCTTTGACCGCGCGACCGGCGATCTGTACATCGCCGACGTCGGCCAGGAAATCCACGAAGAGATCAATGTCCAGGCCGCCACTTCACCCGGCGGCGAAAACTACGGTTGGCGCCTGATGGAAGGGGCGGCCTGCTACAATCCGACCACCGGTTGCGACGACGGCTCGCTGACCTTGCCGGTCAGCAGCTACCTGCACGGCGGCCAGCCCTATCGGTGTTCGATCTCGGGCGGCTACGTCTATCGCGGCTCACGCTTGCCCTCGTTGACTGGCCAGTATTTCTACGCAGATTATTGCAGTAACCAGATCTGGAGCCTGACCTGGACCAGCGGTGGCGGCGCCACGGCGTCCGTTGACCGCACCGCCGATTTCACCCCCGCCGGTGGCTACGGCTCCATCGCCGCTTTTGGCCAGGACGGATTGGGCGAACTCTATATCCTGGACCTGACCCGCGGCCGCGCCTACCGCGTGGTCAGCAGTGGCAGCGGCGTACCGGAGGTTCACCGCCGCCCTTTTCTGAGCCAGAACTATCCCAACCCGTTCAATCCCCGGACTGAGATCGTCTACACCGTGCAGGGGCCTGAATCCCGCGTCAGCCTCAGGGTCTATGATCTGGCCGGCAGGCTGGTGCGCCATCTGGTCGACAAAATCAGCCCAGCCGGTGATCACCACACCCATTGGGACGGCACTGATGACGCGGGCAAACGGGTCGTCTCGGGAATCTATCTCTACCAACTGGTCACCGATGAGGTGATCACCAGCCGCAAAATGATCCTCCTGGATTAGGAAAGCTGGGCCTGATATCCGGTTGCCAACAGCGCTACTCTTTGCGGACCTTGCCGTTTGGTGTTTTATTGCCCCCATGATTACACTCATCCGTGCCTTTCCCAAGCCCCTGGACACCATCCACGCGTGGCGACCCGGTGACCACATCACCCACCTCGATGGCCGGCCCATCGAGGACATCCTCGACTTGTACTATTATTCGCCTGAGGACAAAGTCACCACGCTGCTGATCAAGCGCCTGACCGGTGAGACGGTGCGCCTGGAAATGGACCCCAGTGATATCGACACCGTGACCGAGTGCTTCGCGCCCATGGAGTTCAAGAC
>CAZLUL010000446.1:0-2079 GCA_964562635.1 uncultured Fibrobacteraceae bacterium | reverse complement strand
GAACAAGTCATGAGCGAGGTGAGAGCGGCTCTGGACGCCGAAGAGGAATTGGCCCCTGCTGACATCCCGGACAATACCGTGGCGGTGGTCGAATTCAATAGCAGCGAGTTGCCGCCGGATCTGGCCCCTCTGGCCAAAGGCCTGGCGGAATTCACAGCTCTGGATCTGGGCAAGGTGGCCTCGCTACAAGTGGTGGATCGGTTAAAAATCGACGCCATCCGCTCGGAGCTGAAGCTGAGCCAAAGCGAGTTTGTCGACCCGGCCACGGCCCCGCGTATCGGGCGCCTGGTCGGAGGACGGCGCATTGTGACCGGCACCTTGCTGGGCCTTGGTGATGAAAATTTCCGCTTGAGTGGAGCGGTCGTCAATACGGCCGACAAGTCTGTCACCACGCCTGACCACACCGACGGCGCGCTGGCCGATTTCTTCCGGGTACAAAAACGCTTCGTCTTCGATGTCATCGAGGCCATGGACATCACCTTGACGCCCGAAGAGCGGACGGCCATCGAGGAAGTGCCCACTGAAAACTTCCTGGCCTTCATGGCCTATTCGCGCGGATTGGCTTATCGCGACGGCAACCGGATGCAGGAAGCCCAGGTCGAATTCCGTAGCGCAGTTTCACACGACGCCAAATTCGGGCAGGCCGCGGCACAGGGCCAAAGCATCTCGTCGATCCTGGCCGCCGGCCCGGGCGGCGCCATGGGCAGTATCGCGCAATTCAGCGGCCAAGCGGCCGTTGAATCGACAATCGAGCTGACTGGCGCCGAACTGGGGGCTTTCCAGACCACACTTGTGGGTTGGAATGGTTTTATCCCGCTCAACCTGGAGCTCCAGGGATCATACGTCGATACGCCGCCGCGATCCCAAACCCAGATCCAGTCAATCGTTATCATAAGGGGGGACCTTGATGTGCGTCCCTAACCGAATCGTCTGGGCTTTCTGCCTGTGCGCGGTCTGCCTGTTGGCCGCCCTGCCCACCGCAGCCCAGCTGGTCTACGGCCAAAAGCCCACCGCAGGACTGGATCTCGTCGCCACCCACTGGAAGCTGGGCCTGGATGACGATGAGGTCACCATCGACCAGTGGGCTTTCCCCGTGTCGGCGTTCGTGCCCCTGCGCGAAAATCTCGAGGCTCGGGTCTACCTCGCTTATGCCATGACAACCGTCAGTCAGCAGGATGCGGAATTCGAGTTGAACGGATTGACTGATCTGCGCGTCCAGGTCAACCACGCCTTCGCCAACGATCGCCTGCTGATCGGAGCAGGCTTGAACCTGCCGACCGGCCATAAAAGCTTGAGCTTGGACGAAGAATGGGTTGTGATGAACTTCCTGTCGCAGAATTTTCTCAGTTTTCCAGTGCGCAATCTGGGTGAAGGCTTTGGCCTGAACCTGATGGCCGGCGGGGCCACCGAGATGGGCGACTATCGAGTGGGTGCCACTGCCACCGCCAATGTCTCCGGCGCCTACAACGCCTATGAGACAGAGCCTGACTACAATCCGGGCAATTCCCTGAGCCTGACCTTGGGACTGCAGCGAGAGATCCAGGTGGGCGTTCTCAATGGTGACGCGACATTCACCACCAGCGCCGTTGATGAACAGGCCGATAAACCGATTTTCGGACGCGGCGACCAATTGGCACTGCACGGCGGCCTGGCAACCGGCGGCAAGCAGCAGCGCTATTTCGCCGACGCGACCTATCGCATCCGGGGCCGCAATACACTGTACGATGCCGACAGCGTCCTGCTCCAGCAACTGAAGATCTATGGCAACGAGTTTGTCGTGGCCGGCGGGCTGGAGCGCTCCACCGACAGCGACTGGACCTACGGCCCTGCTGTCGATCTGCGTCTCATCGCCGGCAACGAAACCGGATTGGGCAGTTCCAAGGTGCTGGGTATCGGCGCCCACCTGGCGCGTGCGGTCACCACCTCGGTCAACCTGCGACTCGCCTTGAAGTACTTCACCGGTTCGACCAACGACAGCGAGATCGATCTTGCGGGTTACCAAGCCTGGCTTTCGGCCAGCGGCACATTTTAAGGAGGCCTGGCGTGAAAGCACTGCAAAGATATCGGCTCTCGGTAGCC
>CAZLUL010000445.1:0-2085 GCA_964562635.1 uncultured Fibrobacteraceae bacterium | reverse complement strand
CCCAGACCGCGACCGGGAAATTGAAGGCGCTGATGATGCCGACCACACCCAGGGGGTGCCACTGCTCCATCATGCGGTGTTTGGGCCGCTCGCTCTGCAGGGTCGGGCCGCTCAGATTGCGGCTCATGCCCACGGCGAAGTCGCAGATGTCGATCATCTCCTGCACTTCACCCATGCCTTCGGTGTGGATCTTGCCCATTTCCAGGCTGACCAGCGCACCGAGCATTTCTTTTTTCTCGCGCAGGGCCATGCCGATCTGACGCACGATTTCACCGCGCAAAGGGGCCGGCATCGTCCGGAATTCGAGGAAAGCCTTGCGGGCGTTCTTCATCACCAGATCGTAGTCCTTGGGGCTGGCTTGCTCGATTTTCGCCAGAACCTCACCCGTGGTCGGGTTGGTCGATACGATATAGTCCTTGCTGTTGGCAAACCACTCGCCGCCAAAGTTGGCGCCCTTCATCCGCGCTTTCAAACCCAACGCGCGGAAAATCTGGTTCTTGGTCACCATCTTCTCGGTTTTCTTGGCCATTTCAGGTCCCCTATTCAGGTTTTCCGCCAGCGGCGGAAGGTGATTGTGGTCAGTAGACCGTCTTTTCCTCGGCACAAACAATATTCAGATTCGCCAATTCGTCCAACACCGGATTGTAAATTTCCGGGATCACCGGTCGCAGCACGCCCCGACTGGTGATCTTGCCTTCCAGAATGAGCCGCGCCGCGATGGCGGCCGGCAGCGAAACGGTGCGGGACATCGAACTGTCGCCGTACCGCACCCCAAAATCGACCAGACTGCTGGTCAGACATTCGTAGTGGTCATCCTCGGCAAACCACGCCTTGAATTCGTGGAACAGCACGACCATGTCGCGCTCGCCGGGATTGTAGCGCAATTTGTCCTGCATGATTTCACTCAGGGCATCCAGGGGCGAGATCTGGTCGCGGCCGATGGGCCGGCGCGAAAACAGGCCCAGCCAATGCATGTTCCAGGGCGGCAGGGTATCGGGGGGCAGACGCATCCTGCTGGCCGCCACGACCCGCAGGTCCTCCGAAGGTTCAGCTTCCAGCAAGTCACGCATGTAGTCAGCGTAGGTCATGTCTTTGCTATCGCGCGGCTCGTTATCGAGCATGCCCACCTTCACCAGGCTGTGCAGGGTATTGCACCAGCCGATGTAACGCAGGGTCCCCCGGAAAACCGAGCGCACCTCGTCGCCCAGTTCGTAAATGTCGCGATACTCCAGGCTGTCCCGGTTGGGGTACGCCTCGAAGACGCCAGCGCCCGGCACATCCAACAGATGCATGTCCCGGAACAGTCGCTCGGGACGGACATTGACCTCGTGATTGTCACGCCAGTAGCGGGCACCGTTGCGGCTGGCCATCAGCACACCACGCGGAGCCCAGGAAAACTTGTAACCATAAGGATTATCATTGGCTTCCGGCGCGGGAAGCCCACCGCAGTAGGACCGGAAATGCCGAATTTTGCCCCCCCGGGCATGCACGTCGTCAATGATGCGCATGGCCGACATATGGTCGATGCCGGGATCCAACCCGATTTCGTTCAGAAAGATCAGCCCTTGTTCCTTAGCTTCCTGGTCGAAGGCCGCCATCTCAGCCGAAACGTATGAAGCGGTGATCAGGTTCTTGCCCTTTTGCAGGCAGTGGTTGGCCACCAGCGGGTGGAAGCTGTAGGGCACGAGGCTGATGACCAGATCGTGTTCGCCCACCAATTGCGAAAGCGTCGCGTCGTCTGACAGATCCAGAGACAGGGCCGTGCCGTGGGGATCGCCACCAACCAGTTTGACGGCATCTTCGAGTCCGAGGCTGGTTACGGTCAACCCGTAGTTGTGATCCAGCAAATACCGGATGAGCGGGCCTGCCACCATGCCGGCTCCCAGAACCAGAATCTTTTGCACTCTGTTTTCCTTTCCCCGACCGCGCCGAGCACTTACTTGCCGGCCTTGTCCAGGTATTTCTGAAGGTAGCGATAGCTCGGTGCCAGTTCACCCCGATGGGTGATCACGGCCTTTTTCAGATATGAAGGCAGATGCAGCCCTTCAAACCCCGCGCCTTCAGAAGATTGTGCTTAACAGTGGT
>CAZLUL010000444.1:0-2086 GCA_964562635.1 uncultured Fibrobacteraceae bacterium | reverse complement strand
GGTGTCATGTCGATATGGATTTTCTTCCGCTTGCTCACGGCCTAGGACTCCCCGTCTTTGTCCAAAAAGACCAGGATCTCGTACGACGTTTCTTCAACCCGGTTGTTGAACAGATCGACCTGGGTGGTGAAGTAGTTGTAGAGCAGGGTCGCGACGATGGCCGTCGACAGGCCCAGGGCCGTATTGACCAGGGCCTCGGAAATACCCAGGGCCAACTGCGTGGCATCGGGCGCGCCGGCGTTGGACATGGCATGGAACGAACGGATCATGCCGATCGTCGTGCCCAACAGGCCGAGCATGGTTGCGATCGAGGCAATTGTAGAGAGCGAGTTGAGGTTCTTTTCCAGGTTCGGGCTTTCCAACGCGCTGGCTTCCTGCAGCGAACGCCGCGTCTCGTCCATCAGGCTTTTCTGGTCCAGCGAGCGCTTGGCCTGGCGCTGGTACGTTTCCAGACCGGCGCCGACCACGTTGGCCAGGCTGCCGCCCTGCTTTTTGCAGGCTGCCACGGCCTCGGTCAGATCGCCGGCGTGCACGGTCTGCTTCAGGTTCTTGATGAAGGTGTAGATGTTGCCGCGACCACCGGCGCGCCACAGCACGATGAAGCGCTCGATGGCAAAGGTGAGCGTGAGAAAAAAGAAGGTCAGCCCGACCACCAGCAACGGACCGCCCTGGCGGACATACTCCGGTGACTGGGTCCAGATGAACCATGAGAGCACGGCCAACAAGGCGGTGATGGGGAGCAGTGCGTAATTCTTCATTGCGACTGGTTTTCCTTTCCGGCGGCATTTGCCTGGTTCAACAATTCCGTTCCTCTGAGAAGCATGATGTTCTTGGGATCAATGGCCCGGGCCTTGTCGTACGCGGCCTGGGCCTCACTAAAATTCTGCAGGCCCAACTGGGCGCTGCCCAACCCGGCCCAGCCGTCGGCATTGCCCGGCTCGGCCTTGGTGGCGGCACTGTAGGAGGCGACGGCCGCTTTGTAATCGGCCTTCCGAATGCGGCAGAACCCAATGCCCCTCATGGCCTTGGCGTTCTTGGGCTCCTGGCTCAGCACCGCGCTGTATTCCTTTTCCGCTGCGGCCAGATCGTTCGTGGCGGCCAGCACCTGGGCCAGCAGCAGCCGGGCCATTGTTTTTTCGGGGGCCAGTTCGACGGCTTGGGCAAACGCGGCTTTGGCGCTGGGCAGGTCGCCGGCCTGGTAGGCGGCGATGCCGAGATTCAGATGGTTGGCCGGCGCCGTGGGGTCGAGCTCGACGGCGTGGCGGAAGTCGGCGACCGCCTCAGTGGGTTTGCCCAGGCGCAGGTTCACCACGCCCCGTTGGAAGGGGATGTGGGTCTGTGTCGGATCCAATCCGGCGGCTTGGTCGAGACTCTTGAGGGCACCGGCGTAGTTCTTGCGGCCGGTCTGCCAGGAGGCGAGGGCCACCAGATCGTTGGCCCGCCATGGAAGGGTGTTCGGCAACGTGGTGAACAACCCCGCGGCTTCGGCCTGCACGGTCTCGTCAGAATTAAAAATGCCCGAGCGCGCGAACTGGAACTGCGCCGCTTCGTCACCCGGCGTCAACTTGAGCGCGGTGCGGGCCGCCTCGACACCCTGGGCGTAGCGGCGGATCTCGTAACAGGAGTCGGCCAGCTCGAGCAGCACTTCGTGGTCATCGCGCTCGAGCATGATGTAGCGCAGGTACACGCGGGCGGCCTGGTCGTGCCGGTTGGCCAAGCGGTACAGCGTGCCCAGATCCTTGAGGGCCGGTGTGTAGGTCGAGTCGGCCTGCACCGCGCGCACCAGGCTGTCGCGCGCTTCGTTGTAGCGCTTTTCCTGGCGATAGAGCGTGCCCAGGTTCGTCAGCATGGGCGCCGTGGGCGTCATGCCGGGTGTGGCCAGGGCCTGCTCGTAGGCGTTGATGGCCAGGATGGTATTGTTGCCCATTTCGTAGATGCGGCCGACCAGGGTGCCGTACTCCGGATCGGTGGGGTTCAGGTGCATCGCCAGCAGCGCGGCCTTTTCGGCGCCGGCCACATCCTTGGTGCCCAGCAGATAAAGGGCCATGCCGTAGCGGTATTTTTCTTCGCCTTCGATCATGCCGCG
>CAZLUL010000443.1:0-2095 GCA_964562635.1 uncultured Fibrobacteraceae bacterium | reverse complement strand
GGAAAGCAGATTGGTGCACCGAGCACGCCATCGCCGAATCGGCCTGTCCCTTCTGCAATCCAGGTCTCATCGACGAAATGGGCTGGTGCGCCGGTCATGACGTGGCGGAAGCCCTGTGTTGGGTGTGTAATCCCGACATCATCGCGGCCTACAAGGCCGTCGGCGACTGGTGCGGAGGGCACGACCTGCCCGAGTCCCGCTGTCTGGAATGCAATCCGGCTCTGGCTGAGGACACTTCTGGCCATGAGGCAGCCGCAACGGAAAACAACGGCCCGGAGCCACGAT
The DNA here is from genome assembly GCA_964562635.1 of uncultured Fibrobacteraceae bacterium. Taxonomy (GTDB): domain Bacteria; phylum Krumholzibacteriota; class Krumholzibacteriia; order LZORAL124-64-63; family LZORAL124-64-63; genus JAGRNP01. The sequence goes on along the minus strand of CAZLUL010000443.1, from coordinate 1,810 downwards.
TCCGTCGGGCCCCATCTGTCACGTGCACCACGGAAAATCTGACGGTGACCTTCGAGCGTGAAACGATCGCCCAGGAGGCGGGACTCGAATTCACGGATGTGGAAGTCCGGCCCGTGGCGAGGACTCTCGAGTGCAACGCGGTCCTGGACTACGACGGCAACCACTTCGCTCGCCTTGCGCCCCAGGTCGGCGGCCTGGTCCAGTCGGTGGCCAAGGATCTGGGTGACCGGGTCGAGCAGGGCGAGGTTCTTGCCGTGATCGCCTCGCCAGCCTTTGGGGCGGCCAAGGCCGTGTACCTTCAGGCCCTGGCGTCCGAAGCCCTCTGGTCCAGGAATCACACCAGGGAAACTGACCTCATGAATCGCGGGGTGGCCACGGAACGCGATGTTTTGGCAGCTGAGACAAACCTGGCCGAGAGCAGGATCGCCAAGTCACGCGCGGAGCAGGAGCTCATGGGCCTGGGCTTGTCTTCCGACCAGGTGGCCGAGGTGGCGCGCACCGGGGACACGACCAGCAAGTATCGGGTCACGGCGCCCTTCCCGGGCACCGTGGTCGAACGCCAGGCTTCGGTGGGTGAGCTCAGTGACCCTACTGCTCCCTTGTTTGCCGTGGCTGACGTGACCCGAATGTGGGCCAGGTTGGACGTCTTCGAAATGGACATCCGGGATATTCAGACCGGCCAGCAGGTGATTCTTCATGTGGAGGGGCTGCCCGGTGAGGCGGCCGCCGGCAAGATCACGGTGGTCAGCTCCCATCTCGATCCGCGTACGCGGACCCTGCAGGCCCGGGCGGAACTGGACAACCCCGACGGTGTCCTGCGCGCCAATATGTTCGCCAAGGCCGTCGTGACTGTGCGCGACGCCGAGCCCACTGTGGTCGTGCCCCGCGCGGCGGTTCAGTGGGAAGGCTGTTGCAACGTTGTTTTCGTGAAGGATTCATCCACCACGTTCCATCCCGTGAAGGTTCACCTTGGGCCGGCGGTGGGATCGATGGTCGAGGTCAGACGGGGATTGAGGGGCGGCGAGACGGTTGTCACCACAGGGAGTTTTCTTCTTAAAACCGAGATCCTCAAGGGGAACATCGGCGCCGGTTGCTGTGAAGCGCAACCGGGGTCGTAGGAGGTCACGCTATGCTTGACGCTGTTATCACTTGGTCGCTGAACCACCGTTTCATGGTGATCTCCCTGACGCTGGTTATGACCGGCCTGGGGATATACACCGTCCTGAGCCTGCCGGTCGACGCGTTCCCCGACACCACACCGGTCCAGGTGCAGATCAACACGACCGCGCTGTCGCTATCGCCCATCGAGATTGAACAGCAGATCACTTTTCCGGTAGAGCGGGCCATCGCCGGTCTGCCAGATTTGGAGGGGGTGCGGTCGATATCCAAGTTCGGGCTGAGTCAGGTGACTGCCACCTTCCATGACGGCACCGACATTTACTTCGCCCGGCAACTCATCATGGAGCGTCTGCAGACCGTCGAGCTGCCGGTGGGCTTATCCCGCCCCGAGATGGGACCGGTGGCCACCGGTCTGGGCGAAGTCTACCACTACATCATGACCAGTGATGAGCACTCGCTCCAGGAGCTGACCACTCTTCACGACTGGGTCGTCAAACCTCGTCTTCAGTCGGTGCCCGGTGTTGCGGAGGTCAACACCTGGGGCGGCGAGAGCAAGCAGTACCAGGTTCTGGCCGATCCGGATAAGCTGGTCAAGTTCGGGCTGACCCTCGACGACGTGTTTACCGCCCTGACGCGAAACAACATGAACGTCGGCGGCGGCTATGTTGTCGAGGCCGGTGAACTGCACCTG
>CAZLUL010000442.1:0-2101 GCA_964562635.1 uncultured Fibrobacteraceae bacterium | reverse complement strand
CCCCCAACCACCTCATTACAAGTGAGGAGCTCTACCAGTTGAGCTACGCCAGCTCCTTGAAGTACCGGCACTTAGCTGATAATGCATCCACCGGCGCTCAGCCAAATATCGGTCCAGGTTTGTCAACTGCCGGCGAGAAATCTTCAAGCCTCGTAGTTGACAGACCGGGACCGATTTGGGTCCGGGAATATATAACGCCCCCATAAAATATGTCAAGAAGATCGCCGGATTATTTTGGCATTTCGAGCGGGGTTCGCCGCGGGCCGCAAACTGCGCCAACTCCCTGCAAAATCGGATCAGTCGGCGCTCAGGGCCGACTGGCACAAGTCATCCACCAGGGCATCAAAGCCAATGCCCACCGCGGCAGCCGATTTGGGCACCAGGCTGGTCTCCGTCATGCCGGGTATCGTATTTAATTCCAGGCAGTGATAGTCTTCGCCGTCCAGACGGAAGTCGACCCGGGCCACTCCCTGACAGCCAATAAGCTCGTAAAGCCTTAAGGCATCGGCACATATCAGCTCATACAGCGGCGAGTGGACCGGCGCGGGCACCAGATATTCGCTGGCCCCCGCGGTGTACTTGTTTTCAAAATCGTAAAACCCGTCATGCGGCCGGATTTCCAATAAAGGCAAACGCCGCCCCATCAGAACCGTTGCGGTCAATTCGCGGCCCGGAATGAACTTTTCAATGAGCAGATTGAGGCATTTATCACAGGGCACATCAACCACCCGCTCGACCGCGGCGGCAAACTGGTCGGGACGCTCGACGATTTCCACACCCACGGAACTGCCGGCACCGTTGAGTTTGATGACCAAGGGGAAGCCGATTTCCGCACTGGCCCGGTCGAACACCTTTTCGATCGTTAAGCCCCCATTGTCTCGGTCGGTGCCTCTTTTGGCCATCACGGAGTCTGGTTTGGCCGCTTTGCGGTCCCAAGTCACCTGCAGCCAATCCGGCGTCGGAATCCCGGTCGCCCGCATGATCCGCTTGGTGGCGGCCTTGTCCATGGCAATGGCACTGGCCCGGGCTCCGGACAGAGCATACGGGATTTTCAGCACGTCCAATACGGCCTGCAAGTGCCCATCTTCACCCTCACCGCCGTGCAGGGCGGGAAAAACCAGGTCAACCTCATGCAATTCCGGCATGGTCAAAACCGCGGCCACCGAGGCGATATCCAATGACAAGACTTCGTGGCCGGCCCGTTTCAGGCCTTCAGCCACCGCCCTGCCTGACTCCAGCGAGACACCGCGCTCCGGCGAGTCACCACCCATCAATACCGCAATTCGCATCTTCGACTCCTGCCCCGGCTGGGTCCTGGGCTATGATTGGGCCTGCAAAAGAGCAATGGCCTGCACTGTAAGGCACTCGCGCCGACCTTCGGGGCCGACTCCTTCGCCACGGGTCGCCTTGACCGAGACGCAATCCGGCTCCACCTTCAGCGTCCGGGCCAGAATTTCCTGCATGGCGGCCGACTGCGGGGCAATTTTGGGGACCTCGGCGATGATCGTACAATCCACATTCACTACTGTATAGCCACGTTCTGCAATAAGAGCCTGCACCCGGCCCAACAAATCCACACTGTCAGCGCCTGCATATTGCGGATCAGTGTCCGGAAAGTGCTGCCCGATATCTCCCAGGCTCAGGGCGCCCAGCAAGGCATCACTGATGGCGTGGCACACCACGTCCCCATCCGAATGGGCCACCGGGCCCAGTTCGCTGTCGGCGAAGACCACCCCGCCGAGCACACAACGGCGCCCCGGCTCCAGGCGGTGGCGGTCCCAACCCTGCCCAATGCGGTACATCATCCCTCCTGCGGGTTTACTCAAACACTTCGGACTCGGCGAGGGTATTGCCCGCCAAGTCCTTGTCCGACATGACGGTATCGACACCCTGACGCAGGGGCCAATCGATGCCAATGGCCGGATCATCAAAGCGGATGATCCGTTCGTGCTCAGGTGCGTAATAATCGGTGCACTTGTAGACGAACTCAGCCTCATCGCTCAACACGTAAAATCCGTGACCAAAGCCGGGCGGTACCCACAACAAGCGGTTGTTTTCCGCCGACAATTCCGCGCCGGCCCAACGGCCAAAAGTGGGCGAA
>CAZLUL010000441.1:0-2123 GCA_964562635.1 uncultured Fibrobacteraceae bacterium | reverse complement strand
CTGCAGTAGTTTTCGGTGAAGTTCCGGATATCAACAACTGCGACATTTCCACCCGTGCCACCGAAGACGTATCGGTTATGATCTGTCCCGCCTGTGACGGAATGGCCTTCTCTGTGGCCAAGACTTTCGGTGATGTATTCGTCCCCATGGACGCCACCATCGAAGTTTACATCAGAAACAATGCGGGTCAGGCCCTTGAGGGTATTGCAGCCGAGAACATCTGGTTGGAAGAATCCGGCATCAACTTTTGCCCTGACGGAAACATTGCCGATTCCGACACCGATGCAACCGGTTACACCGAATTCGCCATGCCCCCTTGTGGTGGAGGCTGTTCGGATAATCTCACTCTTGGTGGCTACCTGGCGCCGGGGACTCCCTTCAACGAAAATCCTCTTCCGCACATTATGTTCAACAGCCCGGACACCAATGGTGATCTGGTTGTTAACCTGATCGATCTGTCGGTCTTTGCGGAGGCCTACTTTCTTCCCGCTACCTACTGCTTTGACTTCTACTGGGACGATGTGATGGATCTGCGTGACTTGTCTATTTTTGCCGAGCACTATACGCATGCATGTGGCAACTAGACGTTAGAAGTCAGACCGAATGCGAAAAGGGGCCCTTCAAGGCCCCTTTCGCTTTTAGATTTTGTGATCATATATTGAGCCCTCTTGGGCCGACTTGATTTGAAACCCACTTCCGGCTCCTGTCCACCATCGAAACACGCGCCACTGAAGACGTTTCGGTCATGATCTGTCCCTCCTGCGATGGTTTTCCCTTCAGTCAGGCCCTGATTTTTGGCGGCGACAACATGGACGCTACCATCGAAGTTAATCTCCTGGACGGCCTGGGGGGTGCCCATCGCCAACTTCCCCTACGAGGATATTTGGGTGGAGAGTGATGATCTTTGTTTTGTCGTGGGTGGCCATAACCCGGATGGTAACACCGATCAGAATGGGTACACCGAGTTCGCCCCATTTTTGCCATGCACTACCAGCACTAAGACGACCCAAAAACAGGAGGGCCCCACGGGGGGCCCTTCTTCACAGCGCTGAACGAACAAGGCTGAAAAGGTCCCTGTCATTAATCCGTCACGGCCATGATCCTGGCAAGGGTGGCTTCATCCGCTTGCAGGAATCCCGGCCCGACCAGCCGCGGGGTCAACTCGCGCCAGTTATCTCCGCGCAGGAAAATATCGGCGAAGATGGGCAGGGCCCGTTCGATTTGCCCCGCGTTGACCATGGCCACCGCGTGCCAGTACCGGGCTTCCAGATTGTCGCCCAGAATGTGTTCGGCCTGGGCGTAGGCTTTTTCCGCCCCCTCGAGATCGCCCTTTTCAACGGCCAGATCCCCGGCGTTCATCTGCTCGTATCCTCGATGCAGGCGGAGCAGCCGCTCAAGCTCCTTGATCGGCTGGGGATGATCTTCCACACGCAGATCCACCAGCCTGTCATTCCAGGATTGGCCGGTGGATTCGGCACGGACGACCAGGATCGCTGCTGATTGCCGGCCGCGGATATCACCTCCCTCGGCTTCGGCGGCGGCCAGGGCGGCCACCAAACGTTCGGCCAAGGGGCCTGAGGTTTTTTCGAAGGCCTTGGCCATGGCCTCGGGCACCGTGGCCGGTCCCATGAGATTGGCCTGGACCGAATATCCCATGCCCACCTGATGTCCCGCTTCGGGAATGCAGCGGGCGCCCGTGTGGGCCGCGGCGGTGCCGCGCGCGTCGACCATGGCTACCTGGCGGATGTCAGCGTGCGGATCCTGTTTCAGCAGGGAGGACAGGGCGCTGGCGGCATCGGCGTCCGCAGCCATCAGGTCCAGTCCCTTGGGTCCGTAGCTGGCTTCGACCATGGACTGGGTGGCCACCGCGCCCACGCCCGCCCGCGCCCAGGGAACCAATGCGCCCACGCTGAACCAGTGGGACTGGACGGCAACGCCCAGGTCTCCTGTTACTGGATCGCGCGCCACGATGGAGTAGGTGGAAACCGGGCGGATCGGCGATACCCGCTCGATGACATCGGTCGCCAAGGAGGCCGTTGCCATGAGGAGGAAAAGGGGAGCAACGAATAAGGCACGCATTTTGAGACCTTTCGATTGAATTCGGAGCCAGGTCATTCCACGGG
>CAZLUL010000440.1:0-2124 GCA_964562635.1 uncultured Fibrobacteraceae bacterium | reverse complement strand
CGCGTGCTGATGCTGTATGCCTCCGGCCACGAACCCACCACGGAGCTGGCCAATGCCGTACTCGGGCAACTGGACCTACCGCTTGATGCGATGTTCTCAACCATGGGACGGACCGCGGCACGCACGCTCGAGACCAAGATTATCGCCGACCAGATGCCACTCTGGCTGGACAAACTGATGGCCAACATCAAGGCCGGTGACCTGTCTGTTCACAACGAAGAGAAGTGGGATCCGTCGACCTGGCCAAAAGAATGCAAGGGAGTGGGGTTCATGGAGGCGCCGCGCGGCGGCCTCGCCCACTACATCGTGATTAAGGATAAGAAGATCGACAACTACCAGGCGGTAGTGCCCAGCACATGGAACGCCGGGCCGCGCGACCCGTCCGGACAGCCCGGCGCTTACGAGGCCGCGCTGATGGACAACCACCAATTGCTGATTCCCGATCAGCCTTTGGAAATTCAGCGAACCATCCACAGCTTCGATCCCTGCATCGCCTGCGCGGTGCACGTGATGGACCCGGACGGTGAAGAACAAGTGCAAGTGAAGGTGACCTAGATGAACACCACAAGCAATCAAGTCTCCGACGCCCAGGCAGCCGCCGACAGGTTCCTGGCACTCAACAGCGGCAATCTTGCTGCTTACCTGGAAGCCTGCATCCATTGCGGTCAATGTGCGACAGCCTGCCATTTTTACGAGGCGACCAAAGACCCCAAGTACACGCCGGCCTACAAGCTGTTCCCGATGGCCAAAGCGCACAAGAAAACCAAGTGGCCCTGGAGCTGGTTTGGCGGCCCGTCGGTAACCGAAGCCGATTTGCAGGAATGGGAAGAACTGCTGTTCGACAGCTGCACCATGTGTGGCCGTTGCACCCAGGTCTGTCCGATGGGTATCGACATCGCCTCCATCGTGGCGGCGTCCCGCCAGGCATTTGCAGCCGCCGGAAGAGGTCCGGAGGACTTCATGCAGGCCGCTGAAAACGTACTGACCAAGGGCAGCCCGCTGGGCGTGACGGAGACTGTGTTCGACGGTCGCGTTGAGTGGCTGGAAGACGACTACGAAGTCGATCTGCCGCTGGACAAGGGCAAAGCCGAAGTCCTGTTGACCATCTCCTCGATCGAGATGATGAAATACCCGAAATCGATCGTCGCCATGGCCCGCCTGATGAACCAGGCCGGGGTCGACTGGACCTTCAGCACCAAAGGCTACGAGTCCACCAACTTCGGCTTCCTGGCCGGCAAACCGCACATCGCCAAATTCGCGATCGAAAAACTGGTCAGCGCCGCCGAAGAAATCGGTGCCAAAACGCTGGTGATCCCCGAATGCGGCCATGCCTACGGCGTACTGCGCTGGTCGGGCGCCAACATCCTGGGTCGGCCACTGCCGTTCGAAGTGCTGCACATCACCGAGTTCCTGGCCAAACTGAAAAAAGAAGGCAAGCTCAAGTTCAAGCCGATAGACGGCAGCCTGACCTATCACGACCCCTGCCAGATCTCGCGCCGCGGCGGCGCTACCGAAGCTGCCCGCTACCTGCTGGAAGATTGCACCGATTTCCGCGAAATGACCCCCACCGCCAACTTCAACTGGTGTTGCGGCGGCGGCGGCGGAGTCCAGGCCATGAGCCGAGCGGCCGACCTGCGCCACAAGGTGTTCCAGATCAAGATGAAGCAGGTGGAAGATACCGGCGCCGACATGATGATTTCAGCCTGCGCCAACTGCCGCCTGACCATGGACGACAGCAAGGACCACTGGAAGTGGGATAAGGAGCTGGATAGCCTGGTTGAGTTGCTGGCGGAAAACCTGGTCGAGGATGAGCCTCATCCCTTCGATTCTAAGGCGCATTTGGCGTAGGTCCTTGTGACGCCGCACAACGAGACGGGGGGGAGCACTCCGTCGGTTCCGCTTAACCGGCCCGGATATCATCCGGGCTTCCCTCGCGAAGATTTCTGCCTGATCGGGACCTCGCCGGTTGGGCTTCCTGCCCAATCGGCTTTCGATTTTCATCCCTGAAAATCGCCCCGGGCAAAACTCTTCACTCGGCGGTTAAAGGAACCGCCAGAGTGCTCCCCCCCGCCCCGCTGTGCTACCCCGTCACGGACCCACGTCAAATTCGGCCGGTGGCTTAAA
>CAZLUL010000439.1:0-2132 GCA_964562635.1 uncultured Fibrobacteraceae bacterium | reverse complement strand
GCCTTCACCTGGAATGCTGAAAACAGCCCCAGCGGCGTGTATTTCTACCGCCTGGAGGCTCCTGGCTTCAACGAGACGCGGAAGATGATCATGCTGAAGTAGTGCGGGTTTGCCAGACCGCATTGTTTGGCCCCGGGCCTGGCCCGGGGCCTTTTTGCGTTTCGTGCGGCGGAGCCATGCCAAAAGCGGTCGAGAGCGGGGATGGACCTTGACCACCATACCCCCAATCGGATATAGCATTAGAGGAATCTGAAGGCAGGGGGAAGGGGACAGGCATTGGATTCGGTATAGTCAACGCTGGAGAAGCACAAGATGTCGGACCTGTTTCGCCTTTTGACACCAATGACCTATTGGGTTCTGATCATTTTGTGGACTTTTATTCTCGGTTTTTATGTCAAAAACATGTGGGGCAGCAAGACCAAACACCTGTTTGCCTCCCTGATCGCCATCCTGGCCGTTGACGCCTTCCGAACTCTTTTTGAAAGCATCTATTTTGGTGCTTGGTATACGTCGTTGGCCGGTTTTATTCCGCAGAATATTGGAGATTTCCTGACGCGCCCGGAATTGGTCATCGTGCCGAAACTGATCAACGTTTTTGCCGCTTGTATTGTCATCTTTCTATTGCTCAGGCGGTGGTTGCCCGAGGAAGAGCAGGTCAAGATCCAGTCGGATGAGGCTCTGCGCGCCAGCGAAGAGAAATTCCGGGCTTTCACCGACCAGGCCGTCGAGAGCATCAGTGTGGCCGATGTTGCTGGCAACTACACCTATGTCAATCCGTCTTTTTGCCGTCTGATGGGTTATTCGGCTGAAGAACTGCTGAAAATGACAGTCTATGAGATGACCAGTGATTCGCAGGACAAATCCACTTTCGCGCGGTCCAAGGGCAGCGAAGAAGGGGAGCCGATTCAGGTCGTTCTGAAGCGGAAGGACGGAACGGACTTTCTGGCCGAACTGGTCGGCAAGTCTATTGATATCGGCGCCGACCGGAGCATCCTGGTCGTCGTTCGAGACATCCGTGAACGCGCCCGCGAAGAGCAGGAGATGCTGGCTGAGGCCAGGCAGATTCAGCACGCCCAAAAATTGGAGAGTCTGGGGGTACTCGCCGGGGGCATTGCCCACGATTTCAACAATCTGCTGACGACCATTCTGGGCAACGCGAGCCTGGCCAGCGACGGGTTGGACCAGGGGTCGCCGGCACGGGAAAATATTGAGGCCATCGAGCAAGCGTCCAAACGCGCTGCCGACCTGGCTAAGCAGATGCTGGCCTACTCGGGGCGGGGCCAATTTGTCATCGAACCGATCGCGGTGGCAGAAATCGTCGGCGAAATTTCTCATTTGCTCGAAGTCTCGGTGCCCAAAAAAATCGTACTCAGTTACGATTATGGCAAAGACACCCCGTTGTTTGACGGCGACGCGACACAGGTCCGCCAGGTGATCATGAATCTGATCACCAATGCTGCCGATGCCATTGACGAGCAGAGCGGAGGGATCTCCTTGTCCACCGGATCGATGGACTGTTCCCGGAGCTATCTTGATGGCTTGAATCTGACTCTGCTGGCTAGTCTGCAAAAACCATTGCGCGAAGGTGTCTACAGCTATATTGAGGTGACCGACACGGGATGCGGCATGGATTCCGAGACACTCGACCGTATTTTCGACCCGTTCTTTTCCACCAAATACGCTGGGCGAGGGTTGGGCATGTCAGCCGTTCTGGGCATCGTCCGCGGCCATCAGGGAGCCCTTGAGGTGCAGACCGAGCTGGGCAAGGGCACAACCTTCCGGGTCCTTTTTCCCGTGAGTGCGTCGGACGATCAAATTGGCGTCGAAGCTGCAAAAACGGTGAGCGAAGCCGAGCCTTGGCGGGGATCGGGTACTGTCCTGATAGCCGACGACGAGGAATGTGTCCGCAAAGTGGCGCAGCGCATGGTCGAAAGGCTGGGCTTTGAAGTTTTGCTGGCTGCCGATGGGCTTGAAGCTGTTCAGATCTATGCCAAACATGCTGGACAAATCGACTGTGTGCTGTTGGATTTGACCATGCCCCGGATGGATGGTGAAGAGGCTTTTCGGGAAATTCGGCGCTTGGACCCCGGAGCGCGGGTCATGCTTTGCAGCGGTTACAATGAACAGCACAC
>CAZLUL010000438.1:0-2135 GCA_964562635.1 uncultured Fibrobacteraceae bacterium | reverse complement strand
ACCACGGCGTCACAACCGGCAGTCTGGCATTTGCGCGCCAGAACGGGGTTGGCCACCACGTGCACCAAAGTGCAGCCAGCGTCTTTCAGGGGAGCGGCAACCTTCTTCGGCGATCCGGCCGAGGTGAAGAAAATCTTCACGCCGGCGGCCAGAGCGATTTCCACACACTCACCGCTGTGCGGAAACAGCAGCGGAATGTTCACGCCAAAGGGCCGGTCAGTCAGGGTTCGTGCCTTGGTGATCTGCTCCCGAAACAGGTCCGGGCGCATGCTGCCAGCGCCGATCAGGCCGAGGCCTCCGGCGTTCGAAACCGCAGCAGCCAGCTTGGCGCCGCTATTGTACACCATTCCGCCCTGAATAACGGGATAGTCTGTCCCCAGCAACGTGGTGACCCGGTTTTTGAAAATTTGGTCGGCCATCGGATCCTCCTGTTTGGCGTGGGCGGCCCCCAAACTACCTGATTGGGCAACCATGTTGCAACCCTTGCCGCAGATTGGCGTAGTCTCTCCACCCCCGATCGACACCCTCCCGGGAGTTTCGATATGAAGAAGATGGTCCTGTTGCTGATTTTGGTCGTTCTGGCTGTGCCCCTGGCTGCCGGCGCCCACACCTGGAATAGCCACGACAAACACAACGTCAAGATCTCCGACGGTTCGACTTTCGAGGTCGACAACGGCGAATTGACCCTGACCCACAAGGACCGCCACGGCAAGGACCGCGTCGTCGTCACCGAAGACGGCCAACTGACCGTCAATGGTGACCAGGTGAGCACCAACGACAGCGAACAGAAATTGCTGCGCAAATTCTATCGCGAATCCGCCCAACTCGAAGACATGGCGCTGGACATCGCCAAGGATGCCGAAAAAATCGCCGCCGTCAGTACCAAGTACGCCTCGGCCCAGGTCAGCGCGGCCCTGCGCTCGCTTTCGGACGACGACGAAGATGTCGATGAGGAAAAAATGGAAGCCATCGAGATCAAATTCGAAGAAGAAATCGAACGGATCGAAAAATTTGCCGACGAGATCGAAGATCAGGCCGACAAAGTCATCGCGATCGGTGAAGAACTGCAGGAGCGGATTCCAGAGCTGGAAGAGCTGGACTGGTTCCTGGACGACTAGATTTCAGGCCCGGAGGGAGTAAGCCCGGCGGTAATTCGCCGGGCTTTTTCCGCACAACTCTACAGGCCCAAATCGTCACCCACCGGCACCAGGGCCTCCAGCACGTGAGCAATCAACTCATCTATTTCCAGCCCCAGATCGGCTGCCCCTTCGGCAATATCCTCGCGGCTCACCTTGGCGGCAAAATCCTTCTTCTTCAGCTTCTTTTTCACGGACTTGACCTTCACCTGGGCGATCTTCTTGTCCGGCTGGACCATGGCGCAGGCCATGCAAAAGCCGCACAGCTCATCGACGGCAAACAGCCAGCGCGCGCAATCGGTTTCCCGCGGCACACCCGTGTACGAGGCATGACTCAAAATTGCCCGTACAAAATCTTCGGGATAACCCCGTTCCCGCAGAATATCGGCGCCCTTCAGCGGGTGATCCGGCGGTTCGGGATACATCTCATAGTCAAAATCATGCAGCAACCCCACCGCCGACCAGTACTGCTCGTCGCCGCCGACGCGGCGGGCCGAGGCCAACATCGCCGCCTGCACCGCATAGGCGTGCCGGCGCAAACCATCGGTCTGGGTATATTCGTGCAGCAGGGCCAGGGTGTTTTCCGGCGCGTACAACTCGCTCATGGCGTCTCCTTACAGGATCAAATCCTCGTGGTGCTCGCTCAGCCAGGCATCGGCATCCCGGTACCAGGGACAAACCTTGCCCAGCAGGGCATAAAAGCCCTTGCCGTGATTCATGTGCCGCAAATGGCACAATTCGTGGGCCACGATGGCGTCCACCACATGGGGCGGGGCCATCACCAGGCGGTAGCAGAAACTCAGCGTGCCCGAGGGCGAACAACTGCCCCAACGGGTCGTGCGTTCGCCGACAATGACCCGCGCCGGATGCAGATCCAACCGCTCGCCCCAATATTCGGTGCGGGTCACCAGGTCGTTGCGGGCCACCTGACGCAGGTACTTTTCCAGCACGGGACGGGTGTCAAAGACATCGGCGGGTTTGAGATGCATGAGCAGGGTA
>CAZLUL010000437.1:0-2150 GCA_964562635.1 uncultured Fibrobacteraceae bacterium | reverse complement strand
ATCCCATCGACTCGGACCCGGGCTGGCAGGTTCGCGCCAGAACTTGCCTAGCGGATGAGGACAAGCTTGACGGACTCGCTATGGTTTCGCGTCTGAAGCTGGGCGAAGTAGACGCCCGTCGCCACGCTTTGGCCGCCATCGTTCCGGCCGTCCCAGAGAAGTCTCGCCGGGCCGGCAACGAACTCCCGATTGGCCAGGCGCCGCACCCGATGGCCGCGGACATCGAGGATGTCGATCTGCACCTGGGCCGCCTGTGGCAATTCGAAACGGATCCAGGTGCGCGGATTGAACGGGTTGGGTGTCGGGCGCCCCAGCAAGGCCTTGTCACCCGCCAGGGTCAGCGGCACCGATACCGGCTCACCGGTCAAATCGGCCGGATCCCCGGTCCAGACGGCGAACCCGGCAACCATCCGGCTCCCGGCCTGGTTGAAATCCCCAGCGACGTACAGCTTGTTGTCTCCGGAGGCTATGGCCGTGACCGCGCCATTGACGCCCGATCCGACCGGTGCCCATTGGCTGCCCGACCAGACCGCGATGCCGGGTGACCAGACGGGCCCGACCCGCGTGAATTCCCCGGCCGCAAAGAGGTGGTCCTGGTGCCAGGCGAGGCCGTCGACGCTGGCGTTGAACTCGCCGGGCAACTGTTGCCAGCTGGCACCATCGAAGACCCAGACCGTATCGTCTCCGCCGACCATGCGCACGACCGCGGCCAGCCGCGATCCGTCCAGGGCCTGCACGATTTCCACCCGCTCTCCCGGCAGGACTTCGCCGACCGAGGCCCAACTGCCGGCCTCATAGCGCAAGACGTTGCCCAGCAGGTTCCCATCCGCAAAAGTTGGCGGGCCGCACACGACCAGGTCGCCCTGGCTGTCGCATGCACCCTGGAACCAGGTGCTGGTCTGCGGGACCGGCAGATTGGTGGCGGACCCATCAATCCCAATGGTCTGCAAGCTGTTGTACGCCACACTGTACAGATCACCAGCAACCGCCTGCAGCACCCCGTCATTCCAGCCGGGAGTGGACAACAGTTCCCAGCTGGGACTGCCGCCGGCCGGGTTCAGGTACGAAATGCCGTGTTGGCCAAAATCACCGGTCATGTAGAAATATTCGCCAAAGACATCGCCACCGGCGTTTTCCAGATCACCGAAACGACCAGATTCCAGGGACGAAGCGTCGCCGTAATCCGCCCAGGTGTCGCCGGTGGCCAGGGCGCAGACATTGATGATGACGCCGTCTGCTTGTACCGACCCGCCTCCGGCGAGCAGCGAGGTGGCGTCGCCCAGCAGGGTCTCGAAGCCGCGGTCGAAGCCATCGCCGGGAAAAACCTCGTGGTAGCTGCCCGCGCTGAACCCCACCAGACCAGGGGTCCGCGTATCATTGTCGAGAGCGCCGGGACTCATCGTTCCGAGCAGCAGGCTGCCGTGCGAAATCATCCGCTTGGGCGAGACGGCCTCGACCTGCTGCCAGGTTCCACCATTGCGCACCATGAGATGAGTCCTGAACCACCAGAAGTGTTCGATATAGGTCATTCTTGCGTAGAGATCACCTTCGTAAACCACCATGGACGTGGCCATGCCGCCGTCCACCTCGGTCTGCCAGGCCAACCCGTCCCAGCGGTTGGTGCCCGAGGCCAGGTCGTTGTCGTCCCAGCCCGATACGTACAATCCGTCCGCTCCCGAATAGGCACCTTCCACCTGGGGCCAGGGCACCCCGCCGCCCACGCTGAGGATGCTGCTGCCGTCCCAGGCGATGACATTGCCGATCGCCTGTCCCGCGACCTCACTGAAACCGCCGCACGCATAGAGCAGGCCCGCGTGGACCGTGAGCGTACTGATGCGTCCGTTGACCGGAAAAGCTTCCGTCCAGGAGCTTCCGTCCCATCGGTACCGGTCGACATAGAGGGCGCCATCGTAACTGGCAATGGCCTGGGGATAGACCCCGGGCAGGCCCTCGCCCAGCGGTTGCCAGGCGGTGCCATCCCAACGCGCGACTCGGTTCAGGACGGTGTCTCCACTGCCATTGAAATATCCGGCCGCGTGCAATTGTCCGTCGTGTCCCGCGAAGCCGACGACATATCCGTCGAGGCCGTCTCCGACTGGAGAGATGCCGACAATGGATGACGGCGTCCCTGCTCCAAATTCGAGGCGGGC
>CAZLUL010000436.1:0-2173 GCA_964562635.1 uncultured Fibrobacteraceae bacterium | reverse complement strand
GTGACGGCGAAAGATCCCGCGTGGGCGATCTTCTCGCTGATGAGCATGATGGTGGCCTTGTTGCTGCCCATGCCGCCGTAGGCTTCGGGAATGTCGGCCATCAGCAGACCCGTTTCGCCGGCTTTCTGCAGCAGACCTTTGCCCAGGGAGGTATCGCCTTCGTATTCGAGCTCCTCGACGATTGGCAGCACGTGCTTGGCCGTAAAATCGTCCACCGTGGTGGCGAACATGCGCTGGTTTTCGTCAAAATCCTCAGGTGTGAAGCAGTCGGCAGGGTCCGTTTCCTTCAGCAGGAATTCGCCACCGGTAGGATATTTCGCGTCTGACATGGTCGTTCTCCTTGCAAATCGTTGGCGGCCGGAAGACCCAGCCAGGTCCCTACTCTAGATGGCTTCAAAAATCCCGGCCGCGCCCATGCCCGTGCCGATGCACATCGTCACCAGGGCGTACTGGCCGCCGCGGCGTTTCAGTTCGTGCAGGGCGCTGGCAGTCAGCTTGGCGCCCGTGCAGCCGAGGGGGTGACCCAGGGCGATGGCGCCGCCGTTGGGGTTCACGCGTTCGTCGGTCGGATCCAGGCCCAGGCCCTTGCAGACCGCCAGACTCTGGGCCGCGAAGGCTTCGTTCAGTTCGATGACATTCATCTGGTCGAGAGTCAGGCCAGTCAGGGCCATCACCTTGGGCACCGCAGCAACCGGGCCGATGCCCATGATGTCGGGTTCGACGCCGGCGACCGCATAACCCAGGAAGCGGGCCAACGGTGTGGCGCCAATTTCCTTGGCGTATTCGGCACTCATCAACAAGGTGGCCGCCGCGCCATCGCTCATCTGGCTGCTATTGCCAGCGGTGACCGTGCCGCCGTTCTTGAAGGCCGGCTTGAGGCGGGCGAGGGCTTCGGCGGTGGTGTCGGCGCGGGGGCCTTCATCGACCAGGAATTCGACTTCCTGCAAGCTCGGTCGGCCATTTTTCGCCTTGGCCGGCAAGGCGGCCATGACGGGCACGATCTCATCGGCAAAATTCCCGTTTTTGATCGCCTCGATGGCCTTGCGGTGGCTGTTGAAACTGAATTCGTCCTGGGCTTCGCGGCTGATCTCGTCGCGCACGGCCAGGTTCTCGGCCGTGATGCCCATGTTGGTCAGGTATTCGGGATGCTCGCTGGCCATTTGGGGGCTAGGCAGGTAGCGCAGGCCGCCGAGGGGCACGGCGGACATCGATTCGGTGCCACCGGCGATGATCACGTCTTCCTGACCGGCGGCGATTTTCAACGCCCCAATATTGATCGTTTCGAGGCCCGAGCTGCAGAAACGGTTGACCGTCATGCCCGGCACGGTGACCGGCAGGCCACTCATCAGGGCAATATTGCGACCCACGTTCATGCCTTGTTCCGCCTCGGGCATGGCGCAACCCATGATCACATCGCCCACGCGGGCCGGATCCAGGTTGGGATAGTCCGCGAGCATTTGCCTGATCACCGCGGCGCCCAAATCATCGGGGCGGGTGTGGCGCAGGGTGCCTTTGATGGCTCGTCCGACGGCGGTGCGGCGGGAGCTGACTACGACGACTTCTCTATTCATCTTTGTCTCCTTCTGTGTCCCGCTTAGTTCCGCAGGGGTTTGCCGGTTTTCAGGATGTGTTCCATGCGCTCGAGGGTCTTGCGTTCGCCCAGCAGGCGCATGAAGCTCTCGCGCTCGAGGTCGAGCATGTCTTTTTCGGTCACCGTCGTGCCCGGGGGCACCACGCCACCGGCCAAAATCTTAGCCAGTTCCATGCCGATTTTGCGGTCGTGGGCCGACACATAGCCACCTTGCTCCATATTGAACAGCACCGATTCGGCCAACGCGATGCCCGCGGTGCCCATCACCGGGATCGCCTGGTCTTCGACCGGACTGACGAAATGGGTCTCAGCCATGCTCAGGGCCAGGTCCTTGGCATCAGCGGCCAGATGGTCGCGATTCAGGGACCAGCTGTCACCCGGCCGCAGGAAGCCCAGTTCCACCGCTTCAGCGGCGCTGGTGGCCACTTTGGCCGTACCAATGGTCTCAAAGGTCTTGCGGAAAGCCGGCTGCAGGTCGCGCTTGTCCATCAGGGCATCAACGTTGCGCTGGTACAACCGCAGGCAGCCGCCACCGGCGGGGATCACGCCCGCGCCGAACTCGACCAGCCCGATGTAGGTTTC
>CAZLUL010000435.1:0-2178 GCA_964562635.1 uncultured Fibrobacteraceae bacterium | reverse complement strand
GGCGGCACTTCGGTATCGGCCACAAAGCCTTCCACTTCCCGCCTTTGAATCGGCGAACCGATCATGCGCTCGGTGGCCCGCAACCAGGTATGATCCGCACCGGTGACAAACGTGCAAGCCTCACCCTCGAGTTCGGCCCGACCCGTGCGCCCGATGCGGTGGGTGTAGGCTTCCGGCGTATTGGGCACGTCAAAGTTGATCACGTGCGACACCCCACTGACGTCGATCCCCCGCGCGGCAATATCGGTCGCCACGAGAATGTTGTAGTGCCGGGTGCGGAAGCCGTTCATGGCCCGATCACGCTGGCCCTGCGACAGGTTGCCCTGCAAGCCCACCGCCTTGTGGCCCGCCTTACACAACTGCTCCGCCAGACGGCGGGCCCGGTGCTTGGTGCGGGTAAAGACGATGGCCGAATCGCAGTTGTCCAGACCCAACAGATGCTCCAGCAGGTCACGCTTGCGGCGTTCGCCCACCAGCACCAGGGCGTGGTCGATGGTGGCCGCCGGAGCGGAATCCGCCAACTCGACGACATGCGGATTGTTCAGCACCTCGTCCGCCAGATGGCGCACTTCCTTGGGCATCGTCGCCGAAAACAGCAGGTTCTGACGATCATGGGGCAAAGCCGACAGGATCCTGCGAATGTCCGGCAGGAAGCCCATGTCGAACATGTGGTCGGCCTCGTCGAGCACGAGGGTTTCGATCTCGTCCAGGTGCAGCAGCCCCTGGTTCAGCAGGTCCAGGACGCGGCCTGGGCAACCGACGACGATTTCCGGATTGCGACGCAGGGCACGCACCTGATTGTGGGCCGAGACACCACCAAAGATGGTGACCATTTTCATCTGGGTGAATTCGGCCAGCAGGCGGATTTCGGCCGCAATCTGACTCGCCAGTTCGCGGGTCGGAGCCAGAATCAGGGCGCGTGGTCCTCGCTGACGGTCGCGCAACAGGCGATCGAGCAGAGGCAGCGCAAAGGCCGCCGTCTTGCCGGTTCCGGTCTGGGCGAGGCCCAGCACATCAAAGCCCGCCTGGGCGGCGGGGATGGTTTCGGCCTGGATGGGCCGCGGCGAGTCAAAGCCCGCCGAGCGGATGCCTCGCATGAGGGTCTTGTGGAGGCCAAAGCGGTCAAAGCCGCTGGGGCCGGGATGATCCGAGTGATTCGGATGATTCGGATGATTCGCGTGATTCGGATGATTCGCGATCGTGTTTCTCGATTCGGACATAAATAATATTCTCCACCACACAGCACACAGACTTCGCCTGGGCGGCATGGTCGAAAGTTCTGGCCTAAACAACAGGGAAGGACAAAAGGGGGTCTATAAGCGGCGCGACCTCGGGGTAATGAAGAGGTCCTGTTGTTCGCCGCTGTCGGGCTGGCGCCCGATCTTGGAGTCATCAATATAGTACCTGACAAGCATTTGCGCCAATTTAGCGTAAAAGGGGCGATTTGGTCGCGATTTTTCCGTTTCAGGTGCTATATTTCGCGACGTGCAAAAACCCAAGGCGATACCCCAAACTCCTGGCAGGCTGCCCACTGATGATCAATCTGACCAATATCTCGAAGCGTCACGGCCGCCAGATCCTCTTTGTGGAGACCTCGTTCCAACTCAACAAGGGCGAAAAAGTGGGTTTGGTCGGGCCCAACGGCGCCGGCAAGTCCACCGTTTTTCGCCTCATCGTGGGTGAAGAAGAACCGGACGAGGGCACCATCACGCTGCCCAAACACACGACCATCGGCTACTTCAGGCAAGACATCAGCGAGATGTCCGGCCGCTCGGTGCTGGACGAGACCATCGCCGGCAGCGGCAACCTGGGCGAATTGCACCACGAGTTGGCCGACCTCGAAATGGCCATGTCCGACCCTGCCCGGGCTGACGAAATGGAAACAATCCTGGCCCGCTTTGGTGAGGTGCTCGACGAGTACCAGAGCCGCGGCGGCTACGAACTGGAAGCCAAGGCCCGCGAGGTGTTGCAGGGGCTCGGGTTCGCCGACGACCAGATCGGCGGCGACTCGGGCGCTCTGTCTGGCGGTTGGAAAATGCGCATCGGCATGGCCCGCGTGCTGCTGGCCAAGCCCGACGTCCTGTTGATGGATGAGCCCACCAACCATCTGGATATCGAATCGATTTTATGGCTGGAAAAATTCATCAGAGACTACCCCGGCGCCGTCCTGCTGACCTG
>CAZLUL010000434.1:0-2182 GCA_964562635.1 uncultured Fibrobacteraceae bacterium | reverse complement strand
ATAGCTCAGTTGGTTAGAGCAACCGGCTCATAACCGGTCGGTCCCAGGTTCAAGTCCTGGTGGGCCCACCACAAGTTTCGCGAATTTATTGGCAAGCTTTTGGCGTCCGCCGGTCGTGGCGGCCCAGATAATAATGATGGGCGTTTAGCTCAGCTGGCTAGAGCGCTCGCCTCACACGCGAGAGGTCACTGGTTCGAGTCCAGTATCGCCCACCATCATTTTTCGCCGTTGCCACCTGAACAGGACCGATCTTGCGAGACCACCTTTGGCAGAGACCGCAGACCTTTGCTGTTGGTGCCTTGCAGATCCGAGTTCGAGTGAACGGAGAGAGGACGCCTTTGGCGTCTTCTTTTTTTATGTCTACAGTTTGATGACTGAAGTGTTTGATCGGCGACCCGTTCCGGTGGTATCATACCCGTTGGCCGAAAACCCGAAAGAGGCGGCGTGGACGAAAAGGTGCTGATCAACCTGTTGGTGGAAATCGCCGGTCTTGAAGAAGACCTGGTGGCTGCCGAACATACGCTGTCCCATCACGCTTCGCGGGGGCGGGACCTGCGCGAGCTGCAGGCCGAGTACGAAGAGGACGCCGCGCTGGCTGCGGCCGGCAACCAGAGTGCCCAGGTGAGGTTGAAGGGCAAGGAAAACGAGATCCGGGCGACGGAAGCGGCCCTGGCCCTGAAGCGCGACCAGATCATCGGCGTCAGCGATCGGCGGCAGCATCAAGCGCTGCAAAGAGAAATTTCGGGCCTGGAGCAGAAGCTGGAGACGCTGGAAGATGAGGCGATGGCCTGGTTGGAAGCGGTCGAATCGGCTGAAGGCGGACAGAAGGAAGCCGAGGCTGATCGCGTGCAGCAAGATGCCAAGGGTGGGGCCGAAATCAGTCGCATGACTGACGAAGCCCGTGAGGCGGCTGCGGCTCGGGACGAGTTGGTGTCGCAGATGGAACGCCTGGTGGGCATGTTGCCTGAGGCGGCCAAGAGGCACGTGCAACGCCTGCGGAAAAACGGCGGGGCGGCAGTGGTGCGGGTCCAGTCCGGGGCCTGTGGCGGCTGCTTTGAACAGTTGCCCGCCCAGCAGGCCATCGATGCGGACACGGGCCGCAGCCTGGTGCGCTGTGCCGGCTGTGCCCGCTATGTGGTGCACCGGCCCTGGCACTGACAAGACAAGGGGGCGGTTCTGACCTGCCTGAAGCCTGACTGATATCCATTCGAAAGCGACTCACATGAATCCGGCCAATCCCGAAACCCTCAGCGAATTGCTCAAGACCCTTGAGCGCAGTGGAGAATTGCGCTCCCTGGCCCGGGAGTGCGGCCTGTCAGTGCGGGAATTGCGGCGCCGGTTGTCCATTTGGCGACGTGAGCTGACCACTGCCGACAAGACTCCCCTTGTCGACCCGAACGACGCGGCGCTAAAAACCAAAACGCCGGCCCGACGCAAAGCCGATGCTGAAAAGTTTCCTGAGCTGGTTTCGGCTTCGACGCTGGCCAAGAGTCCGCTGCCGGCCGACGGCAAGCCGATCATGGAGATCCATACCGACGGAGCCAGCCGTGGCAATCCGGGCCCGGCGGCGGTGGGGATGGTGTTCGGCCTCAAGGGTGGCGAGAAACTGGCCGGCTACTGCGAAGCTATCGGCAAGGCCACCAACAATGTGGCGGAGTACCGGGCGGTCGTCATCGCCTTGGAACATTGCCAGCGCTGGCAGGTCAAACGGGTGCATCTGAAGATGGACAGCGAGCTGATCGTGCGGCAGTTGCACGGGGCCTATCGGGTCAAAAGTCCCGATCTGCGCCCCCTTTACCAGCAGGTGATGTTCCTGACCAAGGGGCTGGACGAGTTCCGCGTCACCCACATCAAGCGGGCGCTCAACGGCCAGGCTGACAGCCTGGCCAACCAGGCCCTGGACGAAAAGTAGCCTGCAGGCGCATTTTGGGAGATCCGGGCCAGCCCAGCGCTGGCCCGCTTTTTTGTCGCACGGGGCCGCAAATTCCTGTGACATCCCTCGGAATTGGGTTTATCATGTTCGGGTGAGAAGTCGGGGAGGCAGTCGCGTGCCTTCCAAATCTTGTATTTCGGGAGGTTCGAGGAAAGTCCGAGCTCCGCAGGGTATGGTGCTGGTTAACGACCAGGGGGAGCAATCCCACGGAAAGTGCCACAGAAAATATACCGCCGGGGCTGCTTGCAG
>CAZLUL010000433.1:0-2188 GCA_964562635.1 uncultured Fibrobacteraceae bacterium | reverse complement strand
CCGACGGCCATCAGCGCCATGGCCCAAAAAGGCGTGACCGCCTTTTCCCTGGAAATGGTGCCGCGGATCACCCGCGCCCAAAGCATGGACGTGCTCAGTTCCATGGCCACGGTCGCCGGCTATCAGGCCGTGCTTGAGGCAGCGTCCCAGTTGCCCCGTCTTTTTCCCATGCTGATGACCGCCGCGGGCACTTTGGCTCCCGCCAAAGTCTTTGTCGTGGGCGTTGGCGTGGCCGGCCTGCAGGCCATTGCCACAGCCAAGCGGCTTGGGGCCGTGGTCGAGGCCTACGATGTGCGTCCGGCAGTGCGCGACCAGGTGCTCTCGGTGGGTGCCAAATTTGTCGAGTTTGATCTGGAAACCGAAAGCGCCGAGGATAAAGGTGGCTACGCCAAGGAGCAAAGTGACGAATTCATCCGGCGCCAGCAGGAACAAATGCTCGCCGTGGTGGCCCGCAACGATGTGGTGATCACGACGGCGGCGATTCCCGGTCGCAAGTCGCCAGTGTTAGTGACCGCGCCGATGGTCGAGGCGATGGCGCCCGGCTCGGTGATTGTGGACCTGGCCGCCGAACGCGGGGGCAATTGCGAGCTGACGAAGGCGGACGAGCATGTTGTTGCCCACGGGGTCACGATTTTGGGCCCAACCAATCTGGTCTCGCGCAAGCCCTACCACGCCAGCCAGATGTTTGCCAAGAATGCCGAGACGTTCCTGAAGTCGCTGTTGGCAGACGGAAAACTGAATGTTGATCTGGACGACGAAGTCACCGCCGGCACGCTGCTGTGCCGCGAGGGCGAAGTCGTGCACCCGCGGGTGCGGGACCTTTTGAACCTGCCACCTTTGGCGCCGGTGGCCGGCGCAGAACCAGTCGCCGAAGAACCCGCCCCGGAAGGAGACTAGCTCATGGAAGCTCTCGTTGCCGCGGTCACCGTTTTTGTTCTCGCAGTCTTTATCGGCTTCGAAATCATCACCAAGGTGCCGCCCACATTGCACACACCGCTGATGTCCGGCTCCAACGCCATCAGTGGCATTGCCCTGATTGGTGCCATCGTCAGCACACGCACCGACAATCCCAAGCTCGCAACCATTCTCGGCACCGCGGCGGTGGCTTTTGCCATGGTCAATGTCGTGGGCGGTTACATGGTCACTCATCGCATGCTCGACATGTTCAAGAACAAGAGGTGATGACGTGAGCGGAATTTCAATCGATGCGAGCTGGGTCAATCTGGCCTATGTGGTGGCCGCGATCCTGTTCATCAACGGACTTAAGGGCCTGACCCATCCGCGCACCGCGGTGCGGGGCAATCTGACCAGTGCCTGGGGAATGCTCGTGGCTGTCCTGGCAACCCTGGTCGATGGTGGCCTGGCTTTTCAGTGGATCCTGCTGGGCGCCGTCATTGGTGGCCTGGTCGGTGGCATTGCCGCCGCCCGGATCAAGATGACCCAGATGCCCGAGATGGTGGCCCTCTTCAACGGTTTTGGGGGCGGCGCCAGTGTCCTGGTGGCCGGCGCGGCTTTCATGATCGCCGTCAATCCCAATGCCCAGACGACCATCGCCACGGGCCTCAGTGGCCTGATCGGAGCGGTGACCCTGACCGGTTCGCTCATCGCTTTCGGCAAGCTGGCCGAGATCCTGCCCGGCGGCCAGGTGGGCTTCCCGGGCATGAGGGCGTTCAACGCCATTGTCGGCCTGGGCGCGCTGGCCTGCGTGGGCTGGTTGACCGTTGATCCGACCGCGCAGATCGCCTATTGGATCATCGTGGGGGCGGCCTGCATTTTGGGCATCACCCTGACGCTGCCCATTGGCGGAGCCGACATGCCGGTTGTGATTTCCCTGCTCAATTCCTATTCGGGCTTGGCTGCGGCGGCCACCGGTTTTGTGCTGATGAACAACGTGCTGATCATCGCCGGTTCGCTGGTCGGGGCCTCAGGCATCATCCTGACCCGGATCATGTGCAAGGCCATGAACCGTTCGTTGGGCCATGTGCTGTTCGGTTCGTTGGGCCCGAGCGCCGACGGCCCCAGCGCTGACGAGGTCTACGGTGGCAAGGTGAAATCCACCAGTCCCGAAGAGGTCGCCATGCTGTTCGACACCGCCCAGCGGGTGCTGGTCGTGCCGGGATACGGCCTGGCCGTGGCCCAGGCCCAGCACATCGTGCGCGAGATGGCCAATGTCCTGGAAGCGCGCGGA
>CAZLUL010000432.1:0-2192 GCA_964562635.1 uncultured Fibrobacteraceae bacterium | reverse complement strand
CGTTGAAAATACAATCCTACCTAACAAATTGTATCTCTTTGAGTTAGTGACTAGGCACAACAATTTCCCAGCTCTGTGGGTCATTTAGATATTGTATTTTCAACGTCACCTGTTATTAATATAACCACCCTGCCTTCCCGGATGTTCGTCTGCTTCCGGCCCGGCAGGCCGCACCGGTCAAAGGCGTTGGCAGAGCGATGATTCTGGGCCTTGGCATCGATCAATGTGACGTCCGCCGGGTGCAGTCCCGGCTGGAGACCGATCCGGCCTTCGCGGCCTCCCTTTTCCTGCCCGCAGAAATCGCCTACTGCACGTCCAAACGCCACCCTGCCGAGCACTTCGCCGCCCGCTTCGCCGCCAAGGAAGCGGTGGTCAAGGCGCTGGCCAATGCCGCCGGCCGCGGCACCTTCTGGTTGGATATCGAAATCACCCACGAGCCGGGCGGGCAGCCCCGGTCCGCGCTGTCCGGTCGCCTGGGCGAACTGGCGGCGGGCCTCGGTGTGCGCTCGGTTCATGTCTCACTGACCCACACCGCGGACCTGGCGGCCGCGGTGGCCATTGCCGAAGGGTGATCCGCACGGGGATCGCCTGCGAACCGCTGAGGAGAAAACGATGAGCCGCACCTATGAGGAATGTCTGCAGGGATTCGCTTGGCAGCAGGTCGCCGACGAACTCGGGCACCGCACCGGCGACCCGGTGAACATCGGCTGGTACTGCAGCGACCGCATCTGCCAGCAAGGCAAGGCGGCCAAGACGGCCCTGCTCTGGGAGGACTTCCGCGGTGAGAAACGCACTTACAGCTTTGACGACCTGCGCCAGTTGACGAACACCTTCGCCCAGTACCTCGAGGAACTGGACGTCAAACCCGGTGAGCGGGTTTGCCTGTTCATGGACCGGGTGCCTGAGCTGTATCTGGGCTTTCTCGGCGTGCTGAAGATGGGCGGCATCGTGCAGCCACTGTTCAGCGCCTTCGGCGAAGACTCGCTGTGGACGCGGCTGGACAACGCCGGGGCCTGCACCGTCGTCACCCAGAAAAAGCACGTGCGCAAGGTGCGCAAGATCGTCGACCGCCTGCCTGGCCTGCGCCACATCGTGGTGGTCGATGCCGATCCGGCCAAGCCGCTGAAAGAGCGGGAAACGGCGCTCGACCTGCACGGCCTGCCGCGGGTCGACGAATACACGGTGCACGCGACAACGGCCGATTCACCTTCGGTGCTGCACTACACCAGCGGCACGACTGGCCAGCCCAAAGGCGCCCAGCACGTGCACAACTCGCTGATCGCCCAGTACATCACCAGCAAGTGGGTGCTCGACCTGCGCGAAGACGACGTCTACTGGTGCAACGCCGACCCCGGCTGGGTCACGGGCACGAGCTACGGCATCATCGGGCCCTGGGCCAACGGCATCACCCAGGCCGTGCTCGACTCGGGCTTCAACGCCGACAACTGGTACCGCTTCATGGCCGAGTACGGCGTGACGGTGTGGTATTCGGCGCCGACGGCTATCCGGCTGCTGATGAGGGAAGGCACCGAATTGGCGCAGAAGCACGACCTGTCGCAACTGCGCCACCTGTGCAGTGTCGGCGAACCGCTGAATTCCGAAGCGGTGATCTGGTCCGAAAAGGCCTACGGCAAGCCCTTCCACGACACCTACTGGCAGACCGAAACCGGCTGCATGGTGATCACCAACTGGCCGGGCATGAAGGTCAAACCCGGCAGCATGGGCAAGCCCTTCCCGGGCATTGAGGCCGCCGTGGTCGATGCGGAAACCGGCGAGCCCGTGCCCCAGGGCCAGGTGGGCGTGATTGCCCTGAAGCGGGGCTGGCCGAGCCAAATCCGCACCTACTGGAATAATGACAAAGGGTTCCAGGACAAGCATATCGGCGACTGGTACATCTGCGGAGACCAGGCCAGCATCGACCCCGACGGCTACTACTGGTTCGTGGGCCGGGACGACGACGTGATCAACACCGGCGGCCACCTGGTGGGCCCCTTCGAGATCGAGTCGGCGCTGCTGGAACACGAGGCGGTGGCCGAGTCGGCGGCCGTGGCCAGCCCCTGCCCCACGAATATGGAAGTCGTGAAGGCCTTCGTGGCCCTGAAGCCGGGCTTCGAGGCGAGCGGCGACATGGAACTGGAGATCATGAACTTCATCCGCAAGAAGCTGTCGCCGCTGGCCATGCCTCAACACAT
>CAZLUL010000431.1:0-2197 GCA_964562635.1 uncultured Fibrobacteraceae bacterium | reverse complement strand
GCCGTTGGCCATGAACATCAGGTTCTGGAACTGTTCGATCATCCGGCCGATGGGACTGTTGTCCGTGCGCATGCGGCGCTCTTCGGTCACCGGACCATCTTTTTCGGTGTAGAACTCACGCAGCACCGGGCGTCCCATGCGGGAACCCTCGATGTAGGCCCACAACTCGAGCCGGTTGCTCGGCATGTTGTAGTGGTACACCGTCACGTCGCTGCTGGTGTAGGCGTTCA
This sequence comes from uncultured Fibrobacteraceae bacterium, assembly GCA_964562635.1. Classification (GTDB taxonomy): domain Bacteria; phylum Krumholzibacteriota; class Krumholzibacteriia; order LZORAL124-64-63; family LZORAL124-64-63; genus JAGRNP01. The sequence continues at coordinate 1,967 of CAZLUL010000431.1, read as the reverse complement.
TGCCCTGACCACCATTGTTTTCGACAATGCTGCCAAATTCATTAGTGACCACGAATTCGCGGGCGGCGTCCTTGGCCGTCGTGAAGTCCGCTTCGAGCGTTTCGAGTTGGGCCGGATCGGCGTGCTCACCCTTGAGGCGTTCGGCCTTGAGGGCAGCAAAAGCCACATCCTCCTGGGCCATGGCCTTCATTTCTTTCTTGTAGTCGGTGGTCCCGATCTCGGCGGTGCCCTTGAAGGCCATGTGCTCGAGAATATGGGACAGTCCGGTGATGCCCCGGACCTCGTTGGCGCTGCCAACATTGATGAAGGTGCGGAAGGAGAACACAGGGACTTTGTGGTCCTCCAAAACGATGAATTTCACCCCGTTGTCGAGGGTGAATTCCTGGATCTGACCCTCGAGATCGAGGTAGGTCTGGGCGCTGGCAAAACCAGCGGTTAGCAGCACAGTTGCCGCCAGGACCAGATTTAGGATGCGAAATTTCGCGGGCATGGATGCCTCCACAGTTGAGCCCTGCTCCCTCTGGCGGATCAAGGCGACACGGAACGAACCCGGGCACGTAAATAACGCACTACCGGGCAACGACTTACAAAAATTACACAGCCTTTGGAACACTTTGGTTCGATCGGCCTGCGGAAATGGAGTGGGAATCTGGTCCACAGGCTAGCACTCCCCCTTGGCTCTGTCAATACAGTGCGGGTACGTCAGAGTGTGAAAGGTGTTTCATCACGAACATTTTTGATGTCCTCGGTTCGGGCCCTTTGGGCCCTGCCTGTGGATTTCAAAAATGTTCGTGATGAAACACCGCCACGCTCAGAGGTGCCCACCTGTTGCTTGTTGGAGGGGCTTTACTTGAGGAGGAGCATTTTGGCGGTTTGTTTTTGGTTCTCGTAGTGGGCCTGGTAGAAGTAGGTGCCGCTGGCGATGGGGGCGCCCTGGTCATTTTGGCCTTGCCAGAGGATTTGGCCGGGGCCGGCGGGCATTGGGGTGTCGATCAGAGTGCGGATGCAGTGGCCGCGCAGGTCGAAGATTTTCAGGGTCAGGTGGCCGGACCGGGGCAAATGGTAGTTGATCGTGGTGCGGGGATTGAAGGGGTTGGGATAGTTGGACACTGAAAATTGCCGGGTAAGTGGCACGTCGGTGGGCCCAGATCCAGCACCGAGATCGTAGCCCAGGAAGGTCAGGACGTCGCCGAGCAGGCGAGCGCGGGCGGTCAAAGGAGCACTGGCCTTGCCCGACTCTGGTGTCGAAACGACAAATTGCAAATCGTAAGGCAGGGAAACGACGCGACCGCTGTTGGACGGCAGCAGATTCAGGGTGGCTGCGGACCAGGCATAGGAACCGGTCTGGCCGGTGAAATTTGTGAATTCGGCCAACGGCAGGGCCGCCCCCACGGGCATGACCGCGTCAAAATTGTTCAGGTACTCGCAGCTGCCAAAGGCCAGCCAATGCGCAGCATCCGGCACGACACTGTTGCCCGGCAAGGCCGCCACTTCGGGCGCAGCCTGATTGCCGATCAATGGCCGCAGAGTCCAACTGTGCAATCCCACCCCCATCACATCCAGCATGAATTCCAGCGACACTCCGCCCGAGGCGGCCAGGTCGGCCGCGAGATTGTCACCGGTCAGGAACAGATTGCGGCCACCGAGATCCAGCCAAGACTGCAGCAGGGCCAAATCGTCCGAGGGGTCGGCGAACAAATCGCCATCCGAAAGGGTGAAGTTGTTCTGGGTGCCCGAGGTGTAGGCCATCACGTCGTAGAGGGCCAATTGGACGGTGGTGGCCCGCCCACCCAGGCCGTTGCCCGCGCCGTTGGCGGCGCCAGCGGTGGCAAAGATGTCATAGTCCGTGCCCAGGGTCAGGCCCAGTTGGGTCAGGGCCTGGACCCAACGGGTCCAGCCCAGAGCGCTGCCGTCGTCGTTCCACACCAGAAGCCCAGGGGCGACAAAACTGTCCGGCACCACCGGGT
>CAZLUL010000430.1:0-2198 GCA_964562635.1 uncultured Fibrobacteraceae bacterium | reverse complement strand
TGGGACAGACCGCGTTTAACTGAAACCCAATGAAAATGCCTAACGAATAAGGTTAGATCGTGCGAGCGAAGCGAGCCACGATCTAACCGCTTTGTTGGACAAGCCCGGTGTTGAGGGATGAGAGGGAGCTATAGAAAACAGCTTCGGTGAAGCTGGTAGCCCGATGGCCGCGGAAGAGCACGCGACCATGAGGCCAGCGGTTTTTTGGTTGCCATTGCGGCAACTGCGCCGTGGCCGAGCGGCCTAAAGCGCTATTTTGCCCGAATCGGAGCCGAGGGCGGCCCTCGGCCTGCGGCAGCCGAAATTCGCGCAATCGGCTTGTCGGTGTCGGTTACATCGCCGGGGCCTCGGCAGCGACAAGCACCGGGATCGGCCCGGCACGCGGCGGGATGCAGGTCTGGACAATGACCATCGGCCCGCCGCAACAACGGCAGCGCAGTCGTGGCCGCGGATTCTCATCGCCCGGCGCGCGCTTCACCGGCAGCCCGAACAGATAGTGCAATAGCGTGATCGAGCGCTTGCTGTTGGGATGCAGAAAGCCGAAGTTGCGCGCCCGGCGGAATCCCTTGGGGAGTACATGCCGGAGGATCAGGGCAAGGAATTGCGCGCCCTGCAAGGTGCGATATTCCCAGCACTTGCGTTTGGCGTGGCGGTAGCGGAAGGTCACCTGCCCGTTCTCGCAGGCGAGGATATCCTGCTCGCGGATCACGCCGCGGTAGAGATAGCGCCCAAGATAAACCAGCGCCTTCTCGCCGTTGCCGACGCACTTGCAGTCGACCACCCACCCCAACGGATAACTCCCCGGCAAGGTAAGTCCGGCGCCCGTGATGGCGGCGAGTAATTTGCCCCGAAACACCTTGGCCAAAGCCTTGTGGCTGAACAGGTAGCCGCCCTTGCCGCCGGCCTTGGTCTTTGCCTTCTTCGTGCGCCACAGTCGTCGTTTAGGCTCGATGGCCGCCGCCGGCATCACGATGTGAACATGCGGGTGATGCTCGAGCGCGCGTGAGTGGGTATGCAGCACCGCGATGGCGCCGGCCTCGCCTTGGAGCTGGGGGTCGTTGTGCGCGAAGGTGCGCAGCGTCTCCCAGCCGCAGCGCATCATCAGATCGTAGAGCGTGCGCTGGTGCGCCCAGGCCAACGCCCGCAGCGACGCGGGCAAGGTGAAGGTAATCAGGAAATAGGTCGCCGGCACTTGGCGTTGTAGTTGCCGCTCCAGCCAGCGCTGGCTCTCGTGATGTTGGCAGTGCGGGCAACTGCGGTGCCCGCACGAATGCGCCACCAGCTCGGAGTGGTCGCAGTCCTCGCAACGCGCCAGCATCGAGGGGGCGGCGGAGGTCCGGCAGGTCGCCAGCGCAGAGAGCGCCCTGCGCTGACTCGCCAGGAGCGAATCGGCGTAGTCAGCCAGGAACTCGGCCTCGAAGGTCTGGATAATCGATGCCAGGCGGATCATCGGCGCCCCCCGCAGTCGATGGACAGCCCACTCACCAAGGCGTTGATCGCCTGCTCGGCGTTGCGCCCAGTGTGCTGGGTCAGGTGCGTGTAGCGCGCGGTGGTGAGAATCGAGGTGTGGCCGAGGAGCTTTTGCACCTCCAGCAGATCAACGCCGGCCTCGATCAGATGGGTTGCATCGCTGTGGCGCAGACTATGGGGCGTGATCTTTTTTTTATCCCGCAGGACTCCACCACCTTATGCAGGGTGGTCTGCACGCCGACCGGCGCCAACGGGCTCAGCGCCATGGCCGCGCCTTTCAGGCCGGCCTTGCGGTTGGGAAACAGCAGCCTAGGGTGCCGATGCACGCTCCAGAAACGGCGCAACAGCACCAGGGTGGCATCCGGCAACGGCACCAGACGATCCTTATTGCCCTTGGCATCGCGGCTGTGCACCCGCCGCCGCTCGGCGTCGATGTCGGCCACCGTCAGGCGCAGACCCTCGCCGAGGCGAAGCCCCATGCTGTACAAAGTGAAGAACAACACCCGGTAGCTCAGCACTCGCGTCGAGCGCACCAGCCGGGCGACCTCCGCGACCGTGACGATGTCCGGCAGGTGCTTTCCCCGCGGCGGCTTGATCAGGTCCAGCTCGACCCAGGGCTTGCGCAGCACATGAGCGTAGAAGAACTTCAGCCCGTACAGGTCCAGTTTCACCGAGGCCCACGAATGGCTCTCCAGCAGATCGGCAAAGTAGTCGACCAACTGCTCCGA
>CAZLUL010000429.1:0-2204 GCA_964562635.1 uncultured Fibrobacteraceae bacterium | reverse complement strand
GCTTTCTTGACCAGGTCTTTGGAATACCCATCCCAACCATCGCGGGACGGAGCGTGATATCCCTCCACATCGCTGGTCAGTCCCAGGTAGGCACCGCGTCGCAATTTGATATTTTCATCCACCTCGGGCCCGAACTTTTCCGGTTCAGCATCCCGCGACCCATCATTGATCAGGCTGAACAGCTGCCGCCTACGCAATGACGTCACTTGCTTCTGCACCACCGTGATGTATCGCGAGTATTTGATAAGGGGAATCTTGCTGACCTTGAACTTGAACGGCGCCCCGCAATCCGAGACGATGGCCGTGTCATGGTTTTTGAGCGCCGGTTCGAGCCCCAGGTTGTCGTAAACCCCGCCGTCGCTGAGCCGCAACCCGCGCATGATTTTGGGACGGTTCTTTTCCTGGTAATTCCCCCCTTTAAACTGCTCGCTGGCGATAGGCACGCCCATGGGGCCTAATACCGGAGGAAAGCAAGCCGAAGCCGCCACGGCATACGCCAATGACATATCGCCGGGTGTCTCCGCGTATCCGACCCGATAGTCGCCGACCTTTTCCTTTTCAAAGTACCACCCGACACCGAAGGCCAGATCCGTCGCGCAGAACACGAATCGGGGACTACTGGGAATATCCCGCAGCCTCAAACCGTACAAACCGTCGCGATACCGCTCCACCATGTGCGCCGCCCGCGGCAAGGGAAACAGCCAGTTGAAGGGCCACGTCCACAGGATCGGCCAGGTCCTCAGGTCGCGTGCCACGAAATTCAGGAACGGGTTGCCGATCTGAACGTCCCAGTCGGTGATTTCGCCCAGGGAGTTCAACCCGAGCCGGGTCATTCGCTCGGCTAGATGCCCGGCCAGGATGCTACCGCCCGACACCGAGCTGATCGTTTTGATCTTGGCCAGCACGCCCATCTCGTGGAGGCGGCGCATAACTCCCAGGTGGAAGATTGAGGCCCGGAAGCCGCCGCCGGAAAGGCAGAGGGCGAGATTAACCGGGTTGCCTTCGTGGTTCATTCTACTGCCTCGACCAGGCCGCTCATCGAATCCTCGGTGGCGAAGGGTTTTTGCAGGTGCTCTCCATCGTTGCCCAGGAAACCGTATGAGAATCCCACGAAAAACCCGGATTGAATTTTGCTTCCGAGATTGTTGAGGGCATTGGAATCGTTGAGAACCTGACCTTCCTGGGTTCCCGATGGAAGAGTGTCAACGTTTCCAAACACCACTCCTGCGGTCAAGGCCCCCTTGTTCCCCATTCGCCACGATGGCCCGAAATAGTAGGATGCTCCCGTATCGGATTGAAGGCCCAGCCCAAACGAGGCGGCCAGCCAGGGATGCCTGGAATGCCAGACGTGAACCAGGGAGGCCACGCCAAGACTGACCTCGCTTTCCCGGTGTTCCTCCCTTCGCACGATGAGATCCTCGGAGGCATCAGCGTTGACCCTGGTTTCCACCCCATAGGCGGGACTGGTCAGGGTTGACACCGTGAACCCCCCGCCAAAACCGATATTCCATTTATGGGTTTCCACTCTTATGGTGAATACCGCCCGCGGAAGCTTGTCCTGGTCCTCCGCCTCCGCCTCCGACTCCGACTCCGACTTGGTCTTGGTCGTGTCCCTGGGCGTGGGCGTGGCCGTTATCGTGTAGCCGCCAAATTGACCGCTGTGGACAATGGTCAGATTTACCGTGTCACTTTTGTCGGCCCCATCCCGTATCCCAGGCCCGTTTCCCGTCACCGGAACCGGGATTCCCGCTATCTGGTAAGTGAACTTTTTACTGTCAGTATTCAGGATTTTGACCCGGATTATTTCTCCATCATTCGCGGAGGTCCGTGCCGAAGCCAAAAGCAGCCCTTCCTGGCTCAGGGGGGCCTTGTGGTCAAAAACCACCTCGTCGGTTTCAGCAAGAATGACGTCGGGGATCATGAACAGCATTGTCAGCAGGAGAACCAAACCCATGTCACGCTTCATTTTAAACTCTCCTAGACAGGTGGTTTACATGAATGCTATGAAATTTGGACCGGTATATTTATATCACACATAGGAAGCGGGACAAAAACTAAAGAGTCGGTTCCAGGTCCGGCACGTCCCCACTAACACGGCCACGCCCTGGACCTTGGGGACCACCCCCGTGCCTTCGAATTGGTCGGCCCACCCCTCAAGGCACCACGTAAACGTAAATATCAAAGTTCCCCCACCGATGCCCGCA
>CAZLUL010000428.1:0-2211 GCA_964562635.1 uncultured Fibrobacteraceae bacterium | reverse complement strand
GGAAAACAGCGGTGCCTATTGTCGCGCACAGGCTAAATTATCCGAACCGGTGCTCGAACGGTTGGCCTTGAAGACGGCCGGGCGCTGTGAATCGCAATTGCCCAAGCGATGGCTGTGGCACGGCCGTCACGTCAAACTGGTCGATGGCACGACGGTTAGCCCAACTTCGCCAGCTCTGACAGAAATTCGTTTTTCCGAAAATATTTTGGGATAAAACGGGGTCGCTGGACGGATGTAGTTTGCCTGGGTTCACGTCGAGATGGCGGTTTGTGGTGTGATGAAAGGTGAACCGCGATGTAGTGAAGACTTTTCGGCTTGAACGGGGCCGATTTCTTCGTAGAATTCGGGTATGTTCATCAGGCCGTGTTACCGAAATAAGAATGGCAAGAAGCACGCCTACTGGGCGTTGGTCGAGTCGTATCGAACGGCTCGCGGACCCAGGCAACGCCTTGTCGCCTATCTGGGGCAACTCAAGGATGCCCAGCGGCGTGGCGTCAAGCAGGCGGCCGAAGGCAACAAGACATCGCCCTACCGGCAGTTGCAACTATTCGGTCACGACAACAAGCCCGAGCCCGAGTGGGTCGAGGTCGACACGGCCAACGTGCGGGTTGAAAACCAACTAGATTTCGGTGGGCCATGGCTGGCGATGGAACTGATGCGTAAACTTCGATTAGACAAGCTGCTCGAAAGCGTTATGCCGTGCGGCGGGGAAGATATCCCCTGGGCCAAGATGGCGTTGGTGCTGGCGATCAGCCGGTTGTGCAATCCGTCCAGCGAACTCTTTATCGCGGAGCATTATTACAAAAGCACGGCGATGCCCGAGTTGTTGGGCATCCCGGCCGAGAAGATCAACCAGCAGCGGTTGTATCGAGCCTTGGACAAGCTGTTGCCGCACAAGGAGGCGTTGGAAAAGCATCTCAAGGACCGGCTCGGCAGTCTGTTCGATCTGGAATACGACCTGCTCTTGTACGACGTGACGAGTACGTATTTCGAGGGCCAATGCGAAGCCAACCCCATGGCCCAGCGTGGTTATTCGCGGGACAATCGTTCCGATTGCAAACAAGTCTGTATCGGACTGGTGGTTTCCAGGTGCGGCATGCCGCTGGGGTACGAAGTCTTCCGGGGCAACCGCAACGACGTGAAGACGTGGCGGGAAATTGTTACGACCATGGAAGCCCGATACGGCAAAGCCGACCGCATCTGGTGCGGCGATCGCGGCATGATGTCCAAAGAGAATATCGAATTCATGGAGTCGGAAAACCGCCGTTACATCATGGGCGCGTCGAAGGGCACGCTGAAGAAGTTTGAACGAGAGTTGCTGGAAAGCGACTGGCGCGCGATCCGCGACGGGCTGGAAGTCAAGCTGTGCCGATCGCCGGACGGTGGTAAGGAAACGTATATCTTGTGTCGTAGCCGTGATCGCCGCGAAAAGGAAAAGGCGATGCACGAGCGATTTGAACAGCGAATCGACGAGGCGTTGGAAAAGATCAAGGCGAGTTGCCAGAAACGCAAGTGGAAAAAAGAAGTCATTGATCGTAGGATCGGCAAGATCATGGCCAACAACAGCCGGGCGGCCGCACTGTTCGAGGTAAAGGTAAAACAGGTCGGCGGCCGCGCCGTCGTCTCGTGGACGAAAAACGAGAAGTGGCGAGATTGGGCCACGCTCAGCGAAGGCTGTTACCTGCTCCGTACAAATGTGAACGACTGGTCCGCCGAGGATCTGTGGCAGGCATACATCCAGTTGACCGAGGCCGAGGCGGCATTTCGGATACACAAGAGCGACCTGCGGGTGCGCCCGGTCTGGCATCAGAAAGAGGACCGCGTGCAGGCCCACATTTTGATCTGCTTCCTGGCCTACGTGTTGTGGAAAACGTTGCAGCAGATGGCCAAGGCTGGCGGCTTGGGCGACGAACCTCGCCGGATTTTCGAGGAACTCGGCAAGATCAGCCTCGTCGACGTGGTGCTACCAACCCGCAACGGCCCGGAAATCCGCCGCCGCTGTGTCTGCCGCTCCACAGATCACCAAGCGATCCTACTTGACCGTTTGGCCCTGACCCTGCCCCGACAGGTCATAAGTTAAAAACGAAATGTAGTGAAGACTTTCGATCGCCAACCCCGAAAAAACTAGGACAAGACACCATCAACTGGCGAAGTTGGGCTAGGACAAAGTGCCTTCAGACGCTGAACGACGTAGGCCACGCAAGCGGAAAA
>CAZLUL010000427.1:0-2218 GCA_964562635.1 uncultured Fibrobacteraceae bacterium | reverse complement strand
CTGCGTTTGGTCCCAATGGGTATCCCCCTGCCGGAAATTCATCCAAAAAAACAAAAGCCCCTGGAATCAGCGGGCGCTGAAAATATCGCGCAGTCGTTTGAGCAAATCTCGCGGCGCAAAAGGCTTCTGGATCAGGTCCACCCCATCGGCCAGAACACCCCGGTGCACCAGCGCATCGTCCGTATAGCCCGACGCAAAGAGGATCTTCATATCAGGCATGGCCGGCGCCAGGTGGCGGGCCAACTCCGGCCCACCCATTTTCGGCATCACCACATCAGTCAGCAGCAGGTCCGGACGCAACCCTTCGGCGGCCACCAGGGCCATAGCCTCCACCCCATTGCTCGCCACATGGACCTGATAGCCTTCGCGGCGCAGGATCCTTTCGACCAAACCGGACACGGCGGCTTCGTCCTCGACCAGCAGAACCGTTTCGCTGGCTTGGCGAGTGGCTGCCGGCCGTCTCAGCTCATCGCTGCCCTGCCCTTCAACCGCTGCCGAGGCGATGGGAAGATAGATCCGGAATACCGACCCCTGGCCCAGCTCGCTTTCGACAACAATATCGCCACCACTCTGTTTGACAATGCCATACACCGTGGAGAGTCCCAGCCCCGTGCCTTTGCCCTGCTCCTTGGTGGTGAAAAACGGGTCAAAGATGTTCGTCAATACCTGTGACGACATCCCGGTCCCCGTGTCGGTGACGGCCAGGACCGCGTGAGGACCAGGGCTCAAGCGCATGCCCTTCTGCAGGCTCGACTTTTCCAGATGAACCAATGACGTGTCCAGCACCAGGGTGCCCGCCTGGGACATCGAGTCCCGAGCATTGGTGACCAGATTGACGACGACCTGCTCCAGTTGGCCGGAATCGGCCAGTACGGCCAGGGGTCCGTCACTGAGGCGACATTCGAGCAGAATGTCTTCGCCCAGCACCGGAGCGAGCATTTTTTCCACTTTCCTCAACAACTCGTTGAGGTCGATGACCCTGGTCACCAGGACCTGCTTGCGGCTGAAGGCCAACAACTGGTTGACCAGGCCCGCAGCGCGGTTGCCGGCGTTCTTGATTTGCTCGACATAGTCCTGAAAGGGGCTGTCCTCGGCCAACTCCAGCTCCATCAATTCGGCATAGCCGATAATCGCCACCAACAGATTGTTGAAATCGTGGGCGATGCCGCCGGTGAGCTTGCCCATGGCCTCCATTTTCTGGGCTTGGCGCAGCTCCGCTTCCAGTTGTTTGCGTTCGGAAATGTCCCGCCAGACAACGTGCAGAACATTGCGGTCAGCCTGAGGTATGGGCGTCAGCAGGACTTCCACCGGAAAGGCCGAGCCATCGGACCGCAGGTGTTGCCACTCGAAACGATGACTGCCTTTTTCGTAGGCCAAGGCAATCATCTCATTGGCTTTTTCGAAAGAGGGGCGGCCGTCCGGTTGGGTTTCGGGAGACAGTTCTGAGGGGTGGGTCTTCAGGAAATCCGCGCGGTTCTGGTAGCGCAACATTTCGACTGTGGCCTGATTGCAATCGACAAAAGTGTCATTTTCGATAATGAGAACGGCGTCAGCAGACCGCTCAAACAGGACCCGATACATGGTCCCTTCCGGGTCAAACAGACTTTCACTCGCGGCCTGTTTCGAGTCCGAACCGACTTTGTCTGAAGGTCGCTCCAAAGCGATACTTTCTGAAGCAGGGGTACAGAATACCAAGCGTTTCAGTCAACGCCGTATTCCGGGACAACCGAACACCTCTCACTTTAAAGGATCAGTGCACCGAGCGCCACCGGACTTTCGGCGGTGAGACAAAAACCCGAAAAATTGCCCCCGACCTAATCAGCCGGGGGCAATCCTGAAGATCCGAAGAAAACCTACTTCACCAGCAACATCCGGCGGGTTTCCACTTCATTGTCGGCCTGCAGGCGATAGAAATACACGCCCGCAGCGACGGTGCGACCCGCCTGGTCCCGCCCCAACCACACTCTTTCGTGGCGTCCGGCCGCTTCACTGCCACGGTGCAGGGTGCGCACCAGGCGTCCGGCCAGATCGAACACCTGCAGATCGACCTGACCCGCTTTTTCCAGGTCATAGCTGATGGTCGTCGACGGGTTGAACGGATTGGGCACGTTCTGATGCAAAACCACGCCCACCGGGAAGGTCGGCTGCGGCACCGGGCTCAAATCGGGCTGGAAAACCTGCAGCACAAAATCAGGCCGATCGATGAACGGATTGCGGT
>CAZLUL010000426.1:0-2235 GCA_964562635.1 uncultured Fibrobacteraceae bacterium | reverse complement strand
AACCGCCCCCCACCTTATCGGGTGAGGGGCATTTCCCATTGAGTGCGAGACTACTCAGTCTCTTCAAATCTTAGTAAAATTTCAGCGGATTTGAGGCCGCTGTCAACAAAAATCGGTGTTTATCAGTCGTCGCCGCGGGCCAGAGCCGCCAACACCTGGTTGGTCAGATCGTAGTCCGAATCGATGTAAAGTACCGCCAGCGCCGCAGAATCCACGATAAGACCGTAGTTTTCTTCTTTGCCGATGCGTTCGACGATCAGTTTGATCTGGTCGAGAATCGGGCTGATTTTGGCCTTATACTCCGCTTCGGCCCGCTGATCGATGGTCTCACGGAACTGGAAATATTCCGCCCGTTTCTGCTCGAAAGCCTGCATTTTGGTGGCCAGGGCATCTTGCCCCAACAACATTTTCTGGCTGTCAATCTCTTCGGCCATGGCCGTCAGGACCTTTTCGCGGTCCTCCACGTCCAGCTCCAATTCACGCAGGAATTTCTGATACTGCTCCTGGGCATCACGAGCCGCTTCGTATTCTTCGGCGATGCGCTGGGAATCAACCACAGCCAACGGCTTTTTGTCTGCCGCAACGGCCAAGGCAGGCACCAAGGCGCTGAGCACCAGCATCAGTACCGCAATTCGAATCATCGTCATCTTACGCATTTGATCCTCCGATTCTCAGGCCACAAGTGGCGCCGGAATCAGTTTGAGGCGACTTCCGCAATGACCCACCTGGGTCCTAGAAGAAGTTGCCGATGTTGAAATGCGGCTCCCAACGAGGATCCTTGTTGCCAAGGAAGTCCTCACGGTCGAAGCCGTAACCGTAGTCAAAGCCAATGGTTCCCATCATGGGCACTTCCACCCTGATGCCAAAGCCGGCGCCCTTGCGCAGGCTGGCCATATCCGCTTCCGAGAAACTGTTCCATACATCACCCATATCCAGGAAGGTGAGCAACTGGACAGCCTTGGTCAAGGGGTACAGGATCTCGGCGTTCAGGATCGTGAAATAGCGCCCACCAATAAAGCTGGGATTGCCCTGCGGAACAACCTCGAGGTCCTTGTATCCACGCAGTGGGTAGCGGCGGTTGCCACCGAGGCGGTATCGCTCCCAGTCAGGCACGGAGTTCCCATTGAGAAGACCAAAGAATCCGCGCATATGCAAGGCGAAGCCACCGGGCATGCGCTGATAACTCGAGTGCGACAGCACATGTTCCTGGAATTCGATCTCCCCACCAAGGGGCCCACCAGCCACCTCGACGCTATAGCTGGACTTGGAGCCCGACGTCGGGAAGAAGGGATTGTCCGTCGAATTACGATTGAACGACAGGCGGACACTGCTCTTCAGCTGCGGCCAATCGATCTCGGTCAACGGGGTCCAGTCCGTGTCGTTTGAGCCCAGGGAGTTTTCCAAATCCGCCACATACAGTTGGTAGGACTGGCTGAACTCGCTCAGTTTTGTTTCCGACAATTCGTAGCGCAGTCCGACTCGGCTGAAGCGCGTACCCGGGATACGGCGGCCCAAACGCACGCTGAAACCCTTGACCCGGCTCTCGTAGAAGTCGTCCAAATTGTACTGGTAGCGGTCAAACACGTCGGCGCCAATGAGCGTCGGCGTGCCCAGGAACCAGGGCTCGGTAAAGCTGAGGTCGACATAACGCCGCCGACTGCCGAACTGCCAGGTCAGGCCAATGTTCTGGCCCTTGCCCTGGAAGTTGGTCTCGGCCACCTGGATAAAACCACTGACGCTGGTCTCGGCACTGTAGGCCATGCCAAACATGAACTGCCCGGTCTGCTTTTCCTTCAGCTTGAGGATCATGTCCACATCGCCGTTGTCGACCGGGCGAATGTCCGGTTGGACGTCCTCGAAGAACCCGGTCTGAAAAATATCGCGCAGGGTCGCCTGGATCCGGGTATTGCTGAACGTGTCGCCCGGGAAGGTGCGCATCTCCCGCAGAATGACCTTGTCGTAGGTCTTGGTATTGCCACTGAGTTGGATGTCGTGAATCTTCGCCGGCTGGCCTTCCAGGAAGGTGAAGTTCACGTTCACGGTCTGGTCGACGATATCCCGCTCGGGCTCCACCGTGATATAGATATACCCGCGGTCCGCATAAACCTGCTGCAGGTTGGCCAGGGCCTCGAGATACTGGTCTTCTTTGAAGACGTCGCCCTTGTTCAGCCAGATCAGCTCGGCAAAGGGCCAGATAGTCTTGCAGTTGTTGCGCTGTAAGAATAGCGGCAATCA
>CAZLUL010000425.1:0-2237 GCA_964562635.1 uncultured Fibrobacteraceae bacterium | reverse complement strand
ATTTTAACGCTGTTATTGTCCCTTGGCGTGGCGCTGGCTGATCCTTGTGTAATAACATCCGGCGCACCATTAATCAGGCATGATCTGACTGCATCTCCCAGTACCAGCAACAGTTATTGCGAGCTGTGCGGCACCGGCTATATCACCATCGTTGTTTCCAACCCATATGGTGATGACACTTTTCCCTACAATGACATCACGAATATGACCAACATGACGGTGGTTGAAAACCTTGGCGCATCTGGGCTCACATATGCTGGTGACATGTGGATAAACGGGACGCTGATAGTAGGATCAGGATCAGATCCTGTGGGGACCGGCGCTAACGATGAGATTCTGACATGGACCTCAAGCGAAATCGCAGCCCTTGGCAACCTCGCCGGCAATCCGAATCCTTCGGTGGCGACCAACATCACCATCCGGTTTTCAGTGGAACGCGTCTCGGACCCAGAGGGCCTGGCCGATGCGCTACTAAATCGCGATATTACGGCAGATCTTACCTATACGGCTGTGGACAGCAGCAGTGGTACCCCCTGTTCAGGAGGACCTGTCACAGCATCTGATACGGACACCTTGCCCCTGCGCGAACCCAATCCCACGGTCACCAAATTGGGACGAAACATGGATGCCGGCCAGGGCGTGGGTGATTACGCCACGCAGGTTTATGGCAACATCGATGACGATATCATTTGGCGCATTCAGGTCGACAACAGCGCCGGCACCGCCGACTTGCAGGATTTGCGGTTGGACGACATCATGGATGTGGGCAGCCTCAACATCACTGATTTGAAATTTATTTGCGGCTCGGAAGGGGATGCCGCTACCGTGGCAGGAGCCAACAGCGTGGATCCAGGAGGCCTCTGCGACCCATTTCCAGCAACCTGGGGTGGGGACGAGATTCGAGATTATGATGTGGATCTTCCCTTTGCGAGTCCCACTGCGGTGGATGCGCCCGCCGGAGGATCCGGCTATCTCTATCTGGTGGGCAAGATCCCCAGCGCGCCCAACGGCTCCTGCTCAAATGACAGGGACAACACTGTCTCTGATGTCCGGTGGGGGTGCGATGTCCAGACGCCTGCCGGTGACATCAGCGCCACCTCCTTTGGCGACACCCCGGGAACGTCCATGGCCACCTTGAATACCTTATCCAACACAGATCTGACCATTGGTGTGCAATATCTCGGCTTTGATGTTGCCGGTACCACCAACCCCAATGCCGGCACCAAAGGGCGGGTGGTCATCACCATCCGAAACCTAAGCGGCGGTACGGTGAACGACTTGGTGGTCACCAACACCCTGGATTCGCCTTACCGGATGGATCCCACCGCCGACCTTGATCTTGCTGTAGGTAGTACCCTCGGAGGAGCTTATCCCGGAAGAATCAATCACATTAACTGGGACAATCCCGGCGCAGGGCTGTTGGACAACACCGCTCCGCAATTCACTTTGACCAGTGAAACAGCCGCTGGTGTGCCAATAACCACCAACGATGGCCACGCTAACTTGCTGCGCCATGGCGATTGGGTGCGAATCACCTTCGGCATTATCCTGGTAGACTCCACACGCTACGATCGGGTGGCCAATCTGGATATTTTTCCAGAAGTTCACACCGATGGCACCGATCCTGATCATTCCGGATGGAGTGTGTCAAACCTTGTAAATGTAGATTTTAACGATTTTTGTACCGGCGGCCCCAACAATGACACTGCTTCCACGAGCCACGTCCCCATGCCCGAGGATCTGGATATCCGGACAGGCGGCATCAGCGGCCTGGTGCTCGATTACATCCTGACCAATAACAGCAGCACCACCCTGCCGGTGTTTGTGGAAAACAACGGCGGCCATTCGGCAGATGATTATTACGTCTATGTGGTATTTGGACAGACCATGGAGGTGGATTTGGCTCCACCCGAATGCCACACCCCCCCTGTCAAATCACCGGCTTCGGTTGAGTGGCAGCTTCCTGTGGCCTATCCCCCAGATCCAGATACCACCATCTATGAATGCACCGGCAGCTACATTGAAATCGGTGGGTCCGATAGGCTTGATTTTGTGGTTAGCAAAACCGATGACTTTGATCGCGTCCAAGCTGATGATCTTACCTTCCGGGCTGATGTGATTGGCGAAATTACCCTCGCCGATGGCAACGAATTGGATATTCCAGCCGTTGTACCCCGCAGTGACGGTATCACCGATCCTTTTAACAACTACACCAACGACGGCTTCCGCGCCCGGGT
>CAZLUL010000424.1:0-2259 GCA_964562635.1 uncultured Fibrobacteraceae bacterium | reverse complement strand
AACACCGACCAACCGAGCATCTTCTTGCCAAATTTGCCGCTGGCCATCATACCGGAGCGCCAGCGTGTGAGGATCTTGCCCGAGATCATCCCCGCGGCCATGAGTACGCCGGCGGTTCCGATTCCGTAAGCGAGCATCACCACAAATGCCATGCTCATGTTCTGGCCAAGGGCCGCGAGTGCGACAGCTGCGCCAAGTGTGGGACCGACGCAGGGGAGCCATACAAAACCGAGCAACGCGCCGACTCCGAACTGCCCCGATGGGGATACGGGGTTGTTGCCCGGCTGGATGTTCATTTTGCCCGACAGCATCGACAGCTTGAGTGTGACCCAGCTGCCGAATGCCGGAACTACGAGCACTGCGCCGAGCGTCACCAACATAGCCGCAGCGAAGTAGCGGAAGATCTCAGGGTCGAGCCCGGTGCTCACGGTGAGCCAGGTGAAAAGCGTACCCGCCACCGCGAAAGAGAGCGACAGCCCACCAGCAAGATAGATGGGCCCGGTGCGGCCGCTTCCCGCCGCCGCCGAAGTGACGACGGGAACGAGCGGCCAAACGCACGGAGATAAAACCCCGAGAACACCGGCCATCAGGGCCAGCGGGACTGCCGCCAGGTCGAGGTTCATTACCGCGCTCCGGCCGCGGCTGTATTTATCTGCGTGAAGATCTCGGCTTCACGGGTCTCGCCTACACTGAACCAGACGCGTTCTTCACCCTTGAACAGGATCAGAGTCGACTGGCTGGGTGCGCCGAAGTGTCTGACCCAATCTTTCTGCTTGTCGAAATCGACGGTCAGAATGAACAGTTCGGTATTGGGGTTGTTCTCAGGAAACGCAGACAGGACCTCCTGCTGCGCTTTGCAGGTCGGGCACCAGTCGGCGTGCACGTTTACCAGCACCAGGGCGCCTTCGGCCTGAAGCGCCTCGAACCGTGCTTCGGTAAATGCTTCTTTCCCTTGCGCGGTCAGCGAGCCGGCAAAGAGGAGCAGCGCGGCGAAGGCCGTCGTAAGTGTCTTGGTGAGTCTCGGTGGTACGGTCATAGTAGTTCCCTTTCAGTAGGTGTTGCTGTTGGTTCTGTTTTCTTCTCAAATGCCCCAGGCAAATCGGTAGCCAATAGTCATGCCAATACCACTCGGCAGGTTCCGACCGTAGACCGGGATCTGACTGGTGAATTCCAGGCGTCCCGGACCAGCCCGATACCCGACGGTTGGAATGAGCTGAATGAGGCGGCGGCGCTCTCCGACGAGCAGAATCCCCTGAGCGAGCGGGGCTCGACCCCAAAGGCCGTCGGCCGCGACTTCGAACAAAAAGTCTCCGGTTAACGCGCCGAGCGCCGCATGGGCGTAGGCTTCATCCCCCGGCGTTCGGGCGGCTTCCTGATTTTCGGTTCTCCACCTGTACCCGACCCAACCCGTCACATAAAGTGGGAGCGAACCGAGCTTGCCTCCTGATTCCAGGCTAGTCTCGAAGTCGAGCTGTCCCTCGGTAAGGGGTAGCACCGTCGCGTCCACCGGGAACTCGCTGCCCGGTACCTTCACACCGGCCCTCAACGCCAGGGGGACGTTCAGGCCGAAAAACTCGGACCCGATCCGGCCCGCAAAACGAATGTCACCAACGCCTGTGGTGGTGCTGTTATCGCCCGCGGCGTCTGCGGACAGGTTGTGCACGGGCAGCTGAGCCCAAAGTTCCAAGCCGCGCGTCAATCCCACGGCTCCCGTCAAAAAGATCGATCGCGTATCGAACTGGCCGTTTGCCAGGAAGGGCTGCCGGTTTCCCAGGTGATTGAAGGACTCGTCGGCCTGCTGCCGGTACACCGAAACCTGCAGCCAGCCGGCACCTTGCGGGAGCGTTTTGATGGAGCCGCTTTGCGAGAGACTCGGCGATGAGTGCGGAGCGCTGCAAATGGCCTGAGCGTAGGTTGCTGGCGGCGTGAAGAGAGCGACCGCTGCCGACAACAGTCCCAGGCGGAAGGCTATTCTCGATCCGGTCATGGTGCGCTCCATAACGTCGCGTCGGGATGGAACACGGCCCACGCAAACCAGAAGGAGACAAAGGCCTCGGCGACGGGCGCGAGTTTCCTGCCCGCAAGCGGACCGGATAAGGCGAGACCGTCTACTTGCCAGATGCTTTCGGTCGAGGCGTCGCGGATCTGTCCGCCAACAACGCGGAACTCCAGCGTTTCGCCGTCCAAAATCCGGTAGTAGGCCATGGCTGCCTGGCGCTGGCTGTCCCAGAAGATGACGTCGTCGTCTTCTTGAACGAC
>CAZLUL010000423.1:0-2259 GCA_964562635.1 uncultured Fibrobacteraceae bacterium | reverse complement strand
TAGGGCACTTGTTGTCTGACCAGACGCACCCACCGCACCGCCACATCACTCGGACCCAGGCAGGCGATCCGGAAGTCCACACCATGGTTCATCCCATTGGCAAACCGAGGTTCGATGAGCGTGAAAGTGACGGTCCTGACCTTGCCGTCATCTCGGTTGTGAAAGCTATTGGTTACCGTCATTTCGTTCCGACGGTTCAGGTACTCAAGGTGCCAGGTGGCCGAACTGTTGTCCAGAATCTCCACCTTGACCTGCGTCTCTCCGCTGACCAGGAAGCGGTCGTCGAGGTCGAAGTAGATGTAAGGATTGTTGCTGGCCAGGTCGGTTCTGCGGGCCAGGTCGTCGTACCAGTCGTCGGCCCCGCTTAGATGATGACTGCCGGCGTTGAATTCACGGAAACAGCGTTGGGTCGCCACCGTTATACCGCCGGGCAGATCCCGCTGCGTCAGGTAGCGCTCGAAATTGCGAATCACGCCGGGTGCTGAATGGAAGTTACCGACCGGCGATTCACGCAGGTAGGCCCAGGCGTCCGCGGAAGTGGTCACGCTCTGCCCCAGACTCATGCCTACGTAGTGGGACAGGGCCGGATTCACCGCTTCGGCCCCATCCGAGGTCCACAGAAAGCGCATCCGCATTTGCAGGGCCCGCAGCAGGGAAAAACGGTAGCGCTGGGCTTCGCCGGCCTGGCTGCCAAACCGCCACACCCACTGTTCGCCGTACTCCTCGTTTTCGTCGCCAAAGAAGCGCACCGAACTGATGGGCGCCACCGTTTCGTCGACCTTCAAATAGCCGTTCTCGTCAACGCTTTGGCCCAGGGCTGGCTCGTTGAGCCATGTGTTGTAGTACTCGATAGCGCTGCTGCGATTGCCCGCTCCCATGGCCCACGCGTCGTGCACCAGGCGCAGGGCCAGATTCGAATAGTCATCGCGACCGAGATAGCGCCATGATCCTTGTTTGCCTACCCAAACCAGTTTGTAAGTCTCCCCGGCGAAGGCCTCGCCGTAGGCCTCGAAACGGGAAGTGATCCATTGGTCCAAGACGTTGGCACTGAAACCGTGGTCTTGTTCCAGACGATCCAGGGCCTGCCCCGACAACCAGAACTCCTCGCCCCGCGAAGGGCTGATCCCCAGAATATAGGCCGAGGCAAGCTGAGGGCTGCTGGGGTATCCGCGCGCGCCAAAGGCCCGAATCAGATCGTTGAAGGCGGCTCTGATATCTGGCCGCCAACCGGGAATGATCAACAGGTCAAATTCCCAGCCCAAGTTGATGATGTCTGATTCGGTAAGACCGAACTCTTCCTCGGCCCAGTCGGGCACTTTGCGATCCACGACAATGCCCAGGCTTTCATTGCCCCCGCCATAGGTGATGCTTTGCAGATGCAGATTGAGCTGGTAGCCGCCGGCCGCCGCCGCCGCCAACTTGTTCTCTATCATTTCCCAGTTGTACTGGCCGCGAACCGGTTCCAGGTCCGCCCAACTCAGCCACAGATTTTCGACGCGCATGCTGCCATTGGGCCGCGGCAGATTTCTAGAGCCGATGTACCCCGAGTAGGGGGCCGGATGGGCCCAACCCGGCAAGCTGTAGTCTTCGCCCATGACAACCGAGACATCGTTGATCGTTTGGCTATCCGGGTCTAAGACTTCACAACCGCCACCGGACAGAGAAAGGAGGGTGGTGCACGCCAATAGGCACAAAAGAGGCATCTTTGTTTTCGCCAATCGCGAACGGGTCATGGTTGACATTCTGGTCATCAGAAACTCCCACACAGGATTGCATTTGGACACTGTATGGGAATGTCTGAAAGATACGTACCATGGCGGGTGATGAGAAATCGCCTGGAGCGATCGGCGGGTTCGGGGAACGACGGGGAACCGCGGGGAATCATCGCCCCATTGACATGACTACTCGCACTCGTTGGCGCGGTGCATTTTACCTGATTCGCAGGTCATAGAAGCCGCATTTTGCAAACGGTTCTTCAACATTGAGAGGGAGTTGCGACTTCAAGCGTCGGCGCTGTGTCCGGCTACGATGAGGCGGGCTTGCTTGAGATGGACCTGCAGATGAAACCCGAACATGCAATGCCAGAAATGGGCGTTGAATGAGCCCAAAAGGGGAAGCGGTCGCGACCTGGTTCCATGCAATCGATCCAAGCAGGCTACGGGTGCCAGATGCCCTTTAACCGATTCCTCCAGGGCGGCGATTTGCTCGGGGCCGGGATTGGCTGAGGGCATCACGTCTCGTTTGGGATCCACAGCGGGC
>CAZLUL010000422.1:0-2274 GCA_964562635.1 uncultured Fibrobacteraceae bacterium | reverse complement strand
CCCACGGCGTCCAGCACCTTCAGGGCATCGTCGCACAGGCGCTGGTACTCGCGGTCGGTCAGGGTCTGGGCCGGAGCCACAGTCACGCTGTCGCCGGTGTGCACGCCCATGGCATCGAAGTTCTCGATGCTGCAGACGATGATGCCGTTGCCCGCCGAGTCGCGGATCACTTCCAGTTCGTATTCTTTCCAGCCCAGTACGGACTCTTCGACCAGTACGCTGCTGACCGGCGAGGCGTTCAGTCCTGCACGCAGCAGGTCGGCAAATTGCGCGGCGTCGTAGGCAATGCCGCTGCCGGCGCCGCCCATGGTGAAGCTGGCCCGCAGGATCATGGGGAAGGAGATTTTGGCCATGGCTTTGTCGGCCATATTGACGTCCGTCACCAGAATGCTGCGCGGTGTCTCGAGTCCGATGGCCGCCATGGCGACCTTGAATTCCTGGCGATCTTCGGCCAGGCGCACGCATTCGGGCGTGGCACCGATCAGTTCGACCCCATGCCTCGCCAAAACACCCTGCTCGGCCAGCTCCATGGCCAGGTTCAGGCCGGTCTGGCCCCCCACCGTGGGCAGAATCGCGTCCGGCTTTTCGACCAGGATGATTTTTTCGACCATTTCCACGGTCAACGGCTCGATATAGGTGGCGTCGGCCAACTCATGATCGGTCATGATCGTGGCGGGGTTGCTGTTGACCAGCACCACCCGGTAGCCCTCCTGGCGCAGGGCCTTGACCGCCTGGGTGCCTGAATAATCAAACTCGCTGGCCTGGCCGATCACGATCGGGCCACTGCCCAAAATCATGATCGTCTTGAGATCACTGCGTCGCGGCATGCGTTTTCATCTCCGGAAGGATGGTGGTCTCGCGGCGCTGGAGCATCTCGGCCGTGAAGCGGGCAAAAAGGTACAGGCTGTCGCTGGGGCCGGGCGCAGCTTCCGGGTGGAACTGCACCGAGTAGGCGCTGTGGCCCAAGGCCTGCAGGCCCTCGATCGAACCGTCGTTCAGGCTCAGGTGGGTGGGCAAGGCCACCTGCGGGTCCAGACTTGCGGTGGGCACGGCGTAGTTGTGGTTCTGGCTGGTGATCTCGATGCGTCCGGTGGCCAGGTTCTGCACCGGATGATTGGCGCCGTGATGTCCGAAGGGCAGCTTGACGGTGGTGCCGCCCAGGGCCCGAGCCAGCAGCTGGTGGCCGAGGCAGATGCCGAACAGCGGCAGGTCGGCCTTCAGCAATTCGCTCACCGTGCGCACGAGCTCGGGTTGCGAGGCCGGGTCGCCAGGGCCGTTGCTCAGAAACACGCCTTCGGTGGGTCCGGCAAGCAACTCGGCCGCGGGCGTGCTGGCGGGAAAAACCCTGACCCGGCAGCCTTCCTTGACCAGGCGATCCAGGATGCTCTTTTTCACGCCGCAGTCGAGCACCGCCACTTCGCAGGGATCGTCGGTCTCGGGTTCGACCGGGTAGGCGGTCATCTGTGGAGTCGTCACCCGGCTGACCCAATCGATATCGGCGATGGGCGGCAGGGCACGGGCTTTGGCCACCAGCTCGTCGGGGTCGCCGGAGCCGATCCAGGCCCGGCAGGTGCCTTCGTCCCGGATGGCGATGGTCAAGGCGCGGGTATCGACGTCGGCCAGGGCCGGCACGCCCGCCTGGCGCAACACCTGGTCGAGGGTCTGTTCGCTGTGTCGGTGGAAACTGCGCCGGCAATAATCCCGCACGATGACCGCTGCCGGATGCACTTTTTGCGACTCGTGATCGCCCCGGTGGATGCCGTAGTTGCCGATGTGGGCTGCGGTGAAGACCACCACCTGTCCGGCGTAGCTGGGATCAGTCAGGATTTCCTGATAGCCCGTCATGCCGGTGTGAAAGACCACTTCGCCGCCAGCTTCGAGGGGTGCTCCAAGCAACTTGCCGCGAAAAACCCGGCCTGTTTCCAGGGCGATCCAGGCGCCCATCAACCAGCTCCCTGGGTGCGGTTCAGGACGGTGCCCGCCGGAGCGGCGCTCATGACCCCGACCACCCGGTCCATGGGGTCGATCAAAGTGTCGACGATGTTGGCCAGGCCCATCAGGTATTGCAGCAGTCGGCCCAGGTCGAGGCTGAAGCCGGCTGGCGCCCGTTCGCCGGCGCGCACCGAACCATCGAAGGTCAGGCCGGCGTAGGGCAGAATGTAATGGCAGGATTCGCACACATCCGGTTGGCCGGTGGTGGCCGCGGCGCCTGGCATTTTTAAACCCACCGGCAGGTGAGTCAGGAAAAAGGGCTGGTTGCCGCAGTGGCGGGTC
>CAZLUL010000421.1:0-2287 GCA_964562635.1 uncultured Fibrobacteraceae bacterium | reverse complement strand
GGTCCTGGCGGCTGAATACCCGCACTCCGACCACGATTCCGTCCATTCCCGGAGGCGCCTTCAGGGAAGCGTCCTTCACGTCGCCGGCTTTCTCGCCGAAGATCGCGCGCAGGAGCTTCTCTTCCGGACTCAGCTCGGTCTCGCCCTTGGGCGTGACCTTACCGACCATGATGTCGCCGGCACGAACCCGGGCACCCGGGTAGATGATGCCGTCTTCATCCAGATCAGTCAGGGCGTCTTCACCCACGTTGGGAATTTCCCGGGTCACTTCTTCGATGCCGCGCTTGGTATCGCGCACCTGCAAATCGAATTCCTCGATGTGCAACGAAGTGAAGACATCCTCTTTCACCAGTCGCTCGGAGACCAGGATGGCATCCTCGAAGTTGTAACCACCCCAGGGCATGAAGGCCACCAGCAGGTTGCGCCCAAGAGCCAGTTCGCCGTCCTGTGTGCAGGGACCATCAGCAATGGGCTGTCCGGTCTTGACCTTCTGGCCAGGCACCACCAGAGGCTTCTGGTTATAACAAGTGTCCTGATTGGAGCGCTTGAATTTGCGCAGGCGGTACTCGACGATGCCGTTGTCGTCAAAGAAACTGCCGGAGCTGACCTTGTCCGGATCGTCGTAACGGATCACGATCGCCTCGGCGGTCGCGCTCTGGATCACGCCGTTGGCTTCGGCCACAATCACGGCGCCCGAATCAATGGCCACCTTCTTTTCCATGCCGGTGCCGACAATGGGCGAGTCGGAGCGCAGCAGGGGCACGGCCTGGCGCTGCATATTGCAGCCCATCAGGGCCCGGTTGGCATCATCATGTTCGAGGAACGGAATCAACGACGCCGCAGCCGAAACGATCTGCTTCGGCGAAACGTCCATGTAGTCCAGCTCATCCGGCTTGGACATGGGGTACTCGCCCTTGAAACGGGCCAGCACCTTGGCATCCTTGAAGTGCCCCGTTTTATCGACCGGCGCGTTGGCCTGGGCGATGGTCACGACATCTTCCTGATCGGCCGTCAGGTAATCGGTCTTGCCGCTGACAATACCATCGTGTACCTGACGGTAGGGCGACTCGATAAAACCGAAACTGTTGATGCGAGCGTGAGTCGCCAGACTCGCGATCAGACCAATATTCGGGCCTTCCGGGGTTTCAATGGGACACATACGGCCGTAGTGCGTGTAATGAACATCACGCACCTCAAAACCGGCCCGGTCACGGTGCAGACCACCAGGCCCGAGGGCACTCAGGCGGCGCTTGTGCGTCAACTCGCTCAGCGGGTTGGTCTGATCCATGAACTGGCTCAGCTGGCTGCTGCCAAAGAAGCTCTGGATCACCGCGGACACTGTCCGTGCGTTGACCAGGTCAGCCGGGCTGATGGGCTTCTCTTTGTCTGCCAGATTCATCCGTTCCTTGATGATCCGGGCCATGCGGCTCAGACCGACGGAGAACTGGTTGGCCAGCAATTCGCCCACCGAGCGGATACGGCGGTTGCCAAAATGGTCAATATCATCAATTTCCGTACGGCCCAGGAACAGGCCGATCATCTCGTTGACGATGGCCAGGAAATCGGCCGGCGTCAGCGTGGTCACCTTGGGGTCCACTTCCAGGCCCAGGCGACGGTTCATCTTGTAACGACCGACTTCGGCCAGATCGTAGCGCTTCTCATTGAAGAACAGACGCTCGAACAGGGCGCGGGCCACCTCTTCGTTGGGCGGATCGCCCGGACGCAGCAAGCTGTAGAATCTGCGCAGGCCTTCGTCTTGATTGCTGGTCGGATCCTTGCGGATCGTATTGAGAATCAAGCTGGGCTCGGTCAGGGTCACTTCACCCTCGGCCACCAGCTTGATTGTCTTCTGTTCAGTGGACAGGAGGCTTTCGCGGATCAGGGCATCGATAATTGCGCCGGCCTTGGCGAAAGGCTCTTCCTCATCGGCGCGGAAAACATCCGCTGCCAAAATGCGACCCTCGAGGGTGTCTTCCAGTTCCTTGAACTTCTTGGTGCCGGGCTTGGTGACCTTGACGGTCTCGACCTTGTGGAAGAGCGCAATGATTTCTTCGTTGGTCTGGAATCCCAGCGCACGCAGCAACATGGTCGCCGGCTGCTTGCGTTTCCGGTCGATGTGCACGTACAGGATGTTGTTGATATCGGTGGTGAACTCGACCCAGGAACCCCGGTAGGGGATGATCCGCGAGCGGAACAGCCGACGGCCGTTGGGATGGATCTCGTCACTGAAGAACACGCCAGGCGAACGATGCAGCTGCGAGACAATGACCCGCTCCGCGCCGTTGAT
>CAZLUL010000420.1:0-2290 GCA_964562635.1 uncultured Fibrobacteraceae bacterium | reverse complement strand
TCGCGGTTCATGAAGGCGTGGACGATTTTGGGATTGTCCGGATCGGAGGAATCCATGCCGTGGAGGCCAAGCCGTGTCCAGACCGGTGACAAACTGCCAAATCCCTTGCGACCAGTGAAGCGATACCCGCCCTCGACTCGCTCGGCGTTGGTCAACGAATAGAGCAGCGGCAAGTCATTGCCCGCTTCGGAATGGCCAGCGGCCAGCACTTCGCCAGCCATTGTATCGTCGAGTACAAATTGCATGGAATTGTCGCCGGCCTTGAGCAGATCCGCCGCGATGCCCGTCCAATAGACATGCATATTCGTGGCCAGAGCGGTGGCGGGGGCGTAGGTGGACAGCTCACGGATCAATTCGCCGTATTCGGCCAGATTCAGCCCGTGCCCGCCCATTTCGGTCGGCACGGCCAGTTTGAGGTACTCCGCCTCGCGCAATTCTTCAAAGTTTTCGCTGAAGAAACGATTCTCACGGTCGTAGACCGCCGCCCGCTCCCGGAACCGGAGCAGCATTTCTGGGGACAATTTTAAACTCGCCATGATAGTCTCGTTTTCTTAGGGTAGAGATTGAGAGTTCCCGAATCGGAGCTTCTCGGAGCCTCGAGGACTCAGCAGGGTCTTCAATTATAGAAGCGCAGGGCGGCGCCGGATTGGCTCACGAATTTCTCAACAATTTTCCACCATGAGGCAATTGTGCGATAATCCGTATCAGCGATTCCCCACTAATGAAGACCAGGTATATGGACGAACCGCACGATCTGACCATCATACTCAAAGAGGCCTCTGGCGGCGACCGCGAGGCCATGGGCCGCATAGTGTCCTTGGTTTACAGCGAGTTGCGTGCCATCGCGCGGCGTCAGCACGCCGGTGAACAGGCCGGGCATTCGCTCAATACGACCGGTATTGTCCACGAAGCCTACCTCAAACTCGTCAAGCTTGACCGCATCAGCTGGCAAAACCGTGAGCAATTTTTTGCCATCGCCGCCCGCTCGGTGCGCCAGATCCTGGTCGACCACGCCCGCAAACGCAAAGCCGTCAAGCGCGGCGGTGACCTGCCCGTGCTCTCTCTCGACAATGCAGAAACCGAATACCTCAATCTGGCGGCCACTTTGGCGGACGGGCAGGTTGATGAGCTTCTTGAGCTGGATCTTGCGCTTCAAGGGTTGGAAGCCATGAACGAACGGCATGCGCGTATTGTCGAATGTCGGTTTTTTACAGGCCTCACCATCGAAGAGACCGCCCAGGCCGTCGGCGTTTCGCCAGCGACGGTCAAAAGAGAATGGATTTTGGCCAGAGCCTGGCTGAATCGGGAATTGAGTCAAAAGGGACAGAACTCGTGAGCAAGCCAACCTGGGATGACATCGCAACCCTCTTCCACAACGCCCTGGGGCATGAAGGCCCGGCCAGGATTGCCTTTCTCGAATCGATGGCGCCGGAGTTGCGCAAAGAGGTCGAATCGCTGCTCAACGCCAGCGAAGCCGACGGCCCCCTGGACCACCTGCAGCGCGAGCTGATCGACGCGACGGTCAATGTGCCGGCCACAGCCTCCCTGGCGGGAACCCAGATTTCTCAATATCTGATCGGTGAGAAGCTCGGCGGCGGCGGCATGGGAGCCGTCTACCGGGCCGAGGACCAGCGCCTGGGCCGCACGGTGGCCCTCAAGTTCCTGCTGCCCCACCTGACGGACAAAACCAGCGCCAAGCAACGCTTCATTCACGAGGCCCAGGCCGCAGCCCGCCTGGAACATCCGAACATCTGCACGATTCTCGAAGTTGGCGAGAGCCCGACCGGGGAAATGTTCATCGCGATGCCTCTCTATGAGGGCGTCAGCCTTCGGGAGCGCCTGCAAAAAGGTCCCGTGCCTCTGCCGGAGATCATCGACTACGCCCGCCAGATTTGTGCAGGACTGACCCGGGCCCATGAACAGGGCATTGTTCACCGCGACATCAAGCCCGAAAACATCTTCGTGACCCGCGATGGTGTTTTGAAAATCCTGGATTTTGGCATCGCCAAATTGTCCGCGGCAGGCGTGACCGGCACCGGCGTGGTGCTGGGCACCTTGGCCTATATGAGCCCGGAACAGGCCCGCGGGGGCGCGGTCGATCACCGCTCAGACATCTGGTCCCTGGGGGCCATGCTCTACGAAATGGCTGGGGGGCAGGCGCCTTTTCGCCGCGACAACCCGGCCGCCATGATCAACGCGGTGGTCAATGAGGCACCGGCGCCTTTGGTTTCCCTGTGGCCGGATGCGCCACCGGCCTTGACCACCATTGTCGAACGTGCGTTGGAAAAGT
>CAZLUL010000419.1:0-2291 GCA_964562635.1 uncultured Fibrobacteraceae bacterium | reverse complement strand
TTTGGGAAGCTCAATTCGCTAGGTTACAAGGCGATCGAAAGTGCCACCGTTTTCTGCAAGATGCGAGGCAACCCGTACGTCGAACTTGTGCACTGGATTCATCAGATCCTGCAAGTCCGGGATTCTGATCTGCACCAGATCATCAAAGAGTTTGACCTGGAGCCTTCCCGGTTAGCCAAAGATCTCACCGAATCTCTGGACGACCTGCCCCGGGGTTCCACCTCCATCTCCGATCTGTCATCACACGTGGAAGAAGCCGTGGAGCGCGGCTGGGTCTACGGGTCGCTCATGTACGGGGAATCCCAGATTCGCACCGGGCACCTGGTTGTGGGAATCCTCAAGACTCGAGGGCTGAAAAATGCCCTGCTGGGTATCTCGAAGGAATTTGAGAAGATCAAGGGCGATGACCTGGCTGACCGCTTTCAGGAGATTTGCGGCGGATCGCCTGAGGAAACCATGCGTGCCACCGACGGCTTCATCGCTGGCGGGGCCGGTGCCCCGGGCGAAGCCAGCGGTGCCATGGCTCCGGCCCAGATGGGCAAGCAAGAAGCGCTGCAGCAATATTCCGTAGATCTGACCGAGAAGGCCAGAGCGGGGGAGATCGACCCGATCGTGGGACGCGACCAGGAGATCCGCAAGATCGTCGACATTCTGATGCGCCGGCGGCAGAACAATCCCATCCTGACCGGAGAGGCCGGAGTTGGCAAAACAGCCGTTGTCGAAGGCTTTGCCCTGCGAATCGCCGCCGGTGACGTCCCGCCACCCCTCCGGGATGTCGTTCTCCGCTCCCTGGACATCGGCCTGCTGCAAGCCGGGGCGAGCATGAAGGGCGAGTTTGAAAACCGCTTGCGACAGGTGATCGAAGAGGTCCAATCATCGCCTCAGCCGATCATCCTCTTTATCGACGAAGCGCACACCCTGATCGGTGCTGGTGGCGCTGCCGGAACCGGCGATGCGGCCAATCTGCTCAAACCGGCCCTGGCCCGCGGCACTTTGCGGACCGTGGCGGCCACTACCTGGGCTGAGTACAAGAAGCACATCGAAAAGGACCCCGCGCTGACGCGACGCTTCCAGGTGGTGAAAATAGAAGAACCGAGCGAAGAAAAAGCCATCCTCATGATGCGGGCGATGGCATCAACTTTGGAAAAACATCATCGGGTCCAGATTCTGGATGAGGCCCTGGAGGCCACGGTGCGCCTCTCCCACCGTTATATCGCGGACCGGCAATTGCCTGATAAATCAGTGAGTTTGCTCGACACGGCCTGCGCCCGGGTGGCCATCAGCCAACACTCTGTGCCGGCGGAAGTGGACGATTGTCGGAGACGGATCGAAGCACTGGAGACCGAGTTGGCGATCATCGCACGCGAAGGGGCGGTCGGTCTCGATACCAAGAGCCGTGAGGAAGAGGCCAGCGAAAAGCTGACGGGCGAGAAATCACGGCTGGAGGGCCTGGAGGCGCGCTGGAGTTCGGAGCAAGAACTGGTCGAGCAGATCCTTGATCTCCGCAGCCGATTGCGGGGCGGGGACGGGAAGGTCGAGGGAACAGAAAGTGAACTGGAGAAGGCGGTTGATGAAGCTGGGGGTGAGATTGCGGCACCGCCGGAAACCGAAGAGTTGACTGCCAAGCAACGCGAGGATCTGCTGGAAAAACTGCGCGGTTTACAGACCAAGCTGGCGGACATGCAGGGAGACCAACCTCTCATTCTGCCCAGTGTTGACGAGCAAGCTGCCGCCATCATCGTCGGTGAGTGGACCGGAATTCCCGTCGGACGCATGGTCCGCAATGAGATTGAGTTGGTGCTCAAGCTGGACGAGGTGCTTGGTCAACGGATCATTGGCCAGGACCATGCCTTGAAAATGATTGCCCGACGAGTTCACACGTCACGGGCCAGCCTGGATCACCCCGGGAAGCCGGTTGGTGTTTTCCTTCTTGCCGGACCTTCGGGGGTGGGCAAGACAGAGACGGCCTTGGCCCTGGCGGAGACCCTTTACGGGGGAGAGCAGAATCTGATCACGATCAACATGAGCGAGTACCAGGAAGCGCATACCGTTTCTTCTCTCAAAGGTGCTCCTCCTGGTTACGTGGGCTATGGTGAGGGCGGTGTCCTGACCGAAGCGGTGCGGCGCCAGCCCTACAGCGTGGTCCTGCTCGACGAAGTGGAAAAGGCTCACCCGGATGTCCATGAGGTTTTTTTCCAGGTCTTTGACAAGGGGCAAATGGAGGACGGAGAGGGCCGACTGATTGATTTCAAGAACACCCTGATCCTGCTGACCTCGAACGTGGGCACCGA
>CAZLUL010000418.1:0-2303 GCA_964562635.1 uncultured Fibrobacteraceae bacterium | reverse complement strand
CGCGGACCTGGCGCAAGCCAGGTGCGTGACAGATGCGATTGTCGGCTGCATGCGTTTGTTAGGTGCTTTCTCGCTCACATGCCGATATTAAGTTGTTTAGCGCCTCAGAATATGACTCTTCGATGAGAAATACCCTATCAAGCCCCGCGACGTTAAGAAAATTGACTACTTGCCTATTTGGTTCCGCAATAACTAGCTGACCGCCTGCTTTGTGAAACTTAGACCAAAGGTGAACTAGAAACCCCAGGTCGTGGTCACTCACGCTGCTTGCTTTCGCAAGATCAACTATTCCAAACCGGATCTCCATGTCGGGTTCTTTAGAAGCACTTTCTAGAGTTTCCAAACCTTCCCACAAATTTTGCCCGTGAGCTCCGCGGATTATTAAAGGTTCGTCATCACGCTCACCTAAAACCGATAACGCAGTATATCGCCGCCAGAAGCCAGACACGATTTTCATCACTAGAATTGGCGGGTGACGGCGGATGGCCCCCATTAGCTCAGTCACTCTCTTTCAGGCTGACAAAGCGCCAATGCACCTAACGTTGGCTTCAGCTGCAAACGTGGCTGGCGCGAACCTGGCGACAGCCAGAGTCGTGACAGACGCGATTGTCGGCTGCAAGCGTTTGTTAGGCATGCAAACTAGACTCCAGCTCACCATCATGAACAAGTACTCGCAATGCCCCGGCAAACGCCACATAGGAAATCGAGAAACCAAAGACCGCGGTAGACAATGCCAAAACAAAGCTCCACGGCGTCGTCTCAACTCTGAATACGATCGCACCTACGGTACCAAATACATTTGCAATGACGACAACTCCTGCGATCCAACCACTGACCGCCATATTCCTAGACAAATAGACCACGCCGGCCAGAACCGCGCCTAGATTCGATTTCTTAAGAAAAGCAATCGGTAGTGCATAAATAGTCAGCACGCTTAGCACAGAACCCAGAATTGTGGTGAAGAATACATACGCAAACCAAGAATCTAAGCGCCCTGCAACCATAACCCGGAATACGCCTTGAGGCACTCCCACAATCGAAACAACAATCAGGTAATTGAGCCAGTTCTCCAGCATAATGCGCCTGGCGCTAGGAGTGTATCCAGAAACGATGTCCGAGACAATTCGACCATAGATGAAAATCGTTACCGCAAAAACGACGATTAGAATGGGAATCGAAAACTCCGGCCAAATGCGGTTCGAGCCGAACACTACTGCGACCCCTAAAAACAAAACCCAGCGCCAATACGGCATAACAGTTCCGACGGCGTCCCGAAGTCCACTATCCATCAGATCCCCCTATGCCTAACGTTGGCTTCAGCTGCAAGCGTGGCTGGCGCGAGCCTGGCGAAAGCCAGGGTCGTGACAGACGCGATTGTCGGCTGCAAGCGTTTGTTAGGCAGTCACCGGCTTATCTAGAAATACGCCAGAGCCGCTAGCCTGACTCCGGAGCAGCCTCATTTCTTATGTAACACACTTGCGATGGCCCCTTCTTCCGTCGCAAAACCAATTAGCGGCGAGTCTGTCACATTCAAAATACTTAGAAATCGTTCGCTCGTGGAAACAATATGGACAAATGGTGGGACGCCCAACCCACCAATCCTTATGCCTCCCTCAGTGAAAGCTCGCATCAAGAGGCCAAGCCCTACGGAGAAATCACCCGTGAACTCCACATCGTGCGCTACAAAAACCAAAATGTCTTTATCACACAAATCAGTGCGGATATAGACTGCAAGCTGATCAGACTCTTCTATCGAATCGGGCAGCCACCCAATGCAGTCCACCAGGACAACGCCTTCAACTTCTCTTGAGCAGCATTTCATGTCAGTCACCGATCTGCCTAACTACTCGTTCTGCGCAACTATTTCCGAACAGACCGCGCCTCCACACCGTCGACAAACACCCTCGACGTATACCCGGCCATCGTCCGCGTACTCACTGGGGCTATCTAGCCCGAGATCCGCTTCGCCACAAACGTCACACCATGTATTTTCGACCATCCAACTTTGCTCCCATGCTGGGCGCGCAAGAAAGTCACGGTCGACTCTTGCCATAGTATTACCTGCCTAACGTTGGCTTCAGCTGCAAGCGTGGCTGACGCAGCTTGTGCGTCAGCACAAGGTGTGACAGACGCGATTGTCGGCTGCAAGCGTTTGTTAGAATTCAACGCACCGTGTTAGTGAGAAAGGAATCCACTTTCAAATACTCTCACACTATCACCAACCGACTCAACAGAAATGACCCGGCCACCTTTCATCACGCCGCGGCTAACGTATATATCTAGCGTGTTCGGCAAAAGCACAG
>CAZLUL010000417.1:0-2339 GCA_964562635.1 uncultured Fibrobacteraceae bacterium | reverse complement strand
CACGAGCGCCGCCACGCCGGCCACATAGGGCGTCGCGCAGCTGGTGCCGTTGAAGAAGCCGGAGTAGTCGCTGGCGTCGTAGCCCGCGCTGCCCAACAGATCGGTTGTCGGCAGGATGGTCGGGCCGAGGATATCAACCGCGGTGCGGGCATCCTGGCTGGTCGTGCCGTAGTTCGAACCCCACCAGCGCTCGCCGTCACAGGTGTAACCGTTGGGGTCCGTGCTCACACCGGGGTTCACGTCGGCGCTGCTGGCCGAGCTGCGTTTGCGCTCGCCACAGGGCGAAGCCGCACCGACAGCGATGACGTACTGGTTGATGGCCGGATAGCTGATGGTCGAGGCATTCTCGTTGCCCGTCGCCGCCAGAATCGTACAGCCGGCGTTGTAGGCATAAAGCAGAGCCGCATCGGTGGCCGAGTCGGTGCTGATGGCAGCGCCCAGACTCATGCTGATGACGTCAGCGCCATTATCAGCGGCGTGGTAGATGGCGTTCTGGATGGCGCTGAAGAACATCGAGCCCGCGCTGTTGGCGACCTTCAGGGGCATGATGCTGCAGCCGCCCGCAATACCAACGGCGCCGATGGAGTTGTTGCGCGACGCGGCGACACCGGCACAGGCGGTGCCGTGACCCGGGTCGGAGCTGTTGTCGTCGGGATTGCTGTCGTTGTCACCGTAATCGTAACCGGCGACCTGCACCAGATCCGGATGGCCCGCTTCGACACCACTGTCGAGGATGGCGATCACGACGCTGCTGCTGCCGAAACCCTGGCTGCCGTCCCACGCCGCCTGGGCGTTGGAATCGAAGCCGGGCGTGCCCACGGTATTGGGCAGGGTGTGGCCGTAGGTGCCGCCCCAGTCCAGGTCGGGCAGCTGGGCGGTGTTGTTGTGGCCCCAGTGGTCAGCGTACAGCGGGTCGCTGGGCACGACAGCCGGATAGGCGATCCAATCCATGGACACGGCCTGCACGGCCTTGTCGGCCCGGAACTGGCCTGCGAGATCTTCCAGATCTTCCACGTTCTCGAAGCGGTACATCAACCAGCGGTCGACGCCGAGGTCGGCGGCCTTGTCCACATTCTTGACCTGAATGTAGGGGCGCTCAACCCTGATAACGCCAGATTCATCAGCCAGCACGTCGAGTGATTCGAGACCGATTTCATTGTCGGGCGCCTGGGAGCCCTTGTTGGCCAGGCTGCTCATCAGTGACTTGGCCATCTGGTCGGCTTTGATCTGCACCAAAAGGCGATTCGGTGCGTAGGGCAGGCCAGTTTCGCCGGTCGGGTCATATCCATTTTGTACCGGGGCAAAAGTGCGCAGGGAGGTGATCTTGCGGGATGCGTCGAGGGCCTGTTCTTCATTGGCTTCTTCGTTGGCTTCTTCGTTGGCAAAGGCGGGCGCAATCAAGAGCGCAGCCAGCAGGGCCAACGAAATGGCGAAAATGAGTTTTCTGAGCATTATTTCTCCTATGTCTGATGGAGTTATATTGATAAGCGAGAACCGCACAGTTGCTGAAACCCCCTTCGGCAATCTGTGACGGACGCCAATATTATCACACCCAAACCGTAGGTATCAATTCCAGATATAGTTCTAAACTGTTGTAAACAAATGTTTTTGGGCAATTTATATCACGAAGAAACCACAACTTGAGAACTATTGTCTTCTTTGACAACCTTTGGTCACTAGCAAAATGAGGGCGCACCCACCGGGCACGCCCTCACCAAAATCCAATCGAGGTCCTATCTGGGCACCGCAATAAACACGCTGCGCTGCTGCGTCGGTTTGTACACCCGCAGGAAAACCGGCCGGTCGGTGTTCTTACCCAGGGCATTCTTGAACGCACCCAGTTCGGACACACCTTCGCGACCCACTTCCTGGATCACATCGCCTTCGGCCAACCCTTCACGGGCAGCGTTGCTCGTATTGTTCACCCCAGCGACCAACAGGCCTTCAATATCGTCGGGCAGACTGGCCGACGTGCGCAGGGCATCGGTCAACTCGCGCACCGTCACCCCATCGAGGGATTTGTCCTGATCCGGCTCCGTCGGCGCATTGTTGGCCCGGCCCGGAGCACTGGGCAACTCTTCCAGCTGCACATAAACATCTTCCTCGGCGCCGTCGCGCACGATGGCCAGCTTCACCTTTTCGCCCACCTCGGACAGGCTGATCACGTTGCGCAGCATACTGGGGTTCTTGATCTTCTTTTCGTCGACGCTCAGGATAATGTCGCCATTGCGCAGGCCTGCCTTGTCGGCCGGAGTATCGTCATTGACCTGGGTGATCAGCACACCTCGTGGTCGGTCCATGCCGTAGTAGTCGGCCATGCTCTGGTCGACCACCTGGGG
>CAZLUL010000416.1:0-2340 GCA_964562635.1 uncultured Fibrobacteraceae bacterium | reverse complement strand
TGGTGCCTAAGGAAACCGGCGCCGTCGAAAAAATACCGGTCAATCTGGGGCCTGCGACCAATGAGGCCGAAGCTCGCACCCTGGTGGACGAATTGTTGCGCCTGGTGGCTGAACTGACCGGTTCGCGCGCTGTGGCGTTGCTCTTGCGCGATGGCCAGGGAGCCCTGACGCCCGTGGGCGCCATGGGGTGGAACCCGGGCAGTTGCGAAGTGCGTCCGGTGATCGAAAACGTAGGCTGGTCCCGCTTCATGCAGGCCGGTTGCGCCGTGACTGACCCGGGGCACATCGTTCGCGATTTGAACTGGTGTGGAGATGACGCGGAGACGGGGCAACACATGTACGCTCCGCTGGGTTCGGGCGACCACACCCTGGGTGTGATGGTAACGGGTCGCCGACGGAAAAATGGCAGTTACGAAAAACCGGACCTGGTCCAGTTGACCATCCTGGCCGATGTGGCCAAGGCCGCCTTGCAAGGCATGCATACCAGCGTTGGCCGCACCATTGAAGCGGTGCGCCTGCTGCTGAAAATCCGGCGCACCGGTGTGCCGACCTCAACGCCCGAGGCCCTGGACCTGTTGGCCAAGTTGGCCCGCCGGTTGGGCGTGGGCGAAACCGGCGCCCGACGCATCCAATACGCGGCGGCGCTGCACGATGCGGGCATGGCCCGGGTCGAAGACGAAATCGTCCTGGGCGAAGCATCGCTGAATGTGGATGAACGCGATGAAGTGGAACGGCACGTGGAACAGGGTGTGGACCTGATGTCGCCCCTGCTGCCAGACGAGGCCACCACCGTTATCATGCGGCACCACCATGAAAAATTTGACGGTACGGGCTATCCGACGGGCTTGAAGGGACAGGAAATTCCCCTCGGGGCGCGCCTGTTGGCAGTGATTGACGCCTGGTTTTCGTTGACCCGGGAACGGCCTTTCCGCCAAGGCCTGTCACCGGTGGCCGCCCTGGCCGAGATCACGTCCCACACCGGAACCCAGTTTGACCCCCAGGTGGTGCGCGAATTCAAGGCGGTGCTGGTCAGTGAAAACCTGCTGGATGGCAACCCGCAAAAAGCCGGTCCGTACGCCAATTGAACAAGGAGATGGCATGGCCGCCAGCAAACGCATTCTGATCGTGGACGACGAAAAACCCATCGTCACTCTTTTGACCCAGACCTTCGAACAGGAGGGCCACAAGGTCGAACAGGCGAGTGACGGCATTGATTGCATGAACAAAATGGCCGCCTTCAGTCCCGACGTGGTGATCATGGACATCATGATGCCCAAACTCGACGGTGTTGATACCACGCGCCTGATCCGCCGCAACAGCGCCTATGCCAGCACGATCATCGTGGCTTTGTCGGCCCGGGCGGACAAAGAAACCCGCGCCCGGATGAAAGATGCCGGGGCCAACCTTTTCATGCGCAAACCCTTCGTGATCGCCAAACTTGTCGATCGCGTGGGCAAAATGCTGACCGCCCGCGCGGGGCTGCGTTGAGGTGAAATGAACCCATGAATCCCCACTTCATATCCCTGATCGCTGCGGCGGGCCTCTCGGTGCCGGTGGCGTTTGCCGCCGTGACCGTACCTGGTGCGGTGGTGGTCCTGCTGGTCCTGATGACCGGCGTGGGAGTGTGGGGCACGATGACCTGGTGGCGGATCCGGGCCAGTCGGCAACGACTTTTGGCCCGCAACGAATTGGTGATGACCGAGAATCAGAGCCTGGTTGGCGAAGCCCAG
Source organism: uncultured Fibrobacteraceae bacterium (assembly GCA_964562635.1). Taxonomy (GTDB): domain Bacteria; phylum Krumholzibacteriota; class Krumholzibacteriia; order LZORAL124-64-63; family LZORAL124-64-63; genus JAGRNP01. The sequence continues at coordinate 610 of CAZLUL010000416.1, read as the reverse complement.
TCCGCCCTGGCTGAGCGGGACGAACTGACCGAGATCCTGGGCCTGCAAAAAGGCAAAACCGATGTGCTGCGGATGCGCAGCCGAACTCTCGAAAAGATTTTGGCCGTTTCGGCCCGCATGAACGCGACTCGCAATCCGCCCGAGCTGATGGACCACATCGTCACCGCGGTCGAAGAGATCATCGGTTTCCACAAGATCGTGCTCTACGTGTGGTCCGATGTGACGCGGACCTTCGAGGCACGGGCCTTTGCCGGGGTCACGCTTAACGGCATGAATGCCCTGGGCGCTGTACAAGTGCCCGAAGTCGAATTCAACCGGCTCAGTCACGTGAGGCACCGCTTCAGCAACTGCTACCTGGTGCGGGCCGAAGATACTGAACTGTGCGACACCTGTGGCGACAACGACCTGGATGGCCAACCGCCCGTCGTATCGCGGGAATGGGCGGCCGATTTGTTGTTGATCGCGCCGTTGGTCTCAATCTCCGGCGAAACCATCGGCTACCTCAGCCTCGATGATCCCCACGGCGGACTGATTCCCGGCATCGTGGAAATCCGGCAACTGGAATTTCTGGTGCAGCAGGCGACCACTGCCATCGAGTCGGCCGACGTGT
>CAZLUL010000415.1:0-2351 GCA_964562635.1 uncultured Fibrobacteraceae bacterium | reverse complement strand
TTTCCTCAACTCCAACATCGCCACGGTGACAATCACCGTGAATGCGATCAACGATGCTCCGGTGGCGTTGGACGATGCGTATGGCACGGACGAAGATGTGTCGCTGAATGTGGTGGCTCCTGGCGTCCTTGGTAATGACAGCGATCCGGACGGTGATCCGATCACCGCGATCCAGGTCACCGGGCCTGCGAACGGGACACTCACACTGCTTGCCGATGGCAGCTTCGGCTACACGCCTGACGCTGGTTTCAACGGCACCGACAGCTTCTCCTACAAGGCGAACGACGGCCTGTTGGACTCGAACGTAGCGACCGTCACCATTTCGGTGGGTCCGATCAACGATCCCCCTGTCGCGGTGGATGATGCGTATGGCACGGACGAGGATGTGCCGCTGAACATTGCGGCACCAGGCGTTCTGGGTAACGACTCGGACCCGGACGGTGATCCGATCACCGCGATCCAGGTGACCGGTCCGACCAACGGGACCCTGGCTTTGCTGGCTGACGGCTCCTTCGGTTACACGCCGAATGCAGGTTTCAATGGCGCCGACTCCTTCACCTACCAGGCTAACGACGGTCTGCTCAACTCCAACATCGCCACGGTGACAATCACAGTCAACCCGATCAACGACGCTCCAGTGGCGGTAGACGACGCCTACGCAACCGACGAGGACGTGCCCCTCAACGTGGCGGCTCCGGGAGTTCTGGGCAACGACTCGGATCCGGACGGCGATCCGATTACCGCGATCCAGGTGACGGGTCCGGCCAACGGGACGCTTACCCTGCTAGCCAACGGGTCCTTCACCTACACCCCGGACACTGGCTTCAACGGCGCCGACTCCTTCACCTACAAGGCCAACGACGGTCTGCTCGACTCGAACGTGGCGACCGTAGCCATCACCGTCAACCCAATCGGTGCCGAACCGACAATTTCGATAGGGGATGTGTCGGTGATCGAGGGTGACGTGGGGATGGTCGACGCGGTGTTTTCAGTGACGCTGTCTCAGGCCTCTATCCTCGAGGTCACGGTCGCCTTCGCGACCTCCGATGGAACGGCAGAGGCGGGGAGCGACTACCAGGCTGCTTCTGGCACGGTCGTGTTTGCGCCGATGACGGTGACCCAGACGGTGACAATCTCTGTGATGGGGGATCTCGAACCCGAGCAGGACGAGCACTTCTTTGTTGACCTCAGCAGTCCTGTGAATGCGACGCTCAGTGATGCTCTGGGGCAGGGGACCATCCTCAACGACGATCCGTGGACCTGGTACGTTGCGCCGACCGGAAACGATACAGCTGACTGCATCACGCCGTCGACTCCGTGCCGTACGATCGGCGAGGCGGTGTCCCGCGCGTTCTCCGGCGACACGATTCAGGTCGCGTCGGGGCTCTATCCCGAGGCCCTCACCCTGTCGAAGAGCCTGTGGTTGATTGGCAATGGGGCCAGCCCGGTGCTTGATGGAAGCGGCGCCGACGTGGTGGTGAGTGTGTCGGGCGGCGCGACTGTTTCGATGAGGAGCTTCGAGATTCGAAATGGGGCGGTTGGTGGGGTGGAGAACCTCGGCAACGTCTCTCTCATCGATTGCTGGGTTCACAGTAACGGAGATGGGACCGGAACCACCTTCGGTGGAGTGGCCAATCTCGGGACAGGATGGATCGAACGATCTACGGTGAGCGGGAACCTGGGCGACGCCTCGGGCGGCATCGCGAACTCGGGGCAACTCGAGGTCTTGAACAGCACCGTTGAGGGCAACGAAGCCTCATTCGCTCCCGGTTTCCTCAACTCGGCCGGCGCCTCTTTGACGGTGCGGTACTCGACGGTGGCTGGAAACGGCGCGTACGGCATTCGTGGTACCGGTGCCGTCGACATGGAGGCATCAATTATCGCCGGTCACGGCACGGCAACCTGTGAGTTTGCGGTCACCACCCTCGGATACAATCTGGAGGACGGTGATAGCTGCGGCTTCGTGCCGGCCATCGGGGATCTCATTGGAATCGATCCGCTGTTGCAGCCGCTCGACATGGCGGGCGGTGCGACACCGACGATGGCCCTCCAGGTTGGAAGCCCGGCTATCGATGCGGGCGGGAGCGCGGGCTGCCTGACAACCGACCAGCGCGGCGTGGGGCGCCCGATCGACGGAGACGACGACGGAACGGCAACGTGCGACATCGGCGCGTTCGAGTTCCAGCCGATGGTGATCTTCACCGACAGTTTCGAATCGGGGGACACCTCCGCCTGGTCTGTCACCGTGCCCTAGCCGGAGCCTTGTAGCGCACGCGTCCCGCGTGCATGCAGCCGGGACGGCTGCGCTACAAAGCTGCCCGGAGGCTTGTGGTTTCACCCATCGCATGCAG
>CAZLUL010000414.1:0-2376 GCA_964562635.1 uncultured Fibrobacteraceae bacterium | reverse complement strand
GACCTGACCATGGCGCTGAAGGTGACGATCTCGATTCTGGTGGTGACCTGCCCCTGCGCCCTGGGCCTGGCCACGCCGTTGGCCGAAGAACTGATTCATTTTGCGTTGCGCCGCGGTGGCGTCTTCATCCGCAAACAGAGCTTCATGGAAAAGGCCCTGTCGGTGCGGAAGGTGCTGTTGGACAAGACCGGCACCTTGACGATGGGCCAACTGGAACTGGATGACGCCTCACAGGTGGCGGTGCGTGACCTGGACGACCAGGCGGCCGTAGTCCTGCAGCACATGACTGCCCGCAGCAACCATCCGGTCAGCATGTGTTTGGCGGCGGCCGTGAGCCGGCGGCAGGCGCCGCAGGCCCAGGCCATTGGCGGGGCCGAAGGCGAAGAACTGAACGAGATTCCGGGCTCCGGCCTGGAGCTGACCCTCGGCGAGACCGTCTGGCGGTTGGGAAAGCCGGAATTTGCCCTCTCTGTGGCTGCAGAAGCCTCTGCCCAGGCACAGCACACGGTGCTGTCCCAAAACGGTCAGAAAGTGGCGGGTTTTCTGCTCAGAGAAGAATTCAAGGCCGACGCGGCCGACGAGGTGGCCAGCCTTTTGGCCGATGGCTACGAGATCCACTTGCTCAGCGGTGACGGGCAAGCCAAGGTGGATGCTGCGGCCGTGGCCCTGGGCCTGGACCCCGCCAAATGTGAGGGCGGCCTCAGCCCCGAGGCCAAGGCCAGGCGGGTACGCGAGCTGGACGCGGAGGACACCCTCATGGTCGGCGATGGCCTCAATGATTCTCCCAGTTTCGAGGTGGCCTTTTGCGCCGCCACCCCGGCGATTGATCGGCCGGTTCTGCCGGGCAAAGCGGACTTCTTTTTTCTGGGTGATGGCATCGCTTCCCTGCGCCGCTCTCTGGCCGCTGCGAAGCAATTGAGAAGAGTTGTCAAAGACAACCTGGTGATCGCCATTGTCTACAATGTGGGGGCCGTTGCCCTCTGCCTCACAGGCCAGGTAACGCCCGTGGTGGCGGCCATTCTGATGCCGTTAAGTTCTTTAACTGTAGTGAGTTTTACAGCCATCAGGCTTTCGACCGGAAGGTTAAAATGGATATAATCATTGCCCTGGTCTTCATCAGCCTGACGCTGGTGGCCGCGGGTCTGCTTTTCTTCTTCACGCGCCTTTTTGAGGGTGATTTTGAACACGGTGACCGCCTCTCGTTGTTGCCCCTGGAAGACGATGACGGCATGAAAGACGTTGACCCGGATTCAAATGGTGACAATTTTGTCCATAAGCCATCTAATGGCGATGATAGTGGACCGGATTGCGACGAGTGAGCAAAGGAGGAAGGTGCTCTTAATGGAAGCAACCAATACGCAGATGAAAACGGTGGTCTATGACGACTCCATCGTACGAGCCTTTTCAATCATCACGATTGTCTGGGGTATTGTGGCCTTTTTGGTCGGAGTTATTGTCGCGGCTCAGCTGAGCTTCTGGCAAGCCAACATGGGCCTGGAATGGCTCAGCTTCGGCCGTCTGCGCCAACTGCACACCAACGCGGCGATTTTCGCGTTTGTGGGCAACGGCATGTTCGCCGGAATCTACTATTCGACCCAGCGCCTGTTGAAAACACGCATGGCCAACGACATGCTCAGTTGGGCCAATTTCTGGGGCTGGCAGCTGATCATTGTCTGCGCCGCTATCACCTACCCTCTCGGATACACGCAGGGTAAGGAATACGCCGAATTGATCTGGCCCATCGATCTGATGGTCGTTGTGGTGTGGGTCATCTTCGCCATCAACTTCTTCTGGACCCTGGCCAAGCGTAACGAGAAAAACCTCTACGTGGCCATCTGGTTCTACATCTCGACAATCGTGACGATCGCGGTGTTGTACATTGTCAACAACCTGCAGATCCCCACCAGCCTGACCCACAGTTATCCGATATTCGGCGGGGTTCAGGATGCTCTGGTGCAGTGGTGGTACGGTCACAACGCGGTGGCGTTCTTCCTCACGACACCGCCCCTGGGCCTGATGTACTACTTCATGATCAAGGCCGCCAACCGCCCGGTCTATTCGTATCGCCTGTCGGTGGTGCATTTCTGGTCGCTGATTTTCCTCTATATCTGGGCCGGACCTCACCATCTGCTGTATACGGCTCTGCCGGATTGGGCCCAGACTTTGGGCATGATCTTCTCGGTCATGCTTTGGGCTCCGTCCTGGGGTGGCATGCTCAATGGCCTGCTGACTTTGCGCGGTGCCTGGGACAAGCTGCGGACAGATCCCGTGATCAAGTTCTTCGTGGTCGCCGTCACCTTCTACGGCATGTCCACCTTCGAGGGCCCGCTGCTGTCGATCAAGAGCGTCAGCGCTCTGGGTCACTACACCGATTGG
>CAZLUL010000413.1:0-2425 GCA_964562635.1 uncultured Fibrobacteraceae bacterium | reverse complement strand
TCTGGCTTCTTCTTGGCCATGGGATCCTCCTGATTGGAGATCTTACACCATGGCTTTTTACACAGTTAGAAATACACTCCCCCATAGAAGTTAGAAATACACTCTCAGCTCGAAGGCACTGAGAGCAGGGAAGGGCACATGCCTCACCTCACCAGCTCCTGCCGCAAGCAACACCTCAAGATCCCCCTCGCCGCGATCCGTGTCCCCGCCGCATTCCAGTGCGGATCGCGCTCTAAACAAGTCGGAAAAACCTCCGTCCCCTGAAAATCCCCCAGCAACGAACAAACCGGATACCTTGCCGTATCCGCCACCGCCTCGAAGTACCTGAACGGCTCCAGACACCACGGCCCCAGCGGCTGGTATTCGCCCGCCTCCCAGTTTTCCGGCGACTCCCGTTCGCTATACTGGTAACTCCGCGGCAACACCACCACCATGAATCGCGCCCCCAGCTCTTCCCGGCAGTACAAATCCAGAGCGTTGATGTTGCCCTGCGTGTACGCAAAGTACCGCCGCGCCTGGTCCGGCGGAAGCTCCGTCGCATAGAACTTCCGCGCCGGGAACCCGAACAGCCACTGGTGCAGTCCCGCCAGTGCCGGCACCAGCGAGAGTGTCTTTCGCAGCCCCATGATGGTCACCGGGAACACGCCCACCAGCCGATACAGGCCCTTTCGCTCCAACAGGCGCTCGTACTTGATGTCGTCGTGGAAGTCGGTCATGTCGATGCAAAGGATCACCAGGTCGGGGTTGTACCTGGGCCCGATGTCCCGCAGCTGCCGCAAACAGAGCAACGGCGACGCCGAGATCCACCCGAAGTTCGCCACGTTGATGCCCCGCCTTGGCAACGCCTCCCGCACCAGACGCTCGAACGTCTGTGGGATGGCCACCGAATCAGGCAGGTTGTACCCGTACACGAACGAATCGCCCAAGAAGACGACATTGAAATCCTCGGGTCGGAAGTGCTCGGACCCGTACCGACACCGGATGCCGTCGCCGTTGATATCCGGCGCGCTCAGCGGTTTGATGCGGTGATCCACGTCGTCGGCAAAGTAAAGCATGTCCTTGAACAGGACATGCTTGCCGACCAGTTCGATCACGAACAGCCCGACCAGGAGCGCAACGGCCAAAAGGACGATCCGCAACAAGATGGCCTTTCGCCGGGTCATGCCCCTCCCATCGAGCGATATTACTTGGCCAGCAACACGCGGCGCGAGGCGGTCACGCCTTCATCGCCACGCAGCCGCACCAGGTACACCCCGCTGGCAACCATCCGACCGGCTGCGTCCTGGCCGTTCCAAGTCAGACTTCCGGCCGTGGTCTCGACCTCACCCTGCCATAGCGTTCACAGCTTGCGCCCCGCAGATAGAAGACGTCCACAGACAAGCGCCCCGGTGCCGGCAGCCTCCAGGCGATGGTTGTCACCGGGTTGAACAGATTCGGGAAAGCCGCCAACGTGGCGCGCAGCGGCGGCGCGACGTCGCCGTCTTCCACGGCGACGATCATCTCCCCGGTGTCGAAGGCGATCTCGTCCACCCAGAATCCTGGCCCCATGATGCCGCCGTCCGAGCCGAAGATCAAGCGGAACTGCTGTCCTTCCCAAATATTCCATCCCGAGCCATCATTGACTGGTGTGGGCTCGAATATGGACTGGGATCGGGGATTCCCCAGGTGGAGGGTGAAGCTTTGGATTGCCGAACGGCTCTGGGTCCTCTTGATTTTCTGCCTTTGAGCTGCTTTTTGATAGACCGATCCAGGGATATCGACTCCGAATTGCCGACAGGCTCTATGCGGCTTGGCGAAAGTAGCGGTGATGCAGCCCACTGAGTACTGGCTTTCTGGCAACAGGCCCGCCATCGGGAGATTGAACGGGACGCCATACCGGCCCATCCTTATCCAGCCCCAGATGGGTCCGTGACTCGTGGTAGTAGGCCAGATACTCCTTCAGAACCCGCCTCAGATGTTCCTCGTTCAACACCATCACATGGTCAAGACAATACCGCCTGATTGTCCCGATGACCCATTCGCAATATCCATTTTGCCATGGTGACCGGGGGGCGGTGACGACCTGTTGGATGTCCAAAAAATCCAGTGCATTGATAACCTGCGGACCATAGATGCTATCTCGATCCCGTATCAGATACCGAGGGGCGGAATCGAAGGGAAATGCTTGGACCATCTGAAGGCTTGTCCACTCGGGAGTAGGGTTCCTTGTGACGTTGAAGTGAATGATACGTCGCCGGTCGAGAGACAGAATCAAGAATACGTAAAGCGTCCGAAATGTGACGGTTTGGACTGTTGAACGAACCCGCTTCGCTGCCAGCAACGCTCGGAACGGTTCAAGCCTGAAGTTAATGGACACCAAAAGGCCAAAGTTGAGGCTCTCCCTCACTCCTTTGGCCCCTGCACCCGCCGGGTGTCTTTAGCTCAG
>CAZLUL010000412.1:0-2432 GCA_964562635.1 uncultured Fibrobacteraceae bacterium | reverse complement strand
TTGCACCGACGTGGTCATGCCCGAGATGAGCGGGCTGGACCTGGTCAAGATTCTCGGATCCTCGTACCCGAATATCAAATGCCTGTACATGTCCGGCTACACGGCCAATGTGATCACCCACCACGGCGTTCTGGACGAAGGAGTACATTTCATTCAGAAGCCGTTCATGATTGGTGGCCTGGCCGGCAAGGTGAGGGAAGCGCTGGACGGGGGTTGAGGCGGCCGCAGCTTTGGCGGATTCCCATTCGCTCCCTGATTCTGGATTCCTTGCTAGGCTAAATCACCGATTATGCAACTCAAGCCTCCAGACAAGGTAGCATTTACGCTACGTCAGGGGGATTTTGATCCCCGGGCTGCAAATACGATATCCACTCAATACTAGCCCAATCTGCCCTTACCGTGTCGATTTGGACCATTCTGTGGTGCTGGTACGCCGGTTGCAAAATAGGACAGTGGCACGGGGAACGTGAAGCCCGAGTTCTGTGAGGGGCTTGATGCTCTCCGGATCAGGATCGGGCTGTCAACACCCGTCATCCACTACAGTTGCCGGAAGGGTGTAATGCTGGTTTTTTGTCCTAGAGGCAGCGTGTGATTCCCTAAATAGAGGGGTATGCCATGAATCGCCTGAAAAAGATCCTGTTCCCCACCGACTTTTCCCGCTGTGCCGGCCAGGCCCTCCTTCCAGCGGTCGATCTCGCCGAGCAAAACCAAGCCGAACTGCACCTGCTGCATGCCATCGTGCTGCACGGTTACGACCCTCATAATCCCAGTTTCAACATCAATGAGCTGGAAGAAGAGATTTACCGGAGGATTCAGTCGGACGCCACCATACGTTTGGCCAATGTTGCACCCAACCACCTCGCCGAATCGGTCCAAATTGTAACAGCACAAGAACGCGGAATCTCCGCCTCCAACGTTATCGTCGAGTATGCAAGGAAGAATGACATCGATCTTATCGTCTTGGGCACCCACGGTCGCCGCGCGCCGGCGCATTTACTCCTTGGAAGTGTAGCCGAGGAAGTGGTACGAACGGCCAGTTGCCCGGTACTGACAGTCCGGGAGCGCAAAAAGCCCAAGCCGGTGGCCGAAACGGAGCGGATCCTTGTCCCGGTGGATTTTTCCAAGTACTCGAAACAGGCACTGACCTACGGCAAAAACCTCGCAGCCGGCTATGGTGCGACACTTCAACTTCTTCACGTCATTGAACTGACCGTCCACCCGGCATACTACTCTGTTGGCAAGACCTCCCTGTTCGAAATCGATTCGGATCTACGAGAAAGATCCCACAACAATCTCATGGAATTGGCCCGGGAGGCACCCGGACCTGAAGTTGATGCCGAACCTTTTGTCATCGAAGGGCGAGCGGCCAGCGACATCGTCAAGTTCGCGGCCGAGAATAGGAGTGATCTCATCGTAATCCCAACTCATGGTTTGACGGGTTTATCACACTTTCTGCTCGGCAGCATCGCGCAGAAAGTCGTCCGTCGGGCACCGTGTCCCGTGCTGGTCGTCAAGGCCTTTGGCAAGTCGCTTGTCGATTGAGCGGGTTCGTTTTGATTCGAGTCGAACCCAGGGCTGAGCCTGGTTTGTCCATCAAAAAAATGCCAGAAAAGGGGGAATGTAATGAACCAGAATACGGTTGTTCCAGCCAAAATCCTGCTGACGACGGATTTTTCGGAGAGCGCGTCCTGTGCCCTGCCATACGCCTTGGGGCTAGCCAAACGGCACGGATCCGAATTGATAGTTCTTCACGTGATTGCCGGAGATTCCGAATATGTTAAGGACAAGGATATCTACAAGTCTTACCAGCGGATTAGCCGGGAAAAGGCCTTCGAACAGCTGGCGGCCATCGAGTTCGCCGGAAATGATGACATCAAAATTCGCCGCGAAATCACCACCGGATGGTCGGCCAAGGACGGGATTGTCGATTTTGCCAAAGCCGAGAAACCAGATCTGATCATCATTTCAACCCACGGTCATGGTGTGGTTGGCCGGTTTTTTCTGGGCAGTGTCGCCAGAAGCGTGACGGCAGAAGCTCCGTGCCCGGTGCTTTGCGTGAAATGCGGCGAGTCGGGTATGCTTGACGAAAAAAGGGAGGAAATCCATATCGAGCGGATCATGGTTCCCGTTGATCTGTCGGAGGATTCTCGTGTGGCCTTGAAACTGGCAGTTGGGTATGCCAAGGCGTACAGGGCCCAACTCCACCTGATTTACGTGGTTCATGTCGATGTCCCGCAGGCCCTTCTCTCGGACGATTCGAAGGAATTCTTCGAGCTGGATAAAAAGCTGCATTCCCGAATATACGAGCGGCTTCAGGCATTTCACCGCGAAGTCGACCCCGATGTCGAAAAGGTCGTGACAATGGTGGAGAAGGGTTCCCCCGCGAAACAGATCGCCCGCTACGCCGAGTCTCATGAGGTGGATCTGATATT
>CAZLUL010000411.1:0-2464 GCA_964562635.1 uncultured Fibrobacteraceae bacterium | reverse complement strand
ACCTTGGCAAGGTAGTGCTCTACCAGCTGAGCTATGCCCGCTCGAAAGGTGTAGGAGAGATAACTTCTGAACCCGGAGTTGTCAAACCGAAATTCGAGACTTTTTCGGTTAAATTCCGGTGATTTCCCGATACAGATCAGCCGTCATGCCCGCCACCCGGTCCCAGCTATAGTGTTCGATAGCGTGGATTTGGCTCGCAGCGCCCAGTCTCGTGCGCCGAGGCTCGTCCGGCAGGGTTTCGGTCAGCTTTCGCCCCAGATCCACCGCGTCCCCGCTGGCAAACAGCACCGCGTGCCCACCGGCTGCCTCCACGTTGGGCGGAATGTCGCTGACCAGGCAACAGCGCTGGTAACTCATCCCCTCCAAGAGCGTGATCGACAGGCCCTCAAGGGTCGATGGCAGGACCATCAACTCGGCATTGCTGAACAGTTCGTCCAGCACCGGCCCGTGCACGTAGCCCAGGAAATGCACACCCTTGGGCGCATTGGCCTTCAGTTTTTGCACGTAGCCCGGCGTAAACCCGGCATCCCCGGCGATCACCAGTTCATATTGCTCGCGCAGGGCGGTCGGCAGGCGGCGCCAGGCTTCCAGCAACAGATGGCACCCTTTTTCGGGCACCAGGCGCCCCACAAAGAGAGCGTATTTGCCGTGTATTCCCGCCTGCCGGATCAGGTCCGGTTCGCGATATACCGGCGGCACGATGCCGTTGGGAATGTAGGTGGTCGCTTGTTTGTGCTGCGCCAGATAGTGCGCCCGCAACGCCTTGGAAACCACGATGGTGCCTGATGGCGCCCGCACGCTGGCTGCCTCACCAATCTTCAGGATCCGGCTGGCCACCAGCCCCCACTTGTCCCGTTGCCAATCCAGACCATGCACCGTCACGATCGTTGGTTTTCCCCGCAAGAGTCGCGGAATCCCGGCCAACAGGCCCGGGCCCAGGGCGTGGTAGTGCACCAGATCGACGTTCCTGAACAGGACGTCCCCCGTGGAGATCACGGTGTGGGTGATGGCGTCAAGATGCTTGGTGGGAATGCTGGGCAGACGACGGACCTGAACACCGTCCAGGTCCGCCGGTCCATTCATCTGGCTGTAGTGCGGCCGGCTATAGATATCGACGTTGATACCCAGGGCCGGCAACCGCGCGGCCAACTCGGCCACATGTTTCTCGATCCCGCCGTGGATGGGCGGGTACCCCTTCTGGCCGATCATCGCCACCCGCAGGGGTCGCTGACCAGAAGCATGTTGGTGCGGGGACCGGTTCGTCAAAGTTGTCCAATCCGTCCGTCCCAACCCTACCGGATCAGGCCTCGAAATTCAGGGCTATGCGCCGGCCCTCTTCCTTCATCGACTGGCAGGCGCCCTCCAGGACCTGGACAACCTTCAGACCATCCATGCCACTGCTCAGGGCTTTGGTCTTGCCACTGATCAGATCCAGGAAATGGCCCGTCTCGGCCTTCAGCGGCTCCAAGCCGTCCAGACGCGGTATAAAAACATCACCCGCGCGGTAGAGCAACTGGAATTCGCCAAAAGTCTCGTAGTGGGGCTGCACGTCAACGCCCTTGTCGTAGACCCGGATCTTCTCCGCCGGGGACACATCATCGTAGACGAGCATTTTCTTGCTGCCCACGAAGGTGCAGTTGCGGATCTTGTTGGGATCCAGCCAGCTGACGTGGATGTGCGCCAGGATGCCGCCGGGATACTCCAAAGTGACAAAAGCCACGTCCTCGATCTCCAGCTTGCGCTGCACATAACAATGGCCAACGGCCGTGACGCTGACGGGGTCGGCATTGAACAGGAAATTCAACATGGCCACGTCGTGGGGCACCAGGTCCCAGACCACGTTGGCGTCCTTCTGGAAGATGCCCAGATTCACGCGGGACATGTTCACGTAGTACATGTCTCCCAGCTCGCCTGCGTCCATCAGTTCCTTGATTTTGCGCACCGCCGGGGCGTACACGAAAGTGTGCCCGACCATGAGCTTCAGGCCACGCTTGGCGGCCACTTCGTTCAGGGTGCGGCAGTCGTCACTGTTGGTGGCCATGGGTTTTTCCAGAAACAGGTGTTTGCCTGCCTCCAGCACTTCCATGCCCAGCTTGAAGTGGGTCGACATGGGCGTCGCCACCACCACCGCTTCCACTTCGGGATCCTTCAGGATCTCCTGATAATCGGTTGTCTTGGTGGTGCCAGGGTAGAGCAGGCCCACCTGATTGAGGCGGTCCTTGTCGAGGTCGGAGATGTAGGCCAAATCGCATCCGGGCTGAGCATTCAGATTCCGAATAAGGTTGGGGCCCCAATAACCACAGCCAATCACACCTGTCTTGATCATTTCCGGACTCCTTGAAGTGAGCAAGAGTATGCGTATAGCTATAACAGGCGCCTCGGGTTTTATTGGCCGCAACCTGAGCCGTTATCTTACTAATAAGGGGTATTCTGTAGTCGCTTTTGTAAGAAATCCATGACCATA
>CAZLUL010000410.1:0-2465 GCA_964562635.1 uncultured Fibrobacteraceae bacterium | reverse complement strand
ATGGCCATTTTTTTGGTGGTCAAAAACTCGGTAATGTCTTCGAAGACCAGCATCGTATCGGTGCGTCCGCCGGGCAATTCGAGGGGCGCGAGGGCCCCGCGCACCGTGCGCCGACCATCGCGGCTGACCAGTTCGCCGGCCGCGCGGTCCCGGCCATGACCCAGATCCCGGAACTCGCGCATCAGCCGGATCACGCCGCGTTTTTCGTCCACCTCGGGCCGGAAATCCGTCAGGATGTGAGCGCCGGCAGGGTTGAGCACCAGGACCTGGTCTTCAGCGTCGATGACCGCCACACCAACCGTGACCCGCCCGAGGACCGTGGCCAGGAACTGCTCCCGGGCCGCCAGGTCATCCCGCGCGCTTTGCAACTCGCCCCGCATGGAACCAAAGGCACCGGCCAGGCGGCCCACTTCATCCTGGCTCGCTTCAGGCAATGGGGCCTCAAAGTCGCCCTGGGCCAAGGACCGCGTGGCGGTCAGCAACAGGCGCAGGGGCCGGAAAATATTCCACGACATCAGCAGCGCCAGCAACAGCGCTGTCAGCAGAATCAGGTTGGCCAAGCCAGCCAGAAAAAGGATGGTCTGGTTGCGCTGATTGGCGTACTCACGCTCACGATCGGGGAAGGCCAGGTTCAGCACCGCGGGATGGGTCTCGACCACGAGTTCGTCCAAAACGTTGCGAGTCAGCGAAATCAACGGCCGCCCCGCCGTGAAAGCGAAAGGCCGCCCCTGCGCCGCAAAGACGCTCACGCCATGACCGTGGTCCAGGGTCGGCATCATCTTGTCGGGGTCTGCCAGCAGCGGCACCTCGCCGGCAAAGACCGCCGCGGGGTGGCTGGCCAACAGCGGTTCACCCGCCACATCCAGGATGATTTGCCCGCCCACCAGTTCAGCCAGCGAGCCCAACAACCCCTTGCCCAGGAGTTGGCGGTAGAAGAAGAAACCATTGGTATTGGTTTGCCCGTGCCCGACCTCGTTGTCCGCCCCGTCGGTGGGTCTCATCCAATCCTGCAAGCGGATGGGGATCACCACCCCCACAAAGGTTTCGCCGTATTCGCGCACCACGACCATGGGCGAATTGCGGGCGGCTTGCAGCAGCTCACGCGCTTCCACATCCGACAGATCGCTCAAGGTTTCGTCCAACAGCAGTTCGCCCTCGGCGGTGAAGACCATGCCTCCCTGCAGATCGTTTGATCCGGCCGGCCGCTGGCCGACTTCGCCGCCGCGCATCAATTCATCGATGTATTCGCTGTCCACCAGGGAGGAGGCTTTTTCCGTCAGCAGCGTGCGCAGCTGTTCGACCGTGCGGACCAGGCCGTCGCGCGTGCGGGAGCGGGCCTCGGCGCGCACTCGCTGGTAGCCCACCTGGTCGACCGACATGCCCACCAGCACCAGCAGCACCAGTCCCAGCACGAGATAACCGGCCAAAAATCTTTCCTGGAAACCCGGTCGCCAGGTGTGGCCACTTTCGGTCCCGACGCCCAGCAACCAGCGCCGCAGCTGCACCGCCACATAGAACAGGAAAAAGAGCACCAGATCCAGCAGCATCAGGCGCGAGACATCGAGCACGTTTTCGCGCCAGTCGGAACGGCGCAACCCCAGCAGAAAACCTTCGCCCTGGCGGCGGGCAAATTCCGGCGGCAGGGCTTTCCACAAACACAGCCAGGAGTCGCCCCCGGCGTTGATCTCGACCCAGTCTTTTTCGCCGCGGCGCAGGGCCGCCAGATCATCATCCGATTCGGGGCCGGGGATGCCCGTGGTTCCGGTATCCAGCCAGCCTTCGTCATCGGCCAGCAACAGCATCACGGGGCGGTCGATCTCCGAGCGCGGTTGATAGCCGTCCAGCCCAGAGACCGCTTCATTGACCAGACTTTCGTGCAGGGTCGTGATGCGCCAGGAGCGCACGGGCAATTCCACCCGCAGCCAACCCTGCCGTCCGGCCCGGGCCGCCTCGGCGATCAGCACTTCTTCTTCACCGCCTGGATATCGCCGCCGCGCGGTACGGAAAATCATGCCTCCGTCGTCGTCCGTCGGTCCGCCGGACATGTCCACCCAGGATTCGAGATCGCTCAATTCGAAACGCAACGAATTCATGAAGCCCAAAGCAAAGACACTCTGCTGGCGCCCCTGCTCGTCGATGACTTCGACATAGCACTTGTAGCCCAGATCACTGAGGGCCGAATCCCGGTACAATCGCCACGCCGCTTCGTCCCGCCACAGATCCTGTCCCTGTCCTTCCAGCGAGCGGGCCCGGTCGTGTTCGATCATTTCGTTCAGGACGCTGCCCAACAGGAAGCGCGACCAGTCCGGATCCGCCGCAGTGATGCGGCTGCCCTTGGCCTGCAGCCAGGAACGCTCGGCCGCGTCGTACACATCGCGCAAAGAAGCATAATTCCAGCACACCACCAACAGCATCACCATCGGCCAGGCAAAGCGGCGCAGGAAGTGGGGCTGGGCCCGCAGGGC
>CAZLUL010000409.1:0-2474 GCA_964562635.1 uncultured Fibrobacteraceae bacterium | reverse complement strand
TTCCGGATCCAAAGGAGTCGGGTGCAGAATATCCGCCCAGTAAACCAGCTCAAATTCAAATTCATTCAGTTCGATCTGCAAGCGTTTCGCCCCTTCACGAATCGACTGCAGCCACCAGGCACGCAAGACATGCGCGGGTGGCTTTTCGCCAAGGCCGTGAATTCCGATAACAACATTTTTTATCGCGATGGCAAACTCCAAATCGTGAAGACACCGTCTTGAATGCCGTCAGTGAACGCCACATCAGGCAGGGGAATGCTCATGGAAAGGTATAACGGACTCTGCGTTCATACGAGTACAACTTTTGGTATGGTCAAGGGACAGATGAGGCGTCACCGCGTAGCGGGCGATAAAATTCGCGTCGCACCTCGTCCGCGAACCGCTCGATCTGTTGGTCTGGCACCTGCAGGTGCAGCAAAGCCTGGCGCGTCACCTCGAGCCCAGCTTCCATCTGCGGCAACACGACTTCGTGTACGCCCAGCTCGTGCAAATCCTCTGCCAGCTTCTCCGATTCGGTGCGGGCGACGATGTGCAGCTCTGGTCGCAGTTGCCGGGCATGACGGGCGATGGCGAGCGTGACCACCGGCGACGGCGTAGTGATCAACAGCACGCAGGCCCGGTTTAGCCCTGCCGCCTCGAGCACCAGCGGGTGGCTGGCGTCGCCATAAATGACCGCCAAGCCTGCGTCACGACAGGTCTCCAGGCGGTGTTGGTCCAGTTCGACCGCCACGAATGGCAGGCCCAGCCGCTTCAGCACCCCTCCTACCGCCCGGCCCATGTGTCCAGCGCCGGCAATCACGACGTGGTCATGCAGCTCCTCGTGGGCGATGTTGATCGTGAGCACGGGCTCGCTCCGGCGGCGCCTCTTGAAAAAGTCGTAGATGGGCCCAGTGGCCCGCGATACAAACGGTGTCAGGAACATGGTGACCAGGGCGACGGACATGATCATCGCATACAGCTCCGTGCCGATGCTTCCGGTACTCACCCCCACGCGGCCGATGACAAAGGCGAATTCGCCGGCCTGAAACATGGTCAGGCCCAGCGCCAGCGGCACCACATTGCGGTAGCCGAAAGCACGGCCCACCCCCGCACAGATCAAACCCTTGGCCAGGGATACCGCCGCTGCCAACCCGAGCACCAGCAGCAGGTTTTCCCGCACGAAGGTCGGCTCCAGCAGCATGCCCACCGACGCGAAGAACAACAGACCAAAGATGTCGCGCAGGGGAATGATATCGCTCAGCGCCTGGTGGGCATGCTCCGATTCGCTAAGGACGATGCCAGCCACGAAAGCACCAAAGGCGAAGCTCAAACCCACCTTATAGGTGGCGTAGCCAATGCCCAAGCCCAGCCCGGTGACCGTCAGCAGGAAGAGCTCGCGTGAGTTCCAGCGACTGACCCGGCGCATCAGCCAGGGGATCACGCGCGTGCCGACCACGAACATCAGGGCCAGGAAAATCGCCGAACGCACGAGAGCCCAGCCCAGATCCGGCAGCCCTGCCCGCAGATCCATGAGCTTGGGCAGCAGGATCAGCAACGGCACCACGGCCAGGTCCTGCACCAGCAGCATGCCGATCATCACCCGGCTGGAGAGGGTGCCGAGACGGCCCTGACTTTGCAGGGTCTTCAGGATGACCATGGTACTGGACAGGGAGACACAGCCGCCGAACCAGACAGCGTCAGTCCAGGGCCAGCCCAGCGCGAGGCCAACGCCTGCGGCCACGCCGATGGTCAACAGGATCTGGATGGACGCGCCCAAGAGGGCCACTTTCCGCACAGGACGCAGCTCCTTCAGGGAGAACTCGATACCCAGGGAGAACAGCAGCAGGGCGACGCCGATTTCCGCCAGAAGTTCGATGTCATGGGGATCCGAGATCAAGGCACCGCCGGTCACCGGCCCGAGCACGACGCCAGCGGCGATGTAGCCCAGAATCAGCGGCTGCCTGAGGCGCTGGGCGATGATACCGCCCAGAAATCCTGCGGTAACGATGATTGCGACATCTGCGGCGATTCCCAAAACGTGCTCCCTCCTGGGTCTTCTCTTCGAGCCTACCGTCGCGGCCGCTCCGCGAACCACGGACTCCGACATGAAGCCGGGCTTGGAATTCCCCCAGTTTCATAGACACCTGTAGCGTCCGTTATAACATGCTCCCCGTCTCCCATGTCAACTAGATGCCAGATGCGCAAACGCGGTCTGCGTCTGATTTTCCGATCCTCCAAAAAGTCATCCGGACAACCTAACTACTTATCTGACATACCGATTGAATATACAGACTCAACAATTCATTGCGCCGCGAGCTGTTTTCGTCGAAAATGGACAATTGTTACCTTGAATGGCGCGACAGGACGAAGGAGTCCCCATGACCGATGACCAGACGCGGAATCTCGGCCCCGACGAGAACGATCCCACTCTCCCGCTGTCCGGGCCCGATACGGACGCCACTATATCGGCGGACGCCTCCTCCTCGATCGATGCC
>CAZLUL010000408.1:0-2476 GCA_964562635.1 uncultured Fibrobacteraceae bacterium | reverse complement strand
GGTCAGTGCGCTGATGTACTGCGGCATGGCCCAGGGCAGGATCAGCAGGGCGCGGTAGAGGTTGCGTCCCGGCAATTTCTGGTTCAGCAACAGCGCCGCGCCCAGGCCGAGGGTGAAATGGAAGATCAGGTTGATGACTGTCCAGGCCAGGGTCTTGCCGAAGATCTTGTAGAAATCGGGCTCGCTGAAAAGGCGCAGGTAGTGAGTGAGGCCGACAAACTCAGGATCCCGGAAGTGGAACATGTTCCAGTTCGTCAGCGAAATCCACACGTTGAAAAAGAACGGGTAGGCAACCACACCGAGCAGCACCAGCGCCGAGGGCAGCAGGAACCAGAAAGCGAGTTTGTTCTGCAGGCGGCCCATTATTCGCGCATCCTTTCGATCATCGTGACGGCGCGGTCCTGCATCTGGCGCGCGGCGTCTTCGGGCTCCAGTTCGCCATTCATCACGCTCTGGTAGGCTGGACGCATCGCATCCCAGATGGCGCGCATCTCCGGCACGATGGGCATCAGGCGGCCTTTATCGATCTGGGTCTGGCTGGCCAGCAACGCCGGATCATTCAAGATATCGGGGTTGCGCGCCGCTTCCTTGTCACCGGGCATCACGCTCAGCCCCTTGGCCAGGGCAATCTGGACTTCGGTGCCGGTCAGGTACGATAGCAGCGCTGCGGTCACTTCGCGGGTTGCCGGATTCAGATAACGGTTCACCGAATAGCACTTGGCCGAGGTCATCGGGGCCGGCCACATGCCGGTGGCGCTGACCATGGGAATCGGGGCCAGTCCCACGTTGATGCCCGCTTCGCGGTACCCTTCCCAGGACCAGGGGCCGTTGATAATGTAGGCCGCCCGGCCTTCCTTGAAGATGGTATCGGCCATGGGGTAATCGCATTCCAGGGGCACAACCCGCGACTTTTTCAGGCTGCTGAGAAACTCCAGAGCCCCGACCATGGCCGGGCTGTCCAGAGTCGGCACCGCATTGTCATCCATGACCCAACCGCCATAGCCGCCCAACCAAGGCACTAACCAAAAGGGCTCCAACAGGTTAAACACAAGCCCGTACTGATCAGGCCTCCCGTCGCCATCACTGTCAATCGTCGTTTCCTGCAGTTGGGTGAACCAGGCGTCAGTATCGGCGGCCATTTCCCCGACCAGATCCAGATTGGCCACCAAAGTCAGGTGGTTGCCCACGTGATCGGGCAGCCCCCAGACGTGATCGTTCAAAATGGGCAGGGTTTCGGGCTCAAAACGGTCAATCTCGCTTTGCGGCAGCAATTCTTCCACCGGCATCAACAGGCCCATGATCGAGTAGGGGCCAATTTTGTCGGCGGGACCATAGACCATGCTCGGGCCGCCGTAGGCCAGGGCCGCGGTCTGAAACTGGGTCTGCAGATCTTCGGTTCGGTAGTGCACCCGTTCGATGGTAAAATCGGCATACTGAGGATTGCGGCGCTGAAATTCGGCCACGTGCAGGTCAAAAAATTCCTGTTCCTTGGGGTCCATCTGTTCCCAGACAATGACACTGCGGGAGCGATCCACACGGCCACACCCCGCCGACAGGATCACCGCCAAAATGAGCCCAAGACTCGCCAATCGTCCCCAGACGGGAATGCCTTTGTTGTTGTTTTGCATAGGGCGGGACTTTACCTCCTTTGACCTTTGAGGACAACACCCAGCCCCACTATTTTTGAGAATATATTCAATTGACGAATTCCATTGAAATCCCCACCCGCAATCCTGTAAATTGCCCGAACTATGAAAATTTCAGTTACCTTGATCCCGGTCCGCTCTCGCCTGCTGTTGGCTACGGCTTTTCTGTCCCTGGTGACGGTCGTCTTGGCCGTTCCGTTCCACTCCCCTACCATCGACGGCACCATCACCGGTGACGACCTGGATTGGGACAGTGCCGATCTTGTTGTGGACGACATCGCCGATGATGATCTGGCCCGGACGGCAAACACGCGCCGTTTGTGGCTAACATGGGACCAGGACAACCTCTACGTCGGCGTCACTTACCAGGATTTTGGCGCCAACGAAGCCCTTTCGGTCTTTTTTGATCTCGACCGGGGCCTCGGTCCCAACAGCGCTGCGGTCATCGACTCGGCGGCTGGCAACTTCCTCATGCCCCAGGACCACCGCTTCGAGCTGGTCCTGCGCCGCGGGGCCGATGAAGGATTTCCGGGCTTCATCCCCCGCGCCCACCTGATCACTGATGGTACCGGCGCCAGCGTTGGTATCAGCGGGTCCATCACCAGAGCCCAGGCTTCCACCGTCGAAACGAAAAGCACCAATCGCATTCCATTCTGGCTTAATGGCGAATTTGCCCTGCCCTGGTCAGTCATCTATCCGGATCTTGGTGGCAAGGTCCCCGCTCATGCGGTGATCAAGGCGGTGGCCGTGGCTACTTCCGCTGCTGACAGCCTCAACGGCCGGGACAGCGCCCCGAGCAATGCCGGCCTTGATGGCGGACGGGGCACTGT
>CAZLUL010000407.1:0-2476 GCA_964562635.1 uncultured Fibrobacteraceae bacterium | reverse complement strand
GCGTGCGCGTGCAAGTCAGCCCCGGCTTCGATGCGGCCACGCTCGCTCGGGTGGTCGGGCTGTTGCAGGAGCGTACGGCGGCATGATCAGCTTTGGTGCGCAAACGCAGGTCTATCTGGCCGCCGGGGCAACGGACATGCGCAAACAGATCGATGGGCTCGCCGCCTTGGTGGTCGACGTGCTGGAGGCCGACCCGTTTTCCAGTCATTTGTTCGTGTTCTGTAACCGAGGTCGAGACAAGGTCAAGATTCTCTATTGGCACAACAACGGCTTTTGGCTGTGGTATCGACGCCTGGAGCGACAGCGCTTCTGGTGGCCGCAGCGGCGCGCAGCGGCGCCGGTGATGCTCTCGGTACGCGAATTGGGTTGGTTGCTCGAAGGGCTCGATCCGCGCCGGATAGCGGCCCACAAGAGCGTCGAGTTCGATCTGCTATAAGCGCGATAACACTCGGATTATATTGCTGAATCCGGTATAATTGCAGGCATGCAAGCAAGCGCTCAACCACTGCCAGAGGACCCCGTCATCCTGCACGGGATCATCAGCCAGTTGACCGATCAACTGGCTGAGGCCGAGTGCGAACGAGCGACGCAGGCGAGCACGCTCGAACAGCATGTCCAGCGCATTGATCAGCTGCTCGAGTACATCGAGCTATTACGCCGCAAGCGCTTCGGCCCCAGTGCCGATCGCATCCCCGAGAGCCAACTGGGCCTGTTCGACGAGACCGAACTCGAGGCGCTGATCGGCGAGCTGGAGGCAGAACTACCCGCAGACGCACCCAAGGATACCGACAGCGACACCGGCGACGATGAGCCCAAGCCACCCAAGCGCAAGCCGGTGCGCCGGCCCCTGCCCGCGCATCTGCCACGCGTGGAGCGCATCCTCGACCTCAGCGATGAGGAGAAGGCAACGCTGGGCGAAGGCTGGACCTTCATCGGTTACGACACCTCCGAGCAATTGGCGGTCATCCCGCGCCAGAGCTACGTCATCGAATACAAGCGTGCCAAGTACGTCGCCCGTGACGAGGACGTGCCGGGCGCCGAGGTCGGGGTGAAGATCGCCCCGCGCCCCGAGCAGATCATCCCCAAGTCAATCGCCCACAGCTCACTGCTGGCGGCCATCGTCACCAGCAAATTCGTCGATGCCCTGCCGCTGTATCGGCAAGAGCAGATCTTTGCCCGCGAGGGCATCACGCTCAGCCGCCAGACCCTATCGGGGCTGCTGATGCAGCTACACGCGCCGCTCAAGCCGGTAGCCGCAGCGTTGAAAGCGCTGCTATGCCAGGGGCCGGTGGTGCATGTTGATGAGACGCCCGTGCAGGTGCTGCGCGAGCCCGGCCGCGAGGCCGAGCAGAAGTCCTACATGTGGGTGTTCTGCGGCGGTCCGCCGGGCCAAGCGGTGCGTTGGTTCGAATACGCCCCAAGCCGCGCGGCGGAGGTGCCGCACCGGGTGCTATTCCCCGCCAATGCCGATCCACCGTTGCCGTTCTATCTGCATTCCGATGGCTACAGTGCCTACAACGTCTTGGCCAATGCGCCGGAGATCATCGGCCATGCCGGCTGCTGGGCGCATGTGCGGCGCAAGTTCGTCGAGGCCGCCGCCGGGCGTAACGCCGGCGCCGCGCAGCAGATGGTGGCCTTGATCGGTGAGCTCTATGCGGTAGAGCGACGCATCCGCGACGCCGATGCCGAGACCCGCGTGCGCGTGCGTGCCGAGCACAGCCGCCCGATCCTCATGCGCATCAGACGCTGGCTGGACAAAGCCGCCACCCGCGTCCTGCCCAAGAGCCTGCTCGGGCAGGCGATCGCCTATGCGCTTGGCCAATGGCCCATCCTCATCACCTTCCTTGAGGATGGCCACCTGGAAGTGGACAACAACACCGCCGAGAACGCGATCCGCCCCTTTGTGCTGGGCCGCAAAAACTGGCTCTTCGCCGGCAGTCCCAGGGGTGCCGAGACCAGTGCGTTGCTCTATAGCCTGATCGAAACCGCCAAGGCCAATGGTTTGGAACCCTGGGCCTACCTCAATCATCTCTTCGAGCACCTGCCAGGTGCTAAGTCCCCCGAGGCGATCGCTGCCCTGCTGCCGCACAATCTGAAAATGGACGACCTAAAACAGAAAGGGTCAATCCTGTAGTTCGCCGGACGCTTACCCCGATACCGTAAAAGATATTGCGCTGACAGTGACCCGTATCTGGAACAGCAATGGCTATGGGGCGTCCATCTTTCTCGACATTCAATGCCGCAACTACAACGCCAGCGTCGAGGCGTGCCGCACCGAGCCCAAGGCCGAGGTCCTGAATGGGTTTCGCGCGGCGCTCGAGGCCAGCGAGGCAGGACCCGCCCGCTGAGGGGCCAACAGCGCCTTGTGGTGCGGAGCTGTCTGGTGGACATCGACTCCGCTGCCAGGCGGCTTCTACGCTTGCGCCGAATGCAATCGTCTTTGATCTTACGGAACGTATCGGAGCCTCCAGCTTGC
>CAZLUL010000406.1:0-2485 GCA_964562635.1 uncultured Fibrobacteraceae bacterium | reverse complement strand
AATAGAGTCCGTTCAGGCTCTCAGCAGGAACAAACGCATGGAGGTTCCATGTGACCCCATTGTCGGCGGAGTAGATCAGCCCGTCGCTGATACCACCGACAAATCGCTGATTGGTGGGGCAGTAGGCCATATCCACAATGGTCGTGACATCGGGGTAGGTCGGCTGTGTCCAGCGGATTCCGTCCGACGAGATGATGATGTCGCCGGTCAATGTGCCGGCGGCGTAAACGCCGTTGCCGTAAGCCACACCCCAAATATCCCACCCCGTAGCGCCGTGGGCAATACTCCAGGCCGTGCCATTGGTGGATGTGATAATCTTACCCCCAATTAAAAAGTAATTACTGCCCGCATAGAGCACATCACGAAACCATTCATAGGCAGGTGATGTCTGCTCGGCCCATGCAATGCCATCCAGTGACGTCCAGATATGCCCGGCATCGGAGGAAGAGGCGCCGCCGCTGGTCACGAAAAGGTCGTTGCCGTAACCCACCGTCATGAGTGTTTGTGAGATACCGCTGGTTCGGACCGTCCATGCGAGGCCATCTGGCGATGTGATGACCGTACCCGACTCTCCCACGGCCACAAAGAGATTGGGGGGGGTATTCCTGTATGACACCTGCCAGAGAGTTTGGGTGGTGCCACTCGTTCTCGGGGTCCAGGTCACTGCATCCGGTGACGTGATGACAGTCCCGGAATAACCGACTACCATGAACTGCCCATAGCCGTAAATGATATCTGTCAGGGTAGAGCCCGGAGGAAGGGCTCTTTCAGTCCAGTTGATGCCGTCAAGAGAAACAAAGGCCCTACTTGTGCTATTTATTGCAACGAAGCTACCGTTACCCCAAGTAATTGCATAGGAGGAGAAGCCTGCAGGAGGCGTTTGTTCATTCCAGGTCAAACCATCGGAGGAAACCAGGATCGTATTGCCGCCTACAGCAACAAACACCCCGTTGCCGTATGCAACACCACCCAAGTCATCTTCAACCCCGGATGATACTTTCCTCCAAGTATTGCCATCAGTTGAGCGCATCATAAACCCGTATTTACCAACAGCCACATAGATCCCGTTGCCGTAGGCGGCCGATGACAAACTCATGTTTCTAAGGTGCCAGGTGGATAGGTCTGCTGCCGGTGCCGGAGTGGCCGGCATCAAGAACAGAGCCAAAATAATCAGAAAACAAAAAGAAACTCGAGCACTTTTCATGTCACACCTCCTTGAGGTTGATAAGACGTTGCTTTTTTGATGAAAGAACATACTGAAAGTTGCCTTGTGAGTCAAGAAAAAGGAACCACAACATACGGAAGGAGTGAGGGACATCCCCCTGCACCACTTTTTTATTATCAGGATCAGAGGCAGGGTGAGTTCACTCTGAGCTTGCCGAAGGGTTTACCCTGAGCTTGCCCTAGGGCAAAAAAGGAGAGAAACACCGAATGACTACCAGAAGAGACTACAGGTGAAATGCGTCTGAAATTTGGATTAATTTATATTTATTATGTTATTAAGAGGTTATAAGTTGCTGCTTTTTGCTTGACATAAACGCTATAGAATGTCCCGGAAGTCCCTCAAAATAGAAACTTATAATTTTATGGGCGTCCCGCAACCCAGGGCGAACAGGGATCCGGACCTGGTGGCCCGCCCAAAGAGGGTGGAGCACCGGGAATGGCGGGAACACTCGTGGGCGGTTCTTCTGCAGGGATGTCTATACACAAATCAGAGGGCTTGGTCCCCATCAACGAAAAGTGTGAATCAAACATCCCGGGCTTATACGCTGCCGGTGATGCATTAGGTTCCTATATGGCTGGGGCAATTTATACCCAGATAGGATCCTCATTGGCCGGTTCTGCGGTACAAGGCGCTGTCGCTGGGAAATTTGCTTCTGAATATTGCCAGGGCGTTGAAATGCCCATAATCTCAAAAGCCAAAATGAATGAAGTGTGGGAAGAGATACTTGCACCTTTAAAGAGAGAGGCCGGTTATAGCCCTGCATGGGTGACGCAGACTTTGCAAGGCATCATGATTCCTAATTTCATAATATACATAAAGAAAGAAAGCCTCTTAAAAGCGGCACTGGCCTACGTTGAAGAGTTGAGAGATCATCACATGCCAATGCTTAGAGCTGCAGATTTACATGAATTACGGCTGGCTTTTGAAACTTCTAACATGATTATTAGTGCTGAAATGAAGCTCAAGGCCTCCATCATGCGCAAAGAGAGTCGTTGCAGCCACTTTCGGCTGGATTACCCGGAGATGGACACCAAAAACTGGAATGCCTGGATCAATATCTACAAGGGCAATGACGGTTCAATGAAACTTGAGAAACAGCCCTTTGACAGCTGGCCAACCTAAATTAGTAGAGTCTGGGACAAGAGGAATTACATTATGAGTTACCAAAGATAAAGCGATCAGCTGAATTGTAACCGAAGGGTTGAGGGACGCCCCTAAAATTATAAGATTCGCTGCTAGTATGATAGGGAACTTATAATT
>CAZLUL010000405.1:0-2506 GCA_964562635.1 uncultured Fibrobacteraceae bacterium | reverse complement strand
GCACCAATGGTCCCTTCTACGTGCGGCCAGGTGCCCAAGGGGAGTGGTCGCGAAGTGGGTCCGCCCTTTACGACCTTGATGGTGACGGTGCCAAGGACATCATTTTCGGGACCAAATTTGACGTCACCGGAACCCAGCGCCTGATGGCCATCAAATGCGACGGTTCCGATGTGGCCGGGTTCCCTTACATCACCAATGGTGGCATCAGTGTCGATCCCTGCGTGGGCGACCTGGACCACGATGGCCAGGTCGAGATCGTCGCCTTCTGTAACCAAGGATACGTATATGCCATACGCAAGGACCCGACCGACGAGGACAAATGGATCGACTACACCGGCTTCCCGATCAACATGGGTTTCCCGGCCGTGCAGGACTGGGTCAGCAGCCCGGGCCTGGGGGACATGGACGGGGACGGCATGCTGGAAATCATTTGCACGCCCAATCAGAGTGGGCTTCTCAGCCGGATATTCGTGATCGACACCGACTATGACGGCGGGACCTCCGGTCAGGTGCTGCCGGGCTGGCCGGTCACCTTGCCGGGCAGCTCCGAGGGAAGTCCGGTCATCGGTGATATCGACGGCGACATGTCCCCGGACATTTTGCGGGGTATCGGCGGCGGCGACGAGAGCGCTCCCTACAACCTCTACGCCTTCCACTCCGATGGTACAGAAATCGACGGATTCCCGATCACCTTGGCGGGACCCTTGATGCCCTCGCCCGTGATCACGGATCTTGATTCTGATTTCGACGTGGACATCGTCTATGGTGGTTGGGATTTCCTGATTCATGTCTGGGATATGCCGTTTGCCTACAATCGCTTCAGCGTGCCTTGGCCGACCTTCGGGGGCAACGCCAAGCGTGACGGGGTCATTCCTTCCATGACGGCTATCCCGAGTGTCATCAGCAACCTCACGGCCTCCAGGGGCAATAACAAAGTAACCCTGGATTGGACCAATCCCCCTGAGGAAGTGGCTGAGCTGGAAGTGTGGCGATCTGCCTGGTATCACTTGGATGGAGACGACGCCGTATCTGCATACCCTGAATACGACGACTGGGATAACGATTTTATCCAGGCATTGCCGACCGATCGTGCTTCGGCCTTTCTCGACCCGTACTGGGAAAGGATCGGCACCACTCTAGCCCCGGATCACTTCTATGTAGATGATGCCCTCGAACGTGGTATTTACTACTACGTTATTTATCCCCTTAACAGTACCGGTTATCCCGGTGATGGTGCCGACGCCTCTTCCATCAGCTATCTGCTGGGTGATCTCAACGATGATGGCGACGTTTTGCCAGCTGACGTTACTGTCCTGGGAGCGTCCTACGGGACGAGCGATGGCGATAGTGGCGACTTTTATAACAATGAATGCGACATCGGACCGACAAGCGACAACAGTGGTGCGGGCATTCCCGAAACCGACAACCGCGTTGATTTTGACGACCTGATGATCTTTGCTGTCAACTGGGACATCACTGTGACCAAGACCCAACCCGCCGAGGGCAGTATGGCTGCCTGGTTCTCCTGGGTGAAAAATGATGATGAGACCTGGTCATTGGTGTTGGCCGAACCGTGCTCGAACCTCAAGGGAGTGAATCTGAGAGCCGATTTGCCACAAAACGCTGTCCTTTCGGTGACCGCGGGCCACCTGCTAGGGCAACAGGACAACCCGCACTTCCTGAGGAACATTTCCCGCCATGGTCTGGATGCAGGCCTGGCCATCCTGGGAAGTGGCTCCTGCATCACGGGACAGGGTGAGCTGATCCGCGTCAAGGCTGCCGGGGCATTTGATCCCGACGACATCCTGATCACCGCCCGCGACTCGGACAACAAAGCTCTCGAGTTCACCATCGATGATGCCATGACCGGTCCGGACATTCCGAGCAGGTATTCGCTATCGGCCAACTACCCCAATCCCTTCAACCCCTCAACAAAGATCGCCTTCGATCTGCCTAAGTCTCAACTTGTTAAATTGGTTGTTTTCAGCGTCGACGGTCGCAGGGTAGCGACCCTGAGGCACAAGTTGATGTCGGCTGGTCGTCACACGGTAACCTGGAACGGACGTGACGATCTGGGTGAACCTGCGGCTGCAGGTGCCTATTTCTACCGCCTCCAGGCGGGAGAATTCAATGAGACGAAGAAAATGATGCTGATTAAATGATTGGTATTGGGGGTCGGTTGCTGAGCCAGGCCCACCGGCCCCCTCCTCCCCGAACTGGGGTTGGGGAAGGGGCCTGGATTTATTCAATCAATGACAGTCATGCTGGACCCGTTTTCGGGGTTCAGAGCCAGCTGGCTCTTGCCACCAACTTGGGTCCAGACAAAGAGCAAATAAACCAGCTTGATCGCGTCCGGGAATAGCCGTCCCTCATGGCACCAATACCCCCCGCCGCTTCAAGGTCCCCGCATGAGCCTGATCCAAAACCGAGTTGATGTCCCCCAACGCAAACTTTTCCACAAACGGCGAAACCTTGATCCGCCCGTCCCCGATCCACTCCAGCACCT
>CAZLUL010000404.1:0-2509 GCA_964562635.1 uncultured Fibrobacteraceae bacterium | reverse complement strand
ACAGGGGGTTCAAAAATAATCCGCAGCGCCTTGGCGAGGACATTTTTGAACCCCCTGTGTGAGGGGTCTTCTGCGTGTGGGGAACGCGCCGCTTTCTTGCAGTTGACATCGGTTTTTGGGGGCGGTATGACAGGGCGGTACCTGAACCGGATGGTTTGTGATGAGCAAGGTTTTCTGGCGCCGGAATCTGCCTTTGGTGGTGTTGCTGTTATTGATGGCGGCGGGGTGGGGTGTGCGCGCGCACTATGCGCGGATGGATGATTTCCCGAGTGTCGACGGTGTCTTCTACCTGGAGCAGAGTCGGGATCTGGTTTTGGAGAACCGCCTGCCGTTCAGTTCATTTCCGCCGGGGTGGCCGGTGCTGGTCTCCATGCCCCTGTCTTTCTTCGACGCGAACAATCCCGCCCAGGTCTATAAGGTGGCTCAAGGGACCAATGTCCTGCTGAGTGTCGTGTGGGCTGGGCTCGCCTTTTTCCTGTTGCGCCGGGATCTGGGTCCCTGGCTGGCGCTGGTTGGCGCTGCTCTCCTGCTGGCGCTGCCCCTGGCGATCATCTCGGCCAAGGGCGACCTGTCGGAAATGAGCTACGGTTGCGCTCTGTTGTCATTTCTCCTGGTCTGGCCCCACGCCCGGTTCCAGGCCGGATTGGCCCTGGGCTGTGCTTACCTGATCAGGCCCGAGGCCCTGCTGATTGCCCTGGGTGTTGGGGTTTGGGCCACCTGGCGTGACCGCAAGGTGGCCTGGGGACTGATTCTGGGCACGATGCTCTGTGTGGTGCCGTATGTGCTTTTTATTCAACACCATACGGGAACCTGGGCCCTGAGTGGAAAAATGGGCTTCCTGGAGGCGGCCCAGGCCAATCATCTGGGCGGCGCGCAGGTGTCGCTGATAGTGGGCAACCTCGGGGCGTTTCTGGCTCATCTGCCACGTTTGCTGGGGTTTCCCTGCGTTTTGCTCGCTCTGATCGGTGGGGTGGCCCGGCCTCGCTATAGTTATTTGTCTCTCTTGGCCCTGGCGCCTTTGCCCCTGTTCGATTTTGTCATGGCAGAAAGGTATTGGCTGCCCTATTTGCCGGTGGTCCTGCTGGCCGCCGGTCTGGGCGGCCGGATGGTCTGCGATGCCGTCAAAACATTCCGCTACAAGGCTTTGGCGGGAATGTTGACCCTGGCGTGCCTCGCCGGCGTATGGCTGGTCTCCGGTGACGACGCCTTCTGGATGTCCCGCAATCCCAACGCCTATCCGGGGATGCGCGACGCCGGACAATGGTTGGCGCCCAGGGCCACGTCCGAGACCAAAATTGCGGCCTACAAACCCTTCGTCAGCTACTGGGCTGGCTGCGAATTCGTGAAATATCCGCCCCATATGGCCGCGGAGGAGCTCCTGAATGATTTGAGAGCCCAAAAAGTGGAGTATCTGGTGGTCAATTTTCATGTCGCGCGCTTGCTGCAGCCGCAGTTGAAGCCCTTGCTGCAGCGGCCATTGGAGCCAAACCTGGTGGGCCAAGTGCGGGTTTTGAAAGTTTTTGACTACACTCCGGATGATCACACCACCGTTGTGTTTTCTCTGACGGCAGACGGGGGCTCCTGACTCGGGTCCTTTGATCAAACACGAATCCTTCAAATGCCTGCAAAAACACCCACAGAACCTTGACAAAGCGTTGTCGCGCGGTTAATGTTCCCGATCCACGGCAAGAACCAGATGCCCAGAGGGCAGTGTTTTCGCCGTGTTTGATTGCGCCTAAAAGGTGTAATCCCAAGAACTTGAAGAATTCGGTCCGCCGCCCAAAAGGTGGGTCCCAGCCGGGGCTTGCCCTAGGTCCGAATCCGGCATTTTGGCAGAATAGCAGGAGAAAAAGTTGCCTACACTGAGTCAGTTGGTTCGCAAGGGCCGTAAGCCCCAGACCAAAAAGAGCAAGTGCCCTGCCCTGCAGGCTTGCCCCCAGCGCAAGGGTGTCTGCACCCGCGTGTATACCCAGACGCCGAAGAAGCCCAACTCGGCGCTGCGTAAGATTGCTCGTGTGCGCCTGACCAACGGCATCGAGGTCACGGCTTATATCCCCGGCGAGGGTCACAACTTGCAGGAGCACAGCATCGTGCTGGTGCGTGGCGGTCGTGTGAAGGATTTGCCTGGTGTCCGGTACCACATTATTCGTGGCACCCAGGATGCTTCCGGCGTGGATGACCGCCGTCAAGGTCGTTCGAAGTACGGAGCCAAACGCCCCAAGGCTTAGGCTTCGGAGGGCTTAGGCTTCGGATGGCTTAGGCTTCGGATGGCGCAGGTTTCGGAAGACCCAGAAATTAAGGTCCTACACCCAGTCAGGGCCCTTGGAAAACGATAGCCGGTTGGAATCCGGCCCAGATTGCGGAAAGTCCGCTCAGGAGAAAAGATGTCGCGTCGCAGGTCCCCCGAAAAACGAGTGTTGCCCGCCGATCCCCGATTTGGCGATATCATGGTGACCAAGTTCATCAATTACACGATGAAGGGTGGCAAGCGCAGCGTCTCTGAGAAGTC
>CAZLUL010000403.1:0-2510 GCA_964562635.1 uncultured Fibrobacteraceae bacterium | reverse complement strand
TCGGGCTGGAAAACCTGCAGCACAAAATCAGGCCGATCGATGAACGGATTGCGGTTGCCCTGGATGGCGTATGCCGCTTCGTTGCGGTCGATCTCCTTGGTGCTGACCGGATCGTCGGTATGCCACTCCAGCAGCATGGCCTCGGCCCAGGGCAGCAGCGTCGCGCCCGAAGTCATGTCACTGCCGGGCCAGCCTGCATCCTGGCCATAATAGCGCGTGGTCATGTAGAAATAGGCCCGGGCAAAATCACCTTTGTAGTCGTCGATGGGCTCAAAGACGATCCCGGCATATCCCGGATAGGTGCACGGCCCCACCTTGCATCCATTGAGGGTCGTGTGGGTGGGAGCGGCGACCTCACCGAAAGGATAGCTGCCGCGCCGGTTGTTCACGTCGTTGTCCGTCGGGTAGACCATGAACACGTCGGTGTACATGGGCAACGAGGCCCCATACCAACTGCTCGGCCAGGAATGCTCGCGGTTGTATCCGGTGCCTTCGGCGCCGGCGCTTCCACCCTGATCCACGCCAAAAGTGTATTCGTAGGGCGGAGTGCCGCCCGGCACGTCCGAGTACATGTCCCAGACCTTGCCGTTGTCCTTGTCATCCGTGGTGTAGAACGCCGTCCACAGACCGGTGTAGCTGATTGAATTGTGGCCGTCGATGATGCTGTGCAGAGCGCCGCGCAGGTTCTCGCCGAGCAGGCCCGCCGCCTGGTCGTAATAGCCCACCGGGATGTTGCCACCGTAATAGGTGAAGGGCGAGACCACACCGACCATCACGTTGCCGTAGAGATCTTCGACATTGTTGATCGTCAGGGAATTGCCGCCGGTGGCCAGGAACGAAACCGTCAACGTCACTTCATCCGGCGCGACCAGCACCGCACCGAGAACCGAACCCGACGCCAAGCTGTAATTCGCCGCGTTCTGGGCGGTGGCCAGGGAAACCGCTTCGGTATAGACCAGTTGAATCGTGGTCGGCGCCGGCGTCAGCGATAGCACCAGAGGCACAGTGGTATCGCTCACAAAGATAATGTCGCCCACTGTCCTGGGCACGATGCCCCAGGCCGACACCTGACCGCTCACCGGGCCGGTGATGTCATAGTTGGTGCCCAGCACCAGGTCGGGGCTCAGGCCCAGATCATCCACACCCACGGCGCCGCCGGTATTGCTGACTTCCCAGACCGGAGTGGCCGGATCGCTCACGGTACAAACCGCATTGGCCACCTGCACCAATACGCCTTCCCAATCTTCAACCGCGGCGGTGCCGGTGGTCAGCACTTCAGCGGCAGGCAGGCTGCCGGCGACCGTGCTGTTGATCTGGGCGTCGATCACGGTGGTATTGCCGTCCAGTTCCTGCACCTCGCCGCGCACTTCAACCAAGGTGCCCAACGCAGGTGCCGCCACCCCTTCGACCCACAGGCCGCTGTAGGGGCCGGTGCCAGCCTGGATCACGAAGGTCGCGCCAAAGTCAGCCGTCACAACTCCCGAGACGATCACTTCATCGCCAACGTGGGGTGAGACCGCGCCCACACCCTGGATGTCCTGCACCGTGACGGTGAAGGGCAGGCTGAAGCTCAATTCGTCGGAAACCGTCTGGTCCGGCAGGTTATTGTCCGCCGTCACCGTGTAATAAATGGTGGCGCCCGCAATCTGGGCCGGAATCGCCGTCGCCGTCGCAAACACATCGCCGCCCGCATTGGGCATGGCGATGGCGTTGGTCAGGGAACCCGAAACCGTGCCCCAGTTCAGGGTGACACTCGTGATGGTGGCCCCCGCATCGGTGACCACAGCTTCGACGTCGGTGGCCAAGCCGGGCAGCGGCGCAGCCGGCACCGTGGTGATCGCGCCCAGAATGGGCCCTGCGGCGATGACCGGGTTGTGCACGCCGGGCGTCGCTTCAGTCGGCGTCAGCACCGGAGTTGAGGTCCACTCGGCCAGGTTGAATACCGCGGTCGGCGTAGTGACTGACTCGATGCGCACCATGGTCGCGTTTTCAAAATTGTTGGACGGCACCAGAATATTGTCCAGGGTGGCGCCCTGGTTGTTCTTCAGTTTCGCGCCATCATTGACTTTGCCATTCCAGGTGGCGTCAGAGTCAGACCAAGCTTCACTGGGGAAGTCGACCTGGAACACATCAACGGTTGTGGCGTCGCCCGCCACCAGTGCTTGGCCCACGTTGATCGATCCGGAAAGATTCCAGGTGAAGATATCCGCCCCGTTGCCCACCGCCACGACCTGCCATCCGGTCAGGTCGACAACCGACGGGCCCGAATTGTAGATCTCGATGTAGCGATCGGTCAGATAGTCGTTGCGCGGATCGCAAAGCTCGGAGATCAGGACATCCGCCATGGCGACGGGTGCCAGAACCGACAGGACCAACAGGAGGGTGATCAGATGCGCGAAAATCTTCTTCATTCCGAAACCTCGGACGTAGGAGTTGGCTTGGATCGCAGGGGGCGGTCGACGAAGACCGTTTCGGCCTCAAGTTTATCATAATCTGAGGAAAAATCAAAC
>CAZLUL010000402.1:0-2514 GCA_964562635.1 uncultured Fibrobacteraceae bacterium | reverse complement strand
CCAGGCGATCCGGCATATGGAAATCCGGGCGGTCGATTTCAAGGTCGAAGACGGGGAACCGCAAATCAGCCTGCCGCATCGGGTGACCCAGTTGGAGAGGACGGTCCGTTTCACGAGCTATTCAACCGACCATCAGAAATATCTGGTGGGGATGAGCAAGTCTGATCCGGAACTGCCGCCGGTGAGAGTCTTGATCAACTGGAATGCCGGGAATAAATAGCACGGCCGCTCGATAGGGGGAGCGGCCGTGATCAAGGGCAAGGCCTGTGCAGGCCAGAGCGGCTTACTGAACCTGGGCCAAAGTTCGCCCGAACACCGTGTCGGCGATCTCGGTCGCCAGATCGCGCACCAGGTTGTCTGTCGCTTCCCGTTTCTGCTCTTTCAAGATGATGCGGTCAAACAAATCAACCTGACGAGCACTGAGGTTCAGGGTGCGTGGGTCACCGTTGTAGACACCGCGCGCAAAAGCTGCCGTGCCGTTGCCCGAAATCACTTCATTGGCAATTTCGTTTCCGAAACCATCGACGATCACCACCCGGGCCGTCGCCTGGATACGTCGCTGTCCGTCCTCTTTGACAAAGGTGGTGTTCTTGCCGGCCTTTGTTTTGACGTTCTTGGTTTTCGAATCCACATCAAACTCGGTGACTTCCGAATTGAGAATTTGCAGGTGGGCGCCGTAGTCCGCTTCGGCCAGGCGCAGAATGAGGGCGACGGTCCCGGCGTTGTAGTCGCCGTCCAGGACGCCCGAATGGGTCAGTAGGTCGCGGGTCGTCAGGGCCTCGTGCATCACGACAAAGGGTGGCGGTTGGCGCCAGGGCCCCTGCCAAAGGTCGGTTTCGATCTGGTTGGCAATGTTGCTCTCCCGGGCCGTATCACGCTGGTTGCCGGACGGAGCCTGCACCGGCAGCACCACCAGTTCCAATTCGCCTTCGATCAGGCAGTCGTTCATCAATCCCAGGGCCTGTTCGGACTGGTCAACTGGGCTCCATTCCATATCCTGCACCCGCGCGGCGATGGCAAACGACTCGCGCCAGTGGCCCCGGTCGAATTCAAACTCGCTCCACTGCACATACAGGTCGGATTCTTCGGCGAGGGCTTCATTGCGCTGTTCGACGCTGGGTTCAAAATCCCGCTGGGCCCGGCGGAAGGCAGCCACGCCGTCCTGCCAGCGGCCCTGCTGGCGGGCCATCATGCCGTGCTCGGTGAGGGCGCCAAAGGCGTCGTCAAATACGGCGCGCCTGTCGGCGGAATAGCCGCTGGGCAAATCCAGGCGCACGCCAACGCTTCGCGCCCGCGCGACCACCTGATCCGCTCTCTGAAAATGGCCGGCCGCATTGACCGGATCGCCCCGGGAAGTCCAGGCCTCGACCTCGGCCATTTGGTCGGCTATGGCCATATTTCCCACTTCAACCAGCCGATATCTGGCCGCTTCCAGGCCTGGATCCTTTTCCAGAGCCTGCACGTAGCGCATCACAGCCTGTTCGTATTGGCCCTTGGCTTCCATTTCGGAGCCCTGGTTGAAACGCTTGTCTGCCGAGGCACAACCGCCCAGAACGGCGATTGTCAGCAATATGCAGGACATGAATTTTAGCGAGCGCATGGCAAACCTGTCTGGTTGGGGAAAAACCTGTACCTGAGAGGTTTCGGCAAAAATAGTGCCGAATTGAACAGTTCGTCTCTATTATTTCCGAATATTTTTGGGAGCGGGATTGGACGGGAAGGCAGGTATGGAAGGGCTGGCGTGGACTTGGTCGATTTTGCCGCCGAAGCTGTGAATCTGTTGCCATAAAAAAAGGGCCGGCCCCCAAGGGCCGGCCCTGCTGTCTGCGTCTGAACTAGCCGTTCTTCCGCGCAAACTCACCCATGAAGTCGGCCAACGCCTGGGCCCCTTCAATGGGCATCGCGTTGTAAACCGAAGCCCGGCAGCCACCAACGGACCGGTGACCCTTCAAACCGCTCATGCCTTCAGCCAAAGCCTCGGCCACGAACTGCTTCTCCAGATCTTCACTGGGCAGCCGGAAGACGATGTTCATGTTCGAACGGCAATCTTCACTGACTGGACAGGTGTAAAAGCCGGCGTCAGTCGCCATCGCGCCGTAGATCAAGCCAGCGCGTTGGTTGGCCATCTCTGTCGCCGCCGCCAGGCCACCTTGTTTCTCCAACCAGCTGAGTGTCTTGTTCAGCATGTAGATAGGGAAAACCGGCGGGGTGTTGTACATCGAGTCCTTGGGCGCATGGGTCTTGTAGCTCATGTAGGCCGTCAGGGTCGCGGGGGAACGCTCCAACAGGTCTTCGCGGATGATCACGATGCTCGTGCCCGCGGGACCCGCGTTTTTTTGCGCTCCGGCATAGATCAGCCCGAACTTTTCCACGGGAATCTTGCGGCTCACGAAGTCGCTGCTCATGTCGCAGACCAAAGGCACATCGCCGGTGTCGGGGAAATCACTCCACTGCACGCCGCCGATGGTCTCGTTGCTGGTCAGGTGGAAATAGGCCGCATCCGGATTGATCGTC
>CAZLUL010000401.1:0-2520 GCA_964562635.1 uncultured Fibrobacteraceae bacterium | reverse complement strand
ACCGCCACTCCCGCCAAAATTGCTATCAAAAAAACACTTAGAAATACCTTGGAGATAAGATTCATTGCAGTCCCCCCCATTACAGGCTCCCTCCAGAACCTCGGTTATTGGTCGTAGGGATGGGACA
The DNA here is from genome assembly GCA_964562635.1 of uncultured Fibrobacteraceae bacterium. Classification (GTDB taxonomy): domain Bacteria; phylum Krumholzibacteriota; class Krumholzibacteriia; order LZORAL124-64-63; family LZORAL124-64-63; genus JAGRNP01. Next base: position 2,393 of record CAZLUL010000401.1, on the reverse strand, counting down.
ATGGTGCAACCGGAATCTGAATCCATCCCTGATTGGACCGAACACTCTAAGCGGTTGACAATTAATTGTCAACCCAAGAACGAGGACCAGCAACATAATTGAGATCTATTCGCAATTGGAGCCTTGTGCCTGCCGAAAAGTCCGTCTGCATTGTTCCCATTGCGACTGTGCATAGTCAAAACTCCATCGCCCTGTGTCGTTACCATTTAATCCGTCCGTCTTGTCCCCGTTGCGAAAAGCCAGTGGCCAAACCTCCCTGGGCTTGGCGACCGGAATAGGCCCCACGGGGCACCGAGTGAGCGCTGTCACTGGTGCCGGTCCAGCGCGGGTTGAATTCGCCCGCCGGCGGGCAGTGCTATCCCGCACCGCCGTCTTCTTTTGCCCCCAAGGCGTACCAATCGAGCTTTCGGGTGAGCATCATCACCAGCGTCAACAAGCCAAACAACAAGACCGACCCAGCGACCAAGGCGTGGTCCTCCGATTGCAATAGCCCATAGAGCGCGCCGTACAACACCGCCAGCACGCCCCCAAACAGCAGGCCGCGCTTGACGCCTTGCAATACGCTGCACAAGTAGATCGTGATGACACCGATGGTGGCGACACTGGCCGCGAGATACGACAGCCCAAATCCGATGTGCTCCGAGAGGCTGAGTAACAAGAGAAAGAAGATCGCCTGGGCCAACCCGACAAATCCGTATTGGATGGGATGAATCTTCAACTGTTTGATCAGTTCAAAGAGAAAAAAGAAAGCGAAGGTGATGAAGACGAACAAGAACCCGTACTTCAGCGCGCGACCGGTCAACGCATAGGGATTCACGGGGTCAATCAGACTCACGCCGACCGACTGAATCTGGCGAAAACGATCGCTATTCAGATCCTGCTGTGCGGAACACGCGAGGGAATTGACCATCCACTCGGCCGTAAACCCAGCGTCAGAGACCGCTCGATTTGTGGCCAGAAAGTCGCCGGTGAAACTCGGGTGCGGCCACTTCGACTCCAGCCGGATCCGGTTCTCGAAACCGATCGGCACAAATTGAATCTGCCCCATTCCGTGCACATTCAAGTCCAAGCCAAAATCAAATTTCTGACCGAACATGGCGCCAACCACTGGCACAACGGCATGAATGCCGTTCTGCTGGTTCTTCAAACCACTGCCGGGGACAATCTCCACCGCGTCGCCCATCCACACGAAGGACGGAATATTGGAAATGCCGCGCGGATCACTGATCAACAGACAGGCGGTCACCGAAACAACTTCGATGCGGGAAGCGACTTCGGTGCGAAAGTTCTGCTCGGCTGGGAATTTGACGACACCTTCGATGTGGCCGGCGCTCTGAAAAGCGTGCGCCTTGAAGATGCCACGATAGCGTTCCTGAACCTGAAGAGACCCGTTATACTGGATGCTGTCCGGAAAGAACATGGTGGTGTGGAGCTTGCTCGTCTCCTTCTCGTACCAGGTCTCTTTCTCCTCGTTGAAGAGCCGGGACTGCCAGAATTCCCGATAGCTGACCTCGAATACGGGGCCGATGATCTGTTGGCGCCCGGCGTAGCTTTCGGCAATACCCTGACGGGCCTCCTCTTGGCGGTTCTTGCGCTCCCGGGTGATCCCGCCGATCGACGCCAAGGTTGCCAGCAGAACGATGGAAAAGCCTCCAAGTATTATCAGCTTCAACCAGATTCTTGACTGCATGTGTTTCCGCTTCTGAAATGAGGTGACGCCCGTTTGCTCCCGGTGCCGTGGCTGAAGGTCCGAGCTGCCAACTACCCTCACGCTCTTTGAAAGTTCCGTCTCAATTTCACCAATCGCACCCCGGGGGCATCTGATTTGGTGGGGGCTGCCCAATGTCGAAGGATGTCCCTGAGCGTCAGCTACATCTCGTCGACCTTCTCAAACATGATCCCACGAGTGCGGCCGTTGGCAGCCGCAAATCCGGTGAGAACCCCTTCGCCATCGCGCACAAAACTGATCTCGCCGAGAGGGTGTTTGGCCCCAAACACATCCATTTTCCGGGCTTTGAGTTTCACGTCCTTGAAGCGGCGATGCTGCAGGACAAGCGTGTCTGCAGAGAAAACGATCTCATAAAACGCTTCCAACTCCGCCGAAAAATATCGCCCGGTGTAAGCGGCCAACTCTTCTGCTTCCGGTGCCCAGGCTTCAGTTGTCAAACGATGGCCGGTCATGCCGCCGCCCTGATGGAGGGTGAGGGAACTGACATTGCCCTCGTCGTCCCGATGAAAATTGATGGCGGCATCGGCGACCACGATGTTGAATTCAAGGTCTGCCGTCGGGACGATTGGTGTTTTTGACTGTCCGGTTGCCTGGCAGTAGAAAACACCATCTTCTCGCGTGAAAGTCAGGATGAGCGGCACGTTCTCCAGTTCAAACCGACCGA
>CAZLUL010000400.1:0-2523 GCA_964562635.1 uncultured Fibrobacteraceae bacterium | reverse complement strand
CCCCTCTGAAGATGTGACTCTGCCGTTCGACCCCACCACCGAAGCCGACATCTTCTTCACCTTCGACTTCTCGGTTGACGATCTTGGCGCCCCCTACAGCGGCACCGACTTCGAATACTTCGCGCACTTCAAGCCCGAAGCTGGCTTCGATTACCGCGGCCGCATGGACGTCCAGGCTCCGACTGGCTCTGGCGACTACACGGTCGGCATCTCCACGACCACTTCGACTGCTGAAGCGATCTATCCGGTCGATTTGATGTACGGTGTCACCTACAACGTGATCGTCCAATACGACCAGATCAACAACTTCGCCCGCTTGTGGATCGACGCTACGGCGGACACCGACATGTTCATCGCCGGTAACGTAGAGGGAGCCCCCGGTACGATCATCAGTGGTTTCGCGCTGCGTCAGTCCGATTCGGACATGAACGAGACCATCCGCGTGGACAACCTGGTTATTTCCGACGACTGTCTTGATGTTTTCTCCGCCGGCTGTGGCGCCGTTGCAGTTGAGGGCGAGAGCTGGGGCAGCGTCAAGAGCATGTTCCGCTAGACTTTGCCTTACTGCCCTTATCGGGTAGAGAGAACCCCCTGCGGCCCATGGGCTGCAGGGGGTTTTTCATTGGAATGCCCCAGCCTGAGAGACCACAAACCGGCTAGACACAACGGAATTAAAACGGTACCATATTCGTATGAATTGCGATCCCAACCCTGATATCACTCGCTTGCTGCTTGAGTTTGACCCTCAGCTGACCGTGGCCCCCCAGCAACAGGAACGCTTGTTGGATCTGGTCTACGCCGAGTTGCGGGCCACTGCCCGCGGCCTGATGTCCCGCGAACGCATTGAACATACGTTGCAACCGACGGCGCTGGTGCACGAAGCCTGGCTCAAGATCATCAACCAGGAGCGCGTGCAGTGGCAGGACCGCGCCCACTTCCTGGGCATCGCCGCGCGCTGCATGCGGCAGGTGCTGGTGGACCACGCCCGGGCCCATGGCGCGGTCAAACGCGGTGGAGAATTCCGGCAGGTCACTCTCGACGAAGGATTGCTGGCCGGCGGTCCCCAGGACTTGCAACTGCTGGATCTTGACGAATGCCTGAACCGCCTGGCCGAATTGGATGCACGCGCCGCACAGGTGGCCGAGATGCGCATCTTTGGCGGCGCGACCGTGGCCGAAATCGCCCACAACCTGCAGGTCTCCAAACGCACTATCGATGGGGACTGGAGCATGGCGCGACTGTGGTTGACCCGCGAGTTGGGGGAAGGTTGATGGACCGCGAAATTTTCCAACTGGCCAAGGAAATCCTGATCTCCACCCTCGAACAGCCCGCCGACCGGCGGCAAGCGCATCTGCAGCGGGTCTGTGCCGACCGTCCCGACCTGCTGGCCGAAGTGCAGAGCCTCCTGGACCAGCAGACGGCCCCCTCATCCCTGGTCGAGGGCGGAGTGGTTCACGTGAGCCGCCCCATGCCCGCCCGCATAGGCCCCTATGAAGTCGTCGAAGTTCTGGGCGAAGGCGGGATGGGTATTGTCTACCGGGGCCGCCAGGAAACGCCCATCAAACGCGACGTGGCCATCAAGGTCCTGCACGCCGGCCTGAACACGGCCCGCATCCTGGAGCGCTTCGCCTGGGAACGCCGCTCGCTGGCTCGCATGAACCATCCCAATATTGCCAGCATCCTGGATGCCGGCACCGCCGATGACGGTCACCCCTATGTGGTCCTGGAATTGATCGAGGGCACGCCGGTGACCGCCTGGTGCCGGGAAAATCAGGGCAACCTGGACCAGCGGTTGGCGATGATGGAAAAAGTCTGCCAGGCGGTGCAGCACGCCCATGACCGCGGTATCCTGCACCGTGACCTGAAACCCGGCAATGTCATGGTCCGCGAAATCGACGGCCAGCCGGCCCCCTGCATCATCGACTTCGGCATCGCCAAGGCCCTGGACGACACCCAGGACGGTGAAGCGAGCCTCGAATTGACGCTCGAAGGGCAGCAGGTCGGAACTCCGGCCTACATGAGTCCGGAACAACTGGCCGGACGCAGTGGCGAAGTCGACGTGCGCACCGATGTCTATGCCCTCGGCGTGATCCTCTACGAATTGCTGGCCGGCCAGCGCCCGTTTGATGACGACCACTTGAGCCGCAGTCGGGATCGCGACAATCCTCCAGTGCCGAGCAAAGTCAGCGGCCGGCGTGAGCTGAAAGGCGACCTGGACAACATCTGCCTCATGGCGATCCGGCCCGAGGCCCAGCGGCGCTACCGTTCGGCTTCCGACCTGGTCGAAGACCTGGTGCGCCACCGCCAGCGCCAGCCGGTCCAGGCCTCGCCCGACAGTTGGCGTTATCGGACTGGCAAGACCGCAAAAAGACACCCGGCCCTGGTCACTCTGGGCACGGCGGCGCTGATCTTCACCATGGCCGGCGTGCTTTTTCTGGCCTATCACGCCCGTCGCCTGGACACCGAACGCACCCGCGCCGTGGTCGCCGAAAGCGTGGCCCGCCAGGAGGCCGAGGCCGCCGC
>CAZLUL010000399.1:0-2557 GCA_964562635.1 uncultured Fibrobacteraceae bacterium | reverse complement strand
GTCGTGGCTCATGGTGATCGAACCGGTGTGGCAATTTTCCGTACACAGCGAACACCAGATGCACTTGTTGTAGTCGATCGCGTAGCGCGTCATCATCCGCTCTTTGGCTTTGCCTTCGGCTTCGATATAGATGCAATCGACCGGGCAAAGCTTGGCGCAGATATTACAACTGTCGCATTTGGTCATGTCGTTGTGCACAAAACCCCGGTAGCGCTCGGGCATGACCTGGCGCTCGTCCGGGTACTGCAGCGTCACCGGTTTCTTATAGATATGCTTAATCGTAATCTGCATACCCTTCAGCACCGAGCTGACTGTTTCGTAGATGTCCGCGAAGTACTGCGTCATCATTACTCTCCGCTAAGGATGTCCGGCCGCGGCCGGGTTGCCGCTGCCTGTCGCGACGTCACACACTCTGTTTTCTCGAGAAGGTTGGCTAGCCAACCTTCTATGCAACCAGAACGACACGCTTCTGGCTTCCGAATTCGTTGGCTAGCCAACCAAATCGGAAATTTGGGCCCTACAGGCCCCCAAACGACTAATTCAACTGCCCGGAAGCCATCTGCCAGATACCAGAACCCAGAACACAAATCAGCGCGATGGGAATCATGACCTTCCAGCACAGGTGCATCAGCTGATCAACCCGCACCCGGGGCAGCGTCCAACGCACCCACATGTTGAAGAAGACCATCAGGACACCCTTGATGATGAACGTCAACGCCGGCGGCACAAAATTCAGGAACGGCAGGGGAGCCCACCAGCCGCCCAGAAAAACCAATGAGGCAATCAGACTGACCAGGAAAAGGTTGGCATACTCCGAGAGGAAAAAGAACGCGAAGCGCATGCCCGTGTATTCGATATGGTAACCGGCGACCAGTTCCGATTCCGTCTCCGGCATATCGAAAGGCCCGCGGTTGGTTTCGGCAATCGAGGCGATGAAGTACATCCAGAAGGCGACGAACATGAACGGGTCGCGCACGATGTACCAGTTCCAGAAACCACCCTGTTGGGCGATCACGATGTCCTGGGTATTGAGCGAACCGGTGTACATGATCACCGGGATGGTCGCCAAAGCCAGCGGGATCTCGTAGCTGATCATCTGGGCCGCGCCACGAGCTGCGCCGTACAGCGCCCACTTGTTGTTCGAAGCCCAACCGGCCATCAGGATACCGATGATCACCAGGCTGCTGACGGCAAAGATGTAGAACAGGCCGAGGTCCAGATCGGCGGCCACAAAACCGGGCGCCCAGGGAATGGCCGCCCAGGCCAGCAGTGAACCCAACATGACCAGAATCGGCGCGAAGGCGAACAGCGGCTTGTCGGCCTCGGCCGGAATGATGTCCTCTTTGCCGAGAATTTTCAGCATGTCGGCCACGGCCTGGGCCCAACCGTGCCAGCGGCCGGTGCGCATGGGACCGAAGCGGCTCTGGATAAAGCCCGCCACCTTGCGTTCCATGAGCGTAAAGATGATGGCGCACAAAGCCATGACCGTGAACATGAGCGCAGCCATGGTCGAAGCCGCGGTGATATGCAATGCCTGGGCCGACATGTCAGCGTTGCCGGGCATCTTTTGGATCAAGGCGATGAGAGCGTCCATTAGCGGTCAATCTCCCCAAGCACGATGTCCAGTGACCCCACGAGGGCCACAAGGTCTGATATCATCTGGCCCGGGCCGACTTCCGTGACAACCTGGAGGTTGCAGAAACTCGGACTGCGGACCTTGTTGCGGAAGGCGGTCTGGCCTCCATCGGCGATCATGTAGTGGCCCAACTCACCCTTGCTGCTTTCGGTGCGCGAATAGATCGCACCGGCCGGAGCCTTCACGATCTTCTTCAGTTCAATGGCCTGATAAGGGCCCTCAGGCAAGGTTTCCAACGCCTGGCGCACCAGGCGACAGCTCTGCTCAATTTCCCGGGCGCGCACCATGTAGCGGTCCCAGCAATCACCCAGGCTGCCTTGCTCGCCGCTGCCCACGGGCACTTCAAAATCGAATTTGGGATAGGCACCGTAGGGATCGTCCTTGCGGCAATCGAACTGGACACCCGAGCCGCGCAGCACCGGGCCGGTGCAGCCAAAGGTGTAGGCCACCTCAGGCGTAATCACGCCGACGTTAGCGGTGCGTTCGATGAAAATCTTGTTGTAGCTCAACAGGGTGTTGTACTCGGGAACCTTGACCTTCTCCATCATGTCGACGAAGGCGATCACGTCCTTGACCCAGCCGTCTTCGGGCACGTCATAACGCACACCGCCGGGCACCATGTAGTTGTACAACATGCGGCCGCCGGCAATGCGCTCGAGCAGGTTGAGCACCTCTTCGCGCTCGCGGAACATGTACAGCAGCGGCGTGAAGGCCCCCATGTCCAGGCCAAAGGTGGCCAGGGCAACCAGATGACTGGCAATGCGGGACAATTCGGCCACGGCCACGCGAATATGCTCGGCGCGGTCGGGCACTTCCTGCCCGCCCATCAGTTTTTCAAGACCCGTGACATAGGCCTGGTTGCAGCACATCGGCGCCAGGTAGTCGAAGCGGTCGGTGTAGACCACCCACATTTTGTAGTTG
>CAZLUL010000398.1:0-2565 GCA_964562635.1 uncultured Fibrobacteraceae bacterium | reverse complement strand
GCAACGAGCACGTTCTGGAATCCACGCAGGCCTTTGTGGACAAGGAATGGGAGAAATTGTTGAAGTTGGAGGAGAGCACGGCCTTGTAAGGCAGAGCTTTCTGAGGATGAGGCGCCTTTTTGGTGCGGGAAACACCCTGACTTTGGCTGGGGTGTTTTTATTGGGGATCTGGTTTGGGGCAGTTGGACCAGTCGGCCGATACGCCGGGTGATCCCTGGGACTGAACCCCGAAGAGAGTCGAATGAGCGAGCGGAGACCGCGCGGAGCGGCCACGGGACCGGTGTGTTCACTAGCGGCGCATATTTAACTAGATTTGAGCGCGCCAAACGTTGTACGATCCGGCTTCGCTTTTCGGCCCGTTGCGGCGGTACACCCCTGAGGCAGGAGAACCTTATGCACACCTTGAGAAAGTTTCGTTGCGTTGCCGTGGCGATTGCTGTGGCCTTCGTGTTGCCGCTGCTGGCGGCCGGCCCGGCTGGCGCCGAGCTGCTCGATTATATAATCGTGAACATCGGTACGCTCAATCCCGACGACTTCGCCTCCCAGGGCAATGACGCCTCGCCGATCCTGGGCATTGCTACCGGGCTGAGCGCCGGTGATGGCGATCACGCCTACACCTGGAACCAAGACGACGGTTACGTGGACCTGCCGAACATTCCCTCGCGGGCATACTGCCGTGGCAACGGCGCTAACGATCTGGGCGTCGTGGTGGGGACCGGGGCCGCGACATTCTTCGGCTCCAGCCCGCTGCCGTTGATCTGGCAAGATGGCACGGTGGCAGAACTGCCCCTGCCGGCGGGCCAGACTTTGGGCCGCGCTGAGGACATCAACAACAACGGTGTGGCCGTGGGTTCGGTCAACGGTGGGTCGCAGCAACGGGGCGCGGTGTACGCCGACGGTGGCGCCTACGTCGTCACCACGACCACCGACACCGGTGTTTACGTCAACACCTTCTTCGCCGTCAATGACGCCGGACTGGCCGTGGGCTCTGGGCTGGATCCCAACAACGCGGCCCGGACCGCGGGTGTCGTGTACGACATCGCCGCCGACATCCTTTTTGAGGTGGATCTATTGCCCGGATTAAACAGTGCTTTGCCCTTTGGGACCAGCAATGCTGGTCACGTGGCCGGTTCAGCCTCGATCAACTCGGGCGCCAGCGCGGTGCCCTTCATCTGGACCGAGGCTGGGGGAATGCAGGAGCTTCCTCTGCCGGTCGACACGTCCCAGGGTGGAGCGCGCGGTGTCAATTCCGACGGCTGGGCCGTGGGCACGGCCAGCAGCGCTTTTGCGATCCCCTTTGTGTACGACGGAGAAGCAACCCACCGCATCGCTGATCTGGTGGCCGCCGATTCGGGTTGGGATCTGGAGACGAATACTTACTCGTCGGCCATGGGTATCAGTGACGGCGGGATCATCATCGGTACGGGAGTCTATGAGGGTGATATTAGAGCCTATGCGCTGATCCCAGAGCGTGTCGTGGCGACGTTGCTGCAAGAATTCGCGGCAGTCGGGCGCGAGGACGGCATCGAGATCCGCTGGGGTCTGGCTCTGGCGGATACCGATTTGATCATTGCCCTGGAGCGGGCGACGAGCGAATACGGCCCCTGGCTGACCGTGGAAACGGCATCTGGTACCGAGCACACCATGCTCGACGAATCCGCGGAGCCGGGCCAAGCGTATTATTATCGTTTGCGGGTCGCCGAATCTGACGGCGACACCTTCGTCTTGGGTCTGGCCTCGGCCGAACGCACGGCCGTGGGCGCGTTGGGCGTGGTGCTGGGTGCAGCGGCCCCCAACCCGACGCATTCCAACACGTCGTTGGCATACCGCCTGCCGGTGCAGCAGAACGTGAAGATCACCGTGCACGATGTGCGGGGGCGTCTGGTGCGCACGGTTGTTGATGGCCAGGTGGCTGGCGGTGAGCACGTCATGCAATGGGATGGGCGCGACCAGGGCGGCGTGCGCGCCCCGGCCGGCGTCTACTTCGTCAACCTGCAGACAGCGCAGGCTAGTCAGGTGCAGAGAGTTGTGATGGTGCGTTAGAAAATAGCGTTGAGTGCGGCCCCGGACGTTGTTCGGGGCCGTTTTTTTTCCCCAGAGGGCTACGGCTTTACCGCTCGTTTTTGGGATCGATCGGCTCGGAACAGACCCCAGTGTTTTTCCACCTCTGCCGGGTGCTCGCCGCCCTTCCAGTTCTCATCGAAGGCTTCGAAAAAGAAGACCGCTTACCGGGTGCTTTCGGCCCAGACGCGCACCGCGACTCGCGCCCGCAGGCGCCGGATCTGGGTGATCAGCTGGGGCAGGGGACTGCGGTGCGCCGACCATGAGATCTGAGTTTCGTTGCCGACGCTGACGGCAACCACGATGTCCGGATATTGGTTCGCCAGGCGGATCGCCGTGTCGACCTCACGCCGATTGGCCTCTGCGGCCTCGGGCGCGATCCAAGCACCGAGCATCACTTTCAGAGGCAACCCCTCGTCGCGGATCACGGTCGAGAAGGGCGTCAAGGTTGGTCCGGTGTTCATGGAAACCCGCCACGCCATGTATGGCCAGCAGGTGCCCATC
>CAZLUL010000397.1:0-2567 GCA_964562635.1 uncultured Fibrobacteraceae bacterium | reverse complement strand
GCATCTGGTGCTCAGCTTTGCCTTGGCTTTTGTTTGCGCCTGGATCATCTCCTGGCGCACGAAACCGGCATCTGCGCCAGTTGGGCTGTCAAATGCCCTCTGGGCGTCGCTTTCCAGTCGGGCCGCCAGGCGCTGGGCGACCGTGATGTCCCTCGGCTTTTTGGCGATCTTTGCCGCCATTGGGGTTTGGTACACCACGGTCAGCGGCTTTGCTGGCGAAGTCGAACCGGTTGTGTCCTGCCTGTCCTGGCTGGTCCAATCCGGCCAGCCACTTTACAACGATTTTGACGCTGCCGAACGCTACAGTGTTCTCTACGGGCCTTCAGTCTTTTTGACCAACGGCATTTTTCTCAAGGTGCTCGGCCCTTCACTTGCGTCGGCCAAATTGGCCTCCATTTTTGGCACCGCCGGCAGTTTGGTCTTTCTCTACGCCGCCCTGGCTCGCCAACGGCGGGATCTTCTGGCGCTCATCATCACTGCCCTGGCGGTGCTCTACTACTGGACTCAGGGTTTTGCTGTGTATCTGGTGCGGCCTGATGCCCTGTTGCTGTTCGCCGTGGGCCTCGGCCTGTTTGCAGCCGTAGGACAGCGCCGCGTGCTGTCCGTGATCACCGTGGCGGTCACAGCCGGTTTCGCCATCAACCTCAAGGCACACGGAGCCGTCTATTTTCTGCCGATTTTTGTGCTGATTTTTCAGCGTTTTGGTCGCCGAAGCTTGTTGCTGACCGGGCTGGGCACGATGGTCGTGGTCATCTCACCCTTTTTCCTCTACCCGCAGGTCTCCCTGATCAACTACATCGGTTGGCTGAAAAACGCGATGTCGCACGGGTTGGAAAGCGATACGCTGGGCCTGACCTTCCGCTATGCGGGTTTCCTGTTACTGCCGTTGGTGGGAGTCATCCTGGCTGCATCCGATAGGCGGCGCCTGCTGCGGGAGAACCGCCTGGCTTTGATGGCTCTGGTTCCGGTTTACGGTTTGACTCTGCTGTTGGCCTCCAAGCCTGGTGCCGGCCCGGTGCATCTGCTGCCGGTGGTCCCCACCACGATGTATCTGCTGGGAACCCTGGCCCGCACGGCCCTGTTTGGGCGCAACCTGATGCCAGCCCGGTTTCCTTTGCGGCAGGCCTTGATCACCGCCACGGTCCTGACGGCCGTATTGAGTGGCAGCGTGAACGCCTACCGCGCCGTGCGTTTTGTCGACTACCAGATCGGCCAAACGCCGGACCTGGCCCTGGACCTGCAGGAAATCATGGGCCGGTATCCGGAGCTGACGATTTCCATGGCCTGCGGTGGCGAGAACAAGAACTTCCGCACGACCTGGCTGCGGCCGCTACTGGTGTTTGCCGACAACCCTCTGCTGATTGACCCCATTTCGGTGATGGATTCCAGCTTGTCCGGGCGGGAACTGTCACCCGAAACCTTTCGCGCTTTGACTGAAGGGCGGATCTCGGTATGGCTGGTGCCGCGCAGTCAGAAGCCCTTCGACAAGGAGAACTGGTACGCGCCCCACAATTCCCTGTTCTCCAAAGAGTTTCAGGAACACTTTCAAGCTTGTTATACGCCCCGCGGACATTCCCGCTACTTCGATTTGTGGTTCTGGAACGGACTGCCTGAAATTGAGGCCGAGAACCCCCACTACGCCACTGGCCCCGCCAACTGACCTGTGATAGGTTGTTGATGGATCTCATCGTGTCCAAAATCGGCAACGGTCTGATCTCGCTCGTGAGGTAGTGTGGGGATATGAAACTGCGCGTATTTGTTTTTGACGCTGAAAAGACTGTTCGGCACCTGCTGAGCCAGGTTCTCGAACGCCGCGGCTATGAAGTCCATTGCTTTGCCCAAGCATACAACTGTGATGTCTGTGAAGGTCGCGCCTGTGCCGATGTGGTCATCGCGGATGTTCGGCTGGAGCAGGGCTCTGGCATCGAATTTGTCGAAAAACAGCAGGCCATTGGCTGCCTCAACAAGCACCTGGCCCTGATGGCCAGCAGTTGGACTGAAGATGAACGCGTGCGATCAGCCAAACTCGGGTGCCGGATCTTCAGCAAGCCATTTTCCCAACAGGAATTGAACAGTTGGTTGGACGAAGTCGAGCGGGACATCGCCGTAGCCCGCGAGCTCGGTGACGCCTATTTGAAGAATACCCCCCACGCCCGCGATTGATCTGATGGTGAGAGGGTGCACCGTGTGCTTCATCAAATCCGAAGACTTTTCAAGGTGCTGTAAAGTCTCGGTGCAATTTGAGGCGAAGCCCGATCACTGCCTCAAGATCACCGTCCTGATTCTTCAACATCTGCAGACTTGGCGTCAGGTCAACACCCCTGACCGCGGAAAATTTCCAGTACGCTTCCAACCCATACTGGTTGTCGAACCCGAGGCTGCCTTGGTAGTCCGTCGCCGTTCCTTGGAGGGCGGCGAGAGCAAGCTGATCACTGGCACGACCAAACGGCGCATTTCACCTGTCTGCCCCAACCCGCCCATGTTGTCCACGGAAAAGAGCCAGAACACCAGGTCGGTGTTTCCGAAGACGTTGGAATCCGTGCCGCGGCCCAGAACAGCAGAGCCAA
>CAZLUL010000396.1:0-2567 GCA_964562635.1 uncultured Fibrobacteraceae bacterium | reverse complement strand
GCGGCAATACCAACGAGAGTTTTGCCTTCATCAACCGCGCCTTTGGGCCCTACGCCTGGGCCTACTGGATCATGGTCAGCTGCAACGTGATCACACCGCAGTTGTTCTGGTTCAAGAAGATCCGCACCAATATTCCGGTCATGTGGGTGATGTACATCTTCGTGAACATCGGCATGTGGTTCGAGCGTTTCGTGATCACGGTCTCGTCGCTGAGCCGCGATTTTCTGCCGTCGTCGTGGGCTTATTACAACCCGACGATTGTCGACATTCTGACTTTCGTGGGCAGCTTCGGTCTGTTCTTCACGCTGGTGCTGCTGTTCATCCGCTTTGCGCCGATGGTGGCCATGGCCGAAGTCAAAACCATCATGCCGATTGCCGACGCCCACAGCGGTGAGCGTCGCAGCGTCGGTGACTACCACGGTGATATCCCAAGAGATAATCCAAGAGACGTGCCGGACGGAGGTGCGCGATGAGTACTGACGCCAAACTCTACGGCTTGATGACCGAATTCTACAGCGCCTCGAAGCTGATGGAAGCGGTGGCCAAGTGCCGCGATGAGGGTTTCAAGAACTGGGATGTGCATACGCCCTTCCCGGTGCACGGCATGGACGAGGCCATGGGCATTCGGGGCACCCGCCTGCCTTTCGTTGTGCTGGCCGCCGGTTTCACCGGCCTGGGCCTGGCGACGTTGATGCAGTGGTGGATGAATGCGGTGGACTACAAATTCATCATCTCGGGCAAGCCCCTGTTCGGCATCCCGGCCAACGTGCCGATCATGTTCGAATTGACGGTGCTGCTGAGCGCCTTTGCGGCCTTCTTCGGCATGTGGATCCTGAACGGTTTGCCGCGGTGGTATCACCCGTTGTTCACCAGTCGCCGCTTCCGGCGCGCGACCCAGGACCGCTACTTCATCGTGGTCGAAGCGAAGGATCCGAAGTTCAACCGGGAGAAAACCCGCGACTTCCTGGCCGCCCTCGGTGGCCTGGATGTGGAAGAAGTCAACGAAAGCGCGGAGGACTGATAAATGCCACGCCCGATTCTCTATGTGTTGTTGGTATTGGTGGCGGCCAGCCTGGTGCCCATCGGCCTGATTTATAAATCGCGCAATTCGCCCAAGACCCGGCCGCGCATCCAGGTCGTCTACGACATGGACGACCAGTACAAGGCCAAGACCCAGACCGAGAGCGCTTTTTTTGCCGACGGCATGGCCATGCGCCATCACCCCGAGGGCACCGTCGCCCAGGGAATGCTGGAGGCCGACGATGCCTTTTACCGCGGTCAGGTTGACGGCGATACGCTCTTTGTGGAGACCTTCCCCGTGGAAGTGACTCGCGAGATGATGTATCGGGGTCGTGAGCGCTTCAATATCCATTGCGCGCCTTGCCACGGCATCAGCGGCAATGGCAATGGACCGGTGCATGTGCGGGCAGCGGCCCTGGGCGAAGGCACCTGGACACCGCCCACGGACCTGCGCAGCCCGACGGTGGCCGAGCGTTCGGTGGGGCACCTTTACAATACGATCAAGAACGGCATCCGGAACATGCCGGCCTATGGCCCGCAGATCTCGCCGGAAGACCGCTGGGCCATCGTGGCCTATGTGCGGGCGCTTCAGTTGTCCCGCAACGCAAATATTGAGGATGTCCCGGCGGAAATCCGGGCCACCCTGCAGAAGTAGAACCGACCCAAGTGGCAGCGCCGACCCGCGGGGTCGGCCCAGCACAGGAGTTTGAATTGTCGCATCACCATGTTCCTCGCGTGGAAGACACGAAGATCACCATGGATGGTCTCGGGTCGAAGGTTTTCATGATCAGCGCCTTGATCGGCGTTGTCGGTCTGGCGGTCACCTTCGGGTTGGGCCTCAGCCAGGGCGATGATCTGAAACACTTCGCCTTCGCCTACCTGACGAACTACGCGTTTTTTCTGAGCATCAGCCTCGGCGCGTTGATCTTCATGCCGATCATGTACCTGACTCGGGCCAGTTGGAATGTCGTGCTCAGGCGCCTGGCCGAAGTCACCGCCGCGGTGATGCCGTTGCTGGCCATCCTGGCCATTCCGGTGATCGTTTTTGCGGGCAAGGTCTACGGTTGGACTGATCCGGCGGTGGCCGCCAGTCACGCCATGACTCACAAGGCTGCCTACCTGAGCCAGGGCGCGTTCACCATCCGCTGGGTCATCTACTTTGCCATCTGGAGCGGGTACTCGCTGTTCTTCTGGCGCACGAGCGTGAGCCAGGACAAATCCGGCGACCTGAAGTACACGAAGCGTCTGGAAAACTTCTCGGGCTTTGCCATCCTGGCCTGTGCCCTTTCGATTGCCGGCGCCTCGTTTGACCTGCTGATGAGTGTGGACCCGCTGTGGTTCAGCACCATGTTCGGCGTCTACTACTGGTCCGGCGGTTTCGTGACCTTCTTTGCCGTGCTCACCCTGGCTTTGCTGGGCCTGCAGAATACGGGCCGGATGCAGGGCATTGTCAGCCCCGAGCATTTCCACGATTTGGGCAAGCTGATGTTCGCCTTCACGTTCTTCTGGGGCTACATCGCCTTCAGCCAGTTCATGCTGTACTGGTA
>CAZLUL010000395.1:0-2580 GCA_964562635.1 uncultured Fibrobacteraceae bacterium | reverse complement strand
GCCGCCAAATTGTCGCCCGAAAGCCTGGACAGTTTTAAAGGCATGGCGGCTAAAGCGATGCCTACCGTTGAAGGTGCCATGGCCAAGCTCTCGGAGATCCCGGGCGCCAGCCAAACGCTGAAACCGGTCATGGACTCGATGATGGCCAAGATCAAGAGCTTGATGTAGGCTGAAAAGAGTCCTACGGACTGGCAAATCATCCTCTCGCCATTCGTTTGGCGAGAGGATTTTTTTGCCGTCTGCTAGTTGCCCCCCATAAACTAGTTGCGCCCCATAAACTTGCCCAGGATTCCGCCACCGTGCTTGAGCAGATCGGAAATGTCCACATCCCCATCACCATCGGTGTCGAGCAAGGCGCCCATGAGGCCCGCACTCTGGGACGATTTTTTTTCTGCCGCCGCGCGTTCCTGGCCCAGCATGCCGGCCAGACCGGAGGCATCCAGATTGCTGTTGCGTTTGGCCTTGCCCACAGCCCCCATGACCATTGGCGCCAACATCATCAGCATTTTGCCGGCCGCGGCACCATCCATGCCGGACGATTGCGCGAGACCATTCTGCACCCTGGTCTGTTTGCCACCCAGCAGGTGTTTCAGGATGCCCGCCCCCGCGGACGTATCACCCCCCGCCAGGAACCCCGATACATCAGACAGAATACCACCGTCATGGTCTCGGTCCAGGGCGGAGTTCAACGCCGTGGCGCCGGTATCGCTCTGGGAATTGCGAGAAAGGGCGCCGAGCAACAGGGGCAAGGCCGCTGCCATCCCGCTGGCTGTCTGTTTTTTGTTCGTTCCCAGTTGGCGGCTCATCCCCTCAAGGGCGCTGCCTCCGAGCTGGCTGGTGAGACTTTCGAGCAATGATGGCATAATCCATATCCTTTTCATTTGGGTTCGTACTGATTCCGCGAACGCATAGGTCCTCTTCAGGATTACTGGCACTTTGCCAATCCTGCAACTGACCGCGTAAGAGTGATCACGTATTGCGCTTGTCGTCCTGGCTGGATTCGCCCTGCCATTGCTTCAATTGCCGAGCTGCTGTTTCGCGTCCGCCGATGCCAAAGGCCAACGCAGCCGCTACAGCCACTGCACCGAGGAGCAGTCCGAAGGTCAGGTTGACGATATCCTCGGCAAAGCCCATTTCCCGCAGGGCCATGGCACCGGTCAGCACCAAAACCGCCGTCCGGGTCACCGTTGCCAGAACAGCACTTTGCGGCCGATTGGTACCACGCACGGCGCTGCCGGCGACGTTTGCCAACAACATCCCCACCACGAGAATGATCAGCCCCATGCCGATCTGCCCGGCAAATACCAAAAAGCGGGTGGAGAGTTCACCAATGGCCGTGAAATGCAGCTGTCCCGCCGCTTCAGTCACCGCAAAGAGCATGATGCCAATCTGCACGGCGATACCGGCCCAACGAGACGGTTCACCGGTCATTTTTTCCGCCGGAACCAGGCCAATGGCCGCCGGCAGTCGGTCGAAGCCGACTCCGGACAAGAGGTTGGTCACAAGACCGGCCACCAACCGCCCAACCACATAGGACAGGCCAAGAATCAGGGCAGCGGCAAAGACCTGCGGCAAGGCCCCGAGTATCATGGCCAACATCCGGCTGGCCGGCTCTGTGACCGCTTCAAGTTGCAACGCATTCAAGGCGGCCACTGCTACGGGAATCAGAATCAAAGCGTAGACGATGGTCCCGACCAGGGTTGAGATCCGCAACGATTGGTCCAGGCCGGACTTGGTCGCCAGACCATCGGCCCCCGCCGCCGCCAAAAGGCCGGAAACCACCCGTTGCACGATGCGGGCAACAAACCAGCCGACAACAAAGATCACTGCCGCTGCCAATAGATTGGGCAAAAAGCCGACCAGCGTTGCCGTCATGCCTTCGACCGGCGCCAGCAGGCCACGCATGCCCAGCGCGCCCAGGACCGCCGGCAGGAACAGCAGCAGGATCAACCAGTACGCAGTCTCGGCGAGGGTGCGCGCTATGGGATGACCGTCAGCGGTGTCGGTACCTGCACCACGGCCCAGGCGCCCATCCACATCGCCACTCACGAGAACCTTGGTCAGCAGGGCGCGCACACCAGTAGCCAGCAGCACCGCAACCAACAGCAGAACCGCACCCCCCAGAATTTGCGGGGCGTAGGCGAAGAGCTGGCTCAACAAAGCGTTGATTGGCTCTGTCACCACGGTCAGCCCCAGCGCCTGGAAGGTCGCCACCAGCACAAAGAGCATCAGAAAATAAAAGACCACCTTGGCCAAACCAGCGGCGGCATCGCTGGCGCTGTCACCGGGCAGCCACCCCGGTAGCCGGTCGGCCAGACTGGTGCGTTGGAGCACTTTGCGCACAACTGCGGCAACGGCCAGGGCGATCAGCCAGCCAACAACCAAAACCGCCAAGGCGGCCAGGATACGCGGCGCATACATCGATACGGCCGCAACGATCTGTTCCAGGATCTCGTTCATGATTCCCCCCAAGGAATGGGCCGGCCACCACGGAAGGGCCCGGCTCTATTAGTCAGGTTGCTGCGAAAAATGGTCACACATGAGTTTGACGAACTTGAGACACTGGCTGGGGTAAAAAAG
>CAZLUL010000394.1:0-2582 GCA_964562635.1 uncultured Fibrobacteraceae bacterium | reverse complement strand
CATTATCCTGTGGATCCAGGATGGCAACATCGTACCTTGCCCGGTCAATTTGATCGACCACCGATTTGGCCCCTTCGTCATCCTTCTCGACCCAATAGTCATCAAAAATGACAACGGTCTCGTCATGCATGACTTTTTCAACACAGGCCCAGTCGTTCGCGATGGTCGCCACGCTGTGTCCGCCATCGAGAAAGACAAAGTCCATTTTGGGCAGACTGTCCATCAAGGCGGGCATCGTGACTGTCGTATTTCCTTGATACAGATTGATGTTGGCACCCGTGGCTTCCAGTTTTACCTGCACCTCTTTTCGGGAGGGCGGAAATTTGGAAATCTCTTCGTCAAACATCTCGGGCGTCATTTCCTCGAAAAGATCGAAGCCATAGTAGTGGATTTCCGACGTTCCATGGAACTGTCCGGCCAAATTGAGCATGCGCACCGCCCGCTCGCCGTTCCAGGTCCCAATTTCCATGATGTGACGGGGCTTACGGGCCCGAATCGTACTGTAGAGGTGTTTGTAGCGCTTGGGCTGCACAAACCACAGCAGAGTTTTTTTGATTTTTTTGAAAATATTCATGGGCGGTACGGTAGTAGAGGGTCTGGGGGATGTCAAGACTGTCCCTGATTCGAGGCGAATAACGGTCAATAAACCGTCAAAACAGCCGAAAACCCTTGCGAAGGATTGCTCATTCTTCTATATTCCGTCCGGCTGAACCGGTCTTGGGGCGACCCTATCCGGTTTTTCAGCCTGCACTCAAGTGCGGGTCGGCGCCAAGGCGCTGGATATCCGAGGCAGTTTCGTTTTGGAGTCCAGACCGTGTTTCCGTGAAAATTCCTGTGGTTCACTGATTTGTATCAGCAGAGCGCTAGCAGGGAATTCTTACGGCCGACCTGTGGCCATCGTGACGCAAAAGCGTGACGTATGATAATTAGGAGGTTCTCGACGATGGCACTTACCAAGGAACAAAAAGACCAGGTAATCGACAAGTTCAAGAAGCACACCGGAGACTCGGGCTCGCCCGAGGTCCAGATCGCGTTGCTGACCGAACGGGTCAACACCCTCAGTGCCCACTTCAAAATGCACAAGGCGGATCACCATTCCCGCCGTGGGCTGCTGAAGATGGTCGGCCAGCGCAAGCGCTTGCTGTCCTATCTGAAGCGCAAGGACCTTGACAGCTACCGTAGCCTGATCAAGGAACTGGGTATTCGCGGTTGATGATCGCTTCCCAACATTTGCTTGTCTGATACCGGTGATCGGCCGCGCTTTGTACGCGGCCGTTCCCTGTATTAACGGGCAAGGGGGGAAGATCTGTCGTAACCTGAGAAGCAAGCGGTTGGAAAGATTTAATGAACGGGCACATGGTGTGTCCGCAGCAGTCAACATCGTCCGCGGAATAGGCCGCCCGATGTTCTTTTGGAAGGAATTAGTAGAATGAGCAAGCAAACTGTCAGTATGGAAATGAACGGCACTACGTTCAGCCTCGAAACCGGCCGCATGGCCAAACAAGCCAACGGTTCATGTATCGTGCGCATGGGTGATACCATGAGCCTCATGACCGTCACGGCCAGTCCAAAACCCGCCGACCGGGATTTTCTGCCGCTGTTCGTGGAGTACCGCAACAAGACCTACGCCGCGGGTAAAATCCCCGGTGGGTTCTTCAAGCGTGAAGCCCGTCCCAGCGAGCGCGAGACGCTCACTTGCCGGTTGATTGACCGGCCCCTGCGTCCGCTGTTCCCCGACGGCTTCCGCAACGAAATCCAGATCGTGGCCTTTATTATTAGTGCCGACACCGATTATCACGCTGACACCCTCAGCATCACCGGCGCCTCCATGGCTCTGGCGCTGTCCGACGTGCCGTTCCACGACATTGTCTCGGGCGTGCGCGTGGCCGACGTGGAAGGCGAGTTCATCGCCAACCCCACCTTCGAGCAGCTCGAAGAGTCGACCATGGACCTGATCGTCGCTGGTACCGACGACGTCATCTGCATGATCGAGGGCGAATGCCTCGAAGTGCCCGAAGAGCGTCTGCTGGATGCGGTCGAATTCGCGCACACCTGGGTCAAGAAGCTGAACAACCTGCAGCGCGAGCTACTGGCCAAGGCTGACAACAAGTTGACCAAGTGGGAATACACCCCGCCCGCAGGCGTCAGCGCCGAGGTCGGCGACAAGGTCAAGGAATTGATCCTGCCCGAGCTGAAAGAGGCCATCGTGGTCAAGGGCAAATCCGAACGCAGCGCTGCCCTGAAAGCCTGTAAGGTCAAGGTCGTCGAGGCCTTCACTGATGCAGAAGGCAACGTCCATCCCGACGCCAAGGCTGCCTTGTCCAAGCTGGAGAAGGCCACCATGCGTGAGATGATTCTCACCGAAGGCACCCGCACCGATGGTCGCGATCTGACCACCGTGCGTCCGATCACCATCGAGACCAGCGTGCTGCCCCGTGCACACGGTTCCTGCCTGTTCACCCGTGGTGAGACCCAGAGCCTGGGTACCGTCACTTTGGGCAGCAAGCAGGCCGAGCAGCGGGTCGAGCCCCTGAACGGCGAGCAGTACTGGTCCAAGTACTACCTGCATTACAACTTCCCTC
>CAZLUL010000393.1:0-2590 GCA_964562635.1 uncultured Fibrobacteraceae bacterium | reverse complement strand
CAGATTTTCGTTTCGGTTGCCGGTGGCCGGTCCGACCGGCGCATCGGGTGCACTGACGGTCTCCAGATCGCGGGGGAAGATGGTGACCGGCCCGCCCCAATTGGAAATGATTTCCGGATGCGCGATGCAACGCGATTGCCGGGTCATCGTGAAAGTACCCGCCGAAGTCCAGGTCTTGGTGACCGGGCCGAAGTCGGGATACGTGTTGGGATACCAGTCGCTGATAGCAGACCCGTCGCCCCAGTCGAAGCGGGTTTCCACATCGTGGTCCAGTGAGCTGGAGCCCCCGTATACGTTGTATTCAGCCGGAACATCCACCGTCGGATACCTGTCATAATTTACGTGCGGAGGTTCGGTGATGGTTTCGGCAGCCACCGTGTCGATCGTCACGACCAGCGAATCGGCATCCGCGCTGATCTCCGGGTGCAGCGTGCATCGCGCTTCGTACTGCACCACGTAGGTGCCTTCGACCGTCCAGGCGTGAGGGGCTACGTTGCTGCTCTCGGTATTCCACGGGGAGAACGTCCCGTCGCCCCACTCGAAGCGTCCCTCGATCGCATGACCCAGGTTTGTCGTCGAGCTGTGGAACACGTTGTATTCGTACGACTCGTTGATAGCGCCGTTGGTGACTCCGATAATCGATCCGGGCAGACTGGGGATCGTCTCGGCCGGGTCGGAAATCACGACCGAGGCCGCCGCCGACCACTCCGATTCGATGGCCGGATGATCTTCACAGCGGGCCTGGGCCTTGATTTCGTAGGTGCCGGCGGTCGCATAGGTATGCTGAATGGTGTTCAAGGCCGAATACCAGGCAGAAATCTGATCCCCGAAATCGACACGATACTGCACCACATGGCCGAGGCTGCTGACGCCGCCGCTGATCGAAACCGGGACGCCGACGCTCGTGATCCCGGTGGCCGGTGCGCCCGGCGTGTCGGGAGCCGAAACGGTTTCGCCGGCCGCCGCGGTGATCGTGACGGTCAAGGTTTCGGACCATGCGGAAACGACCGTCGTATGGTCGACGCAGCGGGCCTGGACTTTCACCAGGTACGTTCCCGCCGTATCCCAGGAATAGGATCGGGAGGTGACCGCAGACCACGACGAATTCGCCCCGTTCCCCCAGTCGAAACTGTAATTCACCGTGTGGCCCTCGCTGCTGACGGCGCCGCCGGTGGCGAAGGTCAGGCTCTGGTCCGTTTCGCCGGTCGCCGAACCGGTCGGCGTGGTGGGAGCGCTAACGGTTTCGGAGCCATAGGCCGAAATAACGACCGTCGTAGCGGCCGACCATTCCGATTCGATCGCCGGATGTTCGATGCAGCGGGCCTGTGAAATCACGTCGTACGAATCGGCCGTCGGCCACGAATGCTGGATGGAACTGCTGGCCCAATCTGAAATCTGGCCGTCGCCCCAGTTTAATCGATACTCCACATCGTGTCCCTGATTGCTTTCCGCATTGGAACCGCTGTATGTCAGATCCTCGTTCTCCAGCCCGGTGTTCGGGCCGCTGGGAGCATCGGGAGTGCTCACCAGTTCGACATCCGCGGCCACGGTCGTGAAACTCCAGACGGCCGATGTGCTCGTCTTTCCGTCCGGGTCGGCGGCGACGATCTTCCAGTTGTAGGTCGTGGAGAATTCCAGGGCCGCGAGCGAATATGAGATCGCAACCTGATCCGTGGAAACCACGGGCGGTGCGGCGTCCTCGCCGAAATGGACGCTGTAGGTCAAGGGGTCGCTGTCGGGATCGGTGCAAGTCCAGTGCAACTCGGTGGCCAGAGCCACACTGGTCGCCCCGTGGGCCGGAGCGCCGGAAGCCGTATCGATGGCCGCAGTCGCCGGAGCGCCATTTGTATTGGTGGGCGCTACGGGATCATCACTTCCACAGGAAGTCAGGAAAACCATCAACAGCATGAAGACCAGGATCAGGATCCCGGGCTGGGCGGTGGATTTTAGCTGGCGATTCATCGTTTCTCCTTCACTCGAGATGGCCGGGAGCCCGGCTAGGGGCATGCCGATTTGCGGCAGGTCGTCATGAGTGAAACAGATGCCAGTACGCAAAAATCACATGGCCAGTGAATTTATTTGGTTGTGCCTCCGAAATTGTGTTTGGAGTTGGAGTTGCAATTGGCCAGTAAGGTGCGCGTTAGCAGGCGGGCCGGCGACGGCAGGTTTGTGTGTTTCATACCCCTTGCCTTTAGCTGGTTTAGCTTATCAATAGCGTATACCAAACCTCGACCTGAGTGCGGAGGGCGTATGATCTCCTGTTGTCGAGGTGTATCGGCCACTTTCCCTCCGAGGCGCAGGTGTCTCCGGGGCATGACGTACCTGGTGGCCCCGGCAGGTACTCTCTTTTCCCGGTCGGTCGAAAATCCGGTCCTTCAATCAGAACTAAATCCTGGGGGTAATTCGTAAGTGTCTACTTTCAAGCTATTTACACGGCTGCACAAAAAACACAATTTCAGAGGCACAACCCACGTGGTACGATGCTCCAGCTCTTTGGACGTGCTGCGCCCCTACCCGTGATTTTCCCCAACGAGGTACCCGTGAACCAGCCATTTGTGTCTCCCCATACCCGCCCGGCCGCTTCCCTGTT
>CAZLUL010000392.1:0-2605 GCA_964562635.1 uncultured Fibrobacteraceae bacterium | reverse complement strand
CGAGAGCGCCGACCCCGAAGCAGCCATGAAGGTCTACAACGTCAATACGGTGGGACCGATGCGCGTGACCCAGGCCCTGCTGCCGAACCTGCGTCTGGGCCAGCGAAAATTGATCATGAACATGTCCAGTGGTCTGGGCAGTATCGGGAACAATGACCGCGGAGCCTTTGTCTCCTACCGCGCGAGCAAGGCTGCGCTGAACATGCAGACGCGCACCCAGGCTGTGGAACTGGCCAAGGAAAATTTCATCTGCATCGCGATGAGCCCCGGCTGGGTACGTACGGATATGGGCGGTGAAAACGCCAGTCTCAGTCCGGCCGAAAGCGTCTCGGGCATGCTCGGTGTCCTGGCGCCCCTGACGGTTGAAGATTCGGGCCGCTACCTCAACCACGACGGCACGGAGTTGCCCTGGTAAGCCCAACCCTCAATCTGCCCAAGGTAGGTTGAGGGGCGTTTGAGTACCCACCATGGGTGCCTGGCAAGTCCGATGTGTTCACACAAAGAGACCCGGTAATCCGCAGGCGCAAAGCGCCGAGGACATCCGGGTCTCTTTGTGTGAACACATCTGACTTGCCAAGCAGGCAAGCGTGCTACTTAACCTGCCCCTGCAACCATTTCGTGGTTACGCTTTTGGGACGCTCGATCGGCGAGCCCATGGCGCGGTTGATCACCATCTGGCTGAGCATGCCCATGGCGCGGCTGACGGAGAACAGCACGGTGTAGTAGCTGAACTCGCGCATGCCGTAGTGGTACAAGAGGGCGCCACTGCCGGCATCGACGTTGGGCCAGGGATTCTTGGCTTTGCCGTGTTCGGTCAGCACGCCGGGCACGACCTCGAAGACCTTGTTGACCAGGGCCATGACCGGATCGTCCGGGAAGTGCTTCATGCCGAAGGCGCGGAAGGCCGTGAAGCGGGGATCGCTGACGCGCAGCACCGCGTGACCGTAGCCGGGAATGACCTTGCCGCCGTTGAGCGTATCCCAGGCGTACTGGGTCAGTTGCTCATCAGTGGGCACGCCCTTGAACTTCTTTTTCAGTTCGAGAATCCAGTTCAGGCATTCCTGGTTGGCCAGGCCATGCAGGGGACCGGCGAGGCCGTTGAGGCCAGCCGATACACTGTAGTAGGGATCACTCAGGGCCGAGCCGACCAGGTGGCAGGCGTGAGCCGAGACGTTGCCGCCTTCGTGATCACTGTGCAGCACCAGGTACAAACGCATGCAGTCGGCGAACTGGCCGGCCTTGTCGTTCATACCCAGCATGTGCGCGTAGTTCTCGGACCAGGTCAGACCCTTTTTGGGGTTGATGCGCTTGCCCTTGTTGAAACGCAGGCGGTAGATGCCCGCGGCGATGACCGGAATGCGGGCCAACAGGTCGAGGCTGTCCTCGAGGGTCGGCTTCCAGTAGTCCATCTTGTTCATGCCCTCGGCGTAGGCCTTGGCAAATTTGCTTTCGCGCTGCATGCAGAGGATCGCGGTGTCGAGCATGGCCATGGGGTGGGAGTTTTTGGGCATCGCCTCAAGGACTTTCCACACATAGCTGGGCACCTTGGCGCGGCTGTTGAACTCTTCGGTCAGGGCCCGGCGGTCCTTGGCGTTGGGCAGTTGGCCGGTGCAAAGGAGATAAAAGGTGTCTTCGGGGGTCTTGTTGGTCAGTTTGCCCACGGGAATGCCGCGGATCAACAGGCCCACGTCGGGCGGAACTTCGGAGGTGTCGCAGACCATACCCTTGACGCCGCGCATCCCCCCATAAGCCTGTGTGATGGAGACATCGCTGATCTTTTTGTCCCCATACTTTTTGACCAGGGTGCGAATTTCATCGCGCCACACAGGAATATTCTTGGCAAGTGCATTCTGGAGCTTGGCCATGACGCCCTCCTTTTGGGGGTTTGGTCGCTCGCGTAAAAACCCCCTAAAAACAGGAGTGATTAGGACTTGGAGCGACTCCGTATTGTCTGCAGAACAACTTAACTGCTGGCATTTGCAATTTCAACCGTGACCTGAGCGTCAGCCGATTTTTCATGGCTTTTGCGGGACCGGATATTACAATTGTAGGGTCACAACTCACTGGTTTGTCCCTGGAGGACATCATGCACGATGAAGTGAAGCTTTGCGTGGAAATTTTGGAAAAGGCGATCGTCTTCGAAGAAGAAGGCATGGCCTTTTTTCAGGATCGGGCCCAGAACGCGCCTTCGACCCTGGAGCGGAACCTTTTCAATTCGCTGGCCAAGGATGAAGCCGGTCACAAGGCCTACCTGGTCAAGATGCGGGAAGAGATCCTGCGCGAGAACAGCCTGACGGTGCTGCCGGATGTGGACGACGATCACGTCATGGACGTGCGTGCCATTTTCCAGGGCGCCCTCGACGATGCCAATGATCCCTACAATTTCGAGCTGGAAGAGCTGGAGATCATCAAAGGGGCCATGGGGGTCGAGCGTCGAGGGTATACGATGTATGCTAAAGCGGCGGAAACGGTTACGACTCCCAAGGCCAAAAATCTTTTTGCCCATTTGGCGACCGAGGAGCAGAACCACTACACCCTGCTGAAGAACACTTACGACTACATGGCCGACCCCGAAGGCTTCGCAGGCTTCGACGGCAACGCCATG
>CAZLUL010000391.1:0-2663 GCA_964562635.1 uncultured Fibrobacteraceae bacterium | reverse complement strand
ATCAGGTAGGCGAAGTTGGGATTCATTTCGGGCGCGCCGCCGGTCAGGTCGACGGTGTGGGCGCCGCTGCAGTCCAAAGCCTTCAGGCAGGCATCGACGGTGGCGCGATCCATCACGGCGTCGCTGCGGTCAGGCCCGGCATCAACGTGACAGTGCTTGCAGGTCATGTTGCACAATTTGCCCAGATTCATCTGGAAGATTTCCAGGGTCGCGGGTTTCAATTCGGGCCAGTTGTGAGCGGCCAGCGTGGCGTCAAATTCGGCGCGGGTGCCGTCGCTGTTGGTCAGGTCGAGGGCACCGAGGACCTGCAGCTGCTTATCGGGGCTGGCCAGGGGCGATCCGCGGCGCACCAAGCTGAGCACCTTGCGCGGGCCTGGTACGTCATCGCTCGCCATACCCTTGGGATTGATCTCAGCGCGCAACGCGGCACCGGCCTTTCAACAATTCAGCAGAGTTTTTCATCACATGCCCGACTTCTTGACGTGTTCCAACATCTGCAACCCATGCACCAGCGAAGCGCCGCCCCGGATGGCGCAGGCCACGTGCACCGCTTCGGTCATCTGGTCCAGATCGGCACCGTGTTGCTGGGCACCTGAGGTATAGGCATCGATGCAGTAGGGGCACTGTACGGAATGGGCCACCGCCAGGGCGATCAAGGCCTTCTCCCGCTTGGACAGGGCACCTTCCTGGAAAACCGAGTCGTAGTACTCGAAGAACTTGTCGGCCATGGGCTGGTTGCCTTCGGCGATGTCGGCAAACTTCTTGAGATGTTGGGAATCATAATAGGTCGACACGCGCGGTCTCGCTTCATTGAGGTTGGCGAGGGAAGGCTTGAACTCGTGTTTCCAGTAAATGAACAAGTCGGCAGACCGTCAATAGGTGAAAACTGCCCAAAACGTGGTGTCGGAGTCGGCCGCCGGATTGCCGTTCAGTTGGCTGGCGGTGCAGCGCCACTGCGGGTGGTCGGCCAGAAAGGCATCCCGCACGGCTTCGTTTTCGGCCGGCAACCATGAACACGTGGCGTAGATGAGGTGCCCGCCGGGGCGCACTGCCTGGGCGGTCAAGGCCAGCAAGTGGCTTTGCACATCGGTCCACTGGTTCATGATCCGGCCGTCGAAGCGCAAGCGGCCGTCCACGTTGCGGCGCCAGGTGCCGGCGCCACTGCAGGGTGCGTCGACCAGAACGCGGTCAAAGCCGCCCTGCTTTTGGACATCCTGGCCGAAGTCGGGAATCTGCTGCCCGTCCCACCGGGAAGACTGAATATGGTCCAGATTGGCCCGTTTGGCCCGTTTGCGCAGGTCGTTCAGCTTGCTCTCGTGCAGGTCGGTGGCCCAGACGGTGCCCTGGCCTTTTAGGGCGGCCGCCAGTTGCAGGCTTTTGCCGCCGGCACCGGCACAGGCGTCCCAGATCAAATCACCGGGCTGGGCGGCCACTGCGTCGCCAATGCTTTGGCTGGCGAGGTCCTGGATGTCAAAAATGCCGGCGCGATAGGCCGCCAATTCGTAGACGCCGCTTTCGCCGCGCACCTGAAGCGTGGGCCCGCTACCTTCGCAGGCAAAATCAGCGGCGGTCAATTCGTCCCGCAGGTTCGCCTCACCATGGGGATCGAGCACCCGCAACCAGACCGGTGGGCGCAGAGCATGGCGGTCCAAAAAATCGCAGGTTTGGGCTGGTGACCAGTGAGAGAATTTAGCCCTCTCAGCCAGCAACGGCGCCAGCGCGGCGGGCAATCCGGCCCAGAGGCCGCGCAGCAACGGCGAATCGCTGGTGGCGGCTTCTTCACGCACAGTGCGCCAGACTTCTGTCGCGTGGGGGCCAGGGGGCGCAATGGCGGGCAGTTCGGCGCCGGTCAATCGTTTGCGCATGAAGGTCCAGAAAAACACGATGGGCGCGGGCATGCGGCTCAGGCGGCGCCACACTTCGGGGCCGGCCATGGCCGTGCCGAGAGTCAGGCGGTCCAGGGCAGTGGACTCGGGCTGCCAACCGTCCCGCCGCCAGCCTTCGGCAAATACCGTCAGCGCGCCAAAACGCAGGATGTCCGTGAGGATGTCGCCGATCCACAAGCGGTCGCGGCGGCTCATGCCTTCGAGTTTGCCCAGTTCGCGGGCCAGGAAGCGGTCGATGGCGGGCGGTTGTTTCTCGGCGGCCATTTTTTGCCACAGGCGCACGAGAGAATTCTGCAGCACGCCTTGGGAGCGGGCAGATCCGGAGCGGGGCTTCCTGCGTGACGATTGGGCCAAAGCGTAGTGCCTCCGAAGTCGAATCCGGGCTGTGTCGAAAACTGTCTTGCCCAAATTTGGTCCCTGAGCACCCGGGAAGTCAATGGAATGCGGCATTTTGACTGCTGGATACCAGCCTGAACTCTTGCTGAAGCCCGGCTCAAAGGTGCTGGACGACCGCTGTGGGGCCTATTTTGGCGGCCGGCGGCTTGACGCCACCAGCATACCGCCTTTACCTATGCGCAAGCAAAGCACTCCAACTTTTGACCCGACAGGCTGTTTCATGCCCGCACCCAACGCGCCCGGTCTCTTTTCGCGCCCCCAGTATTGGGCGTCCAGCTTCGGTATCGCCCCTGAGCTGCCTATGAGTCGGGCCGAGATGGACCAATTGGGCTGGGAAGCCTGCGATGTGATCCTCATCACCGGCGACGCCTACATCGACCA
>CAZLUL010000390.1:0-2680 GCA_964562635.1 uncultured Fibrobacteraceae bacterium | reverse complement strand
CGGTCGTAGTCGCGGAAGCAACGATAGTAATAGAGCCCCAACGCCATGTGCGAGTCCGGAGCATTGGGTGCGAGCCTCAACGCTTCGTCGGCCGCGTCTTTGGCGGCTTCACAACGACCGCCGTCACGGTCGCCACCGTGGTAGCGCCACGAGTGCGCCCGGGACAGCCACGCCCAGGCCTGATAAAAATTGGGATCCATTTCCACCGCACGCTCGAACATCTGCTGGGCGACATCGCCAGTCGGTTCCCTGTTGAGGGCAGCCTGCCCTTTAAGATAAGCCTGGTAAGCGTCCTGATTCGCCGTGGGTTGTTCATCGCTGGTCGCGCTGTGACCCGCCACCAGAACAACACCAAGCGCCTCGATGACCTTGGTTGCGATCGTGGTCTGGACCTGGAAGATATCATCCATGTCGGAGTCGTACGTTTCTCCCCACACACCGGTGTCGTTTGCAACGCGGACCAGTTGCGGCGAAATGCGCACGCGGCTTCCCTCGCTGTTGCGAGCCCAGCGCACGGTGCCGTCAAGGATGTAGTCCACGGCGAAGTCCGACCCGATCTGCCGCATCGTCTTGCCGGCGCGGTCGTATTGGAACGAACTGCTGCGAGAAATCACTTCGAGATCCTGGACCGAAGCCAGCCGCCCGATGATTTCTTCGGTAACACCCGAGGCGAAGTACTCATCGTCCGGCGCGCCGAGATTTTCAAAGGGAAGCACAACGATGCGCGGCCCCTCGGCGGTCGGATTGGCAACGGCTTCGCCCCTGGCCGCCATACTGTCCCGGTCTCCCGCCGCATCATTTCCGCCCCGCTGCGACACAACTCCGATGGTCCCGGCGATCAGCGCGACGGCCACCACGGCTCCGATCAACCACGACTTTGCGCCCCGGCGGCCCGACGTCGCAACGATCTTCTCGGTTTGTGTGCCGCGCCCCGGGATCGACACCCGGCCGGTGCCGAGGTCGCGTTTGAGGTTTCGCAGGTCGGTGACCATGTCGTCGGCCGTCTGGTAGCGACGCTGCGGTTCTTTTTCCAAAGCCTTCGTCACGATACGCCCAGTTTCTCCCGGCACATCATCCACGAGTTCGGAAATCGGCTGTGGCTCATGAGACAGCGTGGCGCTGAGCGCCTCGATAGCGGTGTTGCCATTGAAGGGAAAGCGGCCTGCCGCCATTTCGTAGAGCAGAACACCGAAAGAAAAGATGTCGCTGCGATGGTCAACCTCGTCACCGCGCGCCTGTTCGGGCGACATGTACGCCACCGTTCCCATGACCACGCCGGCTATTGTGAGTTCACGGCTGATCGTCTCCAGTTGCGCGGTCGCGCCTTTGTCCGCACCGTCGTCAGAATTGGGGTCGAGCAGTTTGGCCAATCCGAAATCAAGCAGTTTGACCTGCCCGTCGTCGGTGACCATCACGTTGTCCGATTTGAGGTCGCGGTGCACAATACCGTTCTTGTGCGCGTAGGCGAGAGCCGAAGCAATGGGAATGGCGAACTCGAGCCACTTCGATACTGGCATCGCACGCATGCCAACGACCTCACGCAGCGTCCGGCCGACGAGCAACTCCATCACGAGGTAGGGCGTGCCCTCGTATTCACCCACCTCATGAATGACCGCGATATTCGGATGCGACAAACCCGCCGCCGTCTCGGCCTCTCGTTGAAAACGCAGCTTGCGTTCGGCGTCCGCAGTCAAGCCAGGCGGCAATATCTTGATGGCCACGTTACGCTTGAGTTTCGCGTCCTGCGCACTCCAGACCTCGCCCATGCCGCCCGAGCCGACCTTCTCGATCAAGCGGTAGTGGAGTATGGCCTGGCCGGGTTTCATTTCCATAAACGAGACATTCTGAAGGGGTGGTTGGGCTAGTAGGTGTGTTGGATGGGGCAATATAGCAGAGAATCGGTCGAACTGCAGTGAATTCCTAGTGTAAGCCTACCCCAACCAGGTACGCGTGGGGAGCCACGATCCCAGACGCTATTTCAACAACAGCATCCTGCTGGTGCAAGACACACCCTCAACATCCAACCGGGACAAGTACACACCCGATGCCAATATTTTCCCGCCTTCACCTCGACCGTCCCAGGTGAACATTTGTTCGCCTGAATTCAGCGCCATGCCAGCGGCCAACACCCGAACCAATTTCCCTTCCACGTCGTAGATTTTCAAACTGACCTGGCTCGCTGAGGCCAGACGAAAACCAATTCGTGTCGAGGGGTTGAAGGGATTCGGAAAAACCGTGGGCCCTGCCAAAGCCAGCGGCAAATCCTGGCTCACCGCTGAGAGGGGAAGATTGAACAAGGGGACGATTTCGTCATACAGAACATCCGTCAATTGCCCGTAGTAAGAATTCGGAGAGCCCAGCCGAGAGTGGACGCCAATGATCAGTGGTGAAAATCCCCCGAAAGGAAGGATGGATTTAGGCATATTTATCGCACGTATTGCATTATTTCCTAATTTCGATAATTGTCAATCAATATCCTTGTGGTCCGGCAGGAATTAGCGGAAAGGAAATCCAACCGCCCCTTTCCGCAACCAGAGTCGAGTTTCGCAACGGAGTCATTCTTCTCTTCGGGATCATGTCCCTGTTGTGGGGCCTCCGGTTCATCATCCGGGCTCCAGCCATCCCTCTGATGATCGGCGGCGAGCCGGAAATCTGGGCCCTATTCACCCGAGGCCTGGCC
>CAZLUL010000389.1:0-2694 GCA_964562635.1 uncultured Fibrobacteraceae bacterium | reverse complement strand
CCGCCCGCTGTTCGGAAGATACTCACGCGGGCGGTATGTGTGTGAAGATGAGGGCCGTTCTGGTTGGAGGACCGTTACCTGTTCCTTGCGTGTCGGAACTGAGATGCGGGTGTCCTGGTGGGCTACTCCGTGCTTGAGAAGATCAACTCTATGGGGTTGAGTTGGGGCGTGTAGCTCGCCTCCATGGCGAGGCGTCGTGGGGCGAGTTGGTCCAGAGTGGCGGCTGGGATTTCGCCGGGGATATCCAAGTGGACGGGGGCGACTGTGGCGTGGGCGTCGCGGCCGTCGGTGGGGTCTTTGGCGAGCCATTTGTAGTAGATGAGGCTGTAGAGCCAGATGTATTCGGGGGGGCTCATTTTTTGGTCTTGGAGGGACTCATTGCGCTGGGTCCAGTAGGTGGCGTAGACCGGGGCCAGGGCTGAGCCCGAGTTGATGAGGTTCAACAGGCCCTTGAGGCCGCCGTCCTGGTTGCGGTCTTTTTCGCGGGCGAAATCGGTGGCCGCCGCTTCCAGTTCCTGGCGGTTTTCGAAGAGGGATTCGCGCACCGAGAGGAAGGCATCGAGGCGGACGGGGTCCAGGATCAGGTCCTCGGGCGGGATGAACGCCGCTTCACCCACGGCGGCCAGCAGGGCCGATTCGGACCGCTGGACGGCCTTGTACTCGTGGTTGATTTCGCGCGAGTACCAGGTGGCGGCGCCGGCCAGGATGACCGCCACGCTGAAGAGTGCCAGGCAGCCGATTCCACAGCCCTTTTTTTTGGTCATGCCCACTTCAACATTCCTTAATCATCCCTTGGGGAAAGTTCAATCTTCCGGCTCAAGCCCGTACTCACGGATTTTGCGCCACAACGTGGTTCTGTCAATACCCAGCCTACGGGCGGCTCGACTGCGGTTCCAACCGGCTGCGCGCAAAGCTTCGGCCAACAGGTCTTTTTCGGTGTCGCTGTGCAAGGGCACATCGCGCAGCACCGTGGTGGCGGCGCGGCGACCAGCGGCCATTTCGGGCGGCAGATGGGCCCCCAATATGGTTCGCCCGCGGCTCAAAACCAGGGCGTGTTCCAGTGCATTCTCCAATTCGCGCACGTTGCCAGGCCAGCGGTGGTTCATCAGCGCCGTCATGGCCTCACCCGATACGGCCGGAATCTCGGCGTGGCCCTCCCGCTGGGAAATGGAGCTGATAAAATGGGAGATCAGCAGCGGGATGTCTTCAGTGCGATCACGCAAGGCCGGGATGGTCAGGCTGACAACCTTGATGCGGTAGTAGAAGTCCTGCCGCATGCGCCCGGTGGCCAGCAATGTATCAAGGTCCCGATTGGTGGCCGAAACTATGCGCACATCCACGGGAATCGAACGGTTGTCCCCCACGCGTTCGACCGTGCGCTCCTGCAAGACCCGCAGCAATTTGACCTGGACCACCGGACTCACGTCACCGATCTCGTCCAGGAAGATGGTGCCACCGCTGGCCTCTTCGAAACGGCCCTGCCGGTCGCCCACCGCCCCGGTGTAGGCACCGCGCACGTGGCCAAAGAGTTCGGACTCGAGCAGGTTTTCCGACAACGCGGAACAATTGACCTGCACGAACGGCCCTTGCGCCCGGCTGCTGGCTTCGTGCACCGCCCGGGCCACCAGCTCCTTGCCGGTGCCGCTTTCGCCGCGAATCAGAACTGTCGCTTCGCTGTCGCCCACGTCGGTGATCAGCTGAAAAAGTTCACGCATCTTGCGGTCCCGGCCCACCAGATCGCCGAGACGGAATTGCTGATTCATGCGCTTGCGCAGGTCGGTGATTTCGGTCACGTCGCCCAGGATCAGCGCCACACCCAGATCAGACCCATCCTGCCGACGCAGGGGCACCGAACGCAGCAACACATCGCCGCTTTGTCCCCCGGCCAACTTGATGGTGGTCTGGAAATCGATGATCGATTCGCCCGAGCGCAGGGTCTCAGCCAAAACGTCCCGCGGGCACGACGGATCGCCGAACAGGTCGCACACGGGTGAGCCTGCCAACTCCTCGCGGGTGCGGCCAAGAATAGTCTCCGCCGTGGGGTTCATCGTCAGAATGCGCAGCTCCGCGTCCAACGCCAGCACCCCCTCGTTGAGGGCCGTGATGATCTCGATGAGCGTCTCAATGCGGATCTGGCCGAGGAAATCCTCGATGGAGACTGGCCGGATGGGCAGTTGGGGCTTTTGGGACATAATACTCTCCCCTGTGTTGCATACAACATTTACGTTGCAACACTATCGTTGCTTTCGACACTTTTGGCAAGGCATTCGGGGCCTTAAAAGCTGTTCTGAATTTTTTAAAATCCTTTATTTTATTTGTTTGCATAAAGTTAAAGCACACCAGGACATCGTCACCTGTTTTTGGCACAGCACCTGCTTAACCGTTGCCGTACGAGTAGAAATTCAACAGTCGGAAACCTTCCGACTTTCAACAGGCACGAAAGGGATAAAACCATGGCGAACGTACTGGAAATCAATGGCGACAATTTCGAAGCTGAAGTGATCAATAGCGATGTCCCCGTGCTGGTGGACTTCTGGGCTCCCTGGTGTGGTCCCTGCAAGATGATCGGCCCCATCGTTGAAGAACTGGCTGGCGATTTTGACGGCAAAGCCAAAGTCGGCAAGGTCAACGTGGACAACAACCAGGACCTGGCGGCCAAGTTCGGCATCCGCGGCATCCCCACGGTGATGCTCT
>CAZLUL010000388.1:0-2694 GCA_964562635.1 uncultured Fibrobacteraceae bacterium | reverse complement strand
AGTGCCACAGAAAAAATACCGCCGAGGATCCGGCTTGTCCGGACCGCGGTAAGGGTGAAATGGTGAGGTAAGAGCTCACCGCGCCGCTGGTGACAGCGGTGGCAGGGTAAACCCCACCTGGAGCAAGACCAAATAGTGGAGGATGAGGCGACCCGCCTCGTTATGACTCCCGGGTAGGTCGCTAGAGGCCGTCAGCAATGGCGGTCGGAGATACATGACTGCCGCCGGTGCGACTGCCCTTCGGGGATAGTTGCGTTGGTAACAAAACTCGGCTTACGACCGGCTTCTCACGTCTGACCGCAGCAATGTCCCTGAGCGGAAGAGGCGTGTTTTTTGGATCCCAGACCCGGCAAAACCGGAGCCCACGAAGCTCCCCCTGAATTCGACAATTGCCTCGGTGCGTCCAGCCCCACCGATGACGCCGACGACCGCCCGGGATCAACCCCCGGACTGCTCTCGGGGCGACCGTGGCAAGCCGACTATAGCGTAGTCGATGAAATCATCACGCAGATCCGCCGCGAGTTTCCCCTCGATATCCAGGTGTCCGACTGTTTGCTCAAGGTGCTTGCCGGCCGCGGCGTGACCGAAGGCAAGGAACTCGACCGCTTCTTTTATCCCTCGTTGGACCAGCTGTACGATCCGTTCCTGCTCATGGAGATGGACATCGCGGTGGAGCGCATGTATCAGGCGGCCCGCGATGGCGAACGGGTCGCCGTGCACGGCGATTTTGATGTGGATGGCATCACGGGCAGCGCCCTGCTCTTCGAAACAATCAGCGCCCTGGAAGTGGACGGCTCGCGGGTGCTGCCCGAACCGGCCTTCATTCCCGACCGCGCCACCGATGGCTACGGCGTGGCGGCCCGCAAAATTCGCGAGTGGGCCGGCCTCGGCGTGACCCTATTGGTGACCGTTGATACCGGCGCTGCAGCCATTGAGGAGATCACCCTGGCCCGCGAGCTGGGCGTGGATGTGATCGTC
Source organism: uncultured Fibrobacteraceae bacterium (assembly GCA_964562635.1). Classification (GTDB taxonomy): domain Bacteria; phylum Krumholzibacteriota; class Krumholzibacteriia; order LZORAL124-64-63; family LZORAL124-64-63; genus JAGRNP01. The sequence goes on along the minus strand of CAZLUL010000388.1, from coordinate 1,716 downwards.
CTGGATCACCACATTTTTGACGAGCGTCCGCCGGCCACGGCGCTGGTGAATCCCCGCCGCGAAGGGGCGACCTATCCCAACCAGGAATTGTGCGGCGTGGCGGTGGCCTTCAAATTTGCCCAGGGCCTTAAGCAGCGGGATCCGTCCTGCCTGGCCGACGACTTCCTGTGCAGTGTGCTGGATCTGGTGGCGATGGGACTGGTGGCCGACCAGATGGCGCTAGTGGGTGAAAACCGAATCCTGGTCAAAAAGGGGCTGGAGCGATTCAACGACCGGGCGACCATCCGCACCGGGGTGGCGGCCCTGCTGTCGGTGGCCGGGCTGGACCGCGGTTTCCCCGTGACCACCGGTGACTTTGCCTACCAGTTGGCTCCGCGCATCAATGCCTGCGGACGCATCGGCCGGGTCATGTCGGCCCTGGAACTTTTGCTGACCCGCGATCCGGTGCGGGCCAAGGAGCTGGCCGAAGAAGCCGACCGCACCAATACGCGCCGCAAGGAACAGGACCAGCTGCTCAAGGAAGAAGCCATCAACATGGCGGTGCCCTACGTGAAGCAGGGCGACCCGGGCCTGGTCCTGGCTTCGTCCGGCTGGCACAAGGGAATCATCGGTATCGGCGCGGCGCGGTTGGTGGAACAATTTCAGTTGCCGGTGGTGCTGATTTCGGTCGAGGGCACCGAAGCGCGCGGTTCGGCTCGCAGCGTGCCCAATGTGGATGTGAAGGCCCTGTTGGATCAATGCAGTGAACATCTCGTGCGCCACGGCGGTCACGCCCAGGCGGCCGGCATGACTCTGCGTGCCGGTTGCCTGGACGCTTTTCGGAATGCCTTTCTCACGGCCCTGCGCGAGGGTCCCCAGTCCGGCCCGGTGCCCGAAAGTTTCGATCTGGACCTGAACCTGACGGCCATGGGCGCCCGTGATGTGGCGCGCCTGGTGGACCAGTTGGAATACATGGAGCCCTTCGGCTCGGGCAATCGCAAACCGGTCTTTCGCTGTACGGGGTTGAAGCTGCAACGGCCACCGACCTATCTCAGCGGGGGCGCACACCTGCGCTTTGCCTTCCGCGGTCCGTCCCGGCCCGCGGGCGATGATACCCCGGCTCTGGGCCGCGAGTTCGTCTCCTTCGGCAGTGGCGATGCCTGGCGGCGCATGTTGCAGGAACAGCGCCTCAGCGCGGCCGACCTGCTGGAAAAGCAATGGGAAGTCCTGTTCGAGATCAGCCGCAGCACCTTCCGGCCCCGCAGTGGCAACTATGATCCGGTCCAACAGTTGCTGGTCGATATCCGGCCCGCGGGGGATTGAGCGGGCCATGAGCAAGTCTCGCACGGCAGAATCACCTGATCTGAGGGCCATGATGGAGGCCCTTTGGGAAAAGGTGCGTCTCTACAACCCTCAGGCGGACGAGGACAAGCTGTGGTTCGGGTTCCGCTTTGCCAAGGCGGCCCACGAAGGCCAGTTTCGCAAGAGTGGCGAACCTTTTTTTGCCCACGCCTTGACCGTCGCCAGTATTCTGGCTGACCTGCGCCTGGACGCCGACACCCTCATTGCCGCCATGGTTCACGACGTCGTCGAAGACACCGACTACGAGATGGAGGACATCAAGCAGCGCTTTGGCCAGGATGTGGCGCTGATGGTCGATGGTGTCACGAAGATCAGCAGTATCCGGACGGTGAACAAGGACGCGCGCAAGGCCGAGACCTACCGCAAGCTGGTGTT
>CAZLUL010000387.1:0-2714 GCA_964562635.1 uncultured Fibrobacteraceae bacterium | reverse complement strand
TCATGAAGACCTGCCAGCCGGCCATCCAACCGCGCAGCATCTCGGCGCCCAGGCCACCAAAGCGCTGGGTCTGCCACTCGGCCTGGGTGTAGGCCAGGGAGCGGCGGAAAATGCGGGCCGAAACAAAGGCGCCGATGGCGGTCCAGGAGGTGAAGAACGTGTACCAGAGGCCGCGCAGGCCGTGCTGGTAGATGACACCGGTGATCCACATGGGCGTATCGGTGGCGGTGTGGGTGCTGAACACGGAAGCTGCGGGCAGCCACCAGGGCAGGCCGCGCCCGGCCAGAAAGAAGTCGCTTTCCGAGCGGCGGGCCAGACGGTAGAAAAATGCCGCGCCGCCGACCATCAGCAGCAGGAAGGCGACCGCCCAAAAGATGTCCAGATTGGTGAAGTGGGCCATGGGTCTCCCTGGGGTTGAGGTATGAGAACCAGCAGATGTTACCATCTGGGCGGAAGTTCTACGAGTCCTGGAATGAAGGAAAATAGAGGAACTTGGCCGCCGTCGAATGATCGGGTCTCAGGTGGTCGATATTGCATAGTCCGCAATGCCGGATGTCGATTTTGCTGGTCTGTATCAAAAACAAATACTAGTATGGTTCGAAATTGCCGCTGGGGGATTCTATCGGCGCATTCTTTCAGACCATTGCCACCCTGCCTCTCAAAGGAGCGGAAATGAAACGCTTAGTCTTGTTGTCCATTGCTATCTGCCTTGTTGCCGGGACCGCCTCGGCCGCGGACTTCGGCGCTCGCGCAGGACTGACCCTGAGTCCTGACCAATTTCACATCGGCGCCCACGCTGATTTGGGGCCTGTGATCGAGACGGTGCGCTTTGTGCCCAATGTGGAAATTGGTTTTGGCGACGATATCACCCTGATCGCGATCAACGCTGATTTCATCTACGACTTTGCCGAGACGCCCTGGTCAATTGGCGGCGAATTGGGCTTGAATATATGGAAATTCGATTTTGGCGACCTGCCCAGCGTACCTGGTTTCGACGTGGACGATACCTCCACGGATTTTGGCTTGAGCGTATTGGGCGACTACCGCCTCTTGCTCAACAGTGGCAAAACCCTGTTGCTTGAGGCCAAGGTGGGGCTGATCGACTCGGCGGATTTCAAGGTCACTGTGGGCTGGAATTTCTAGCCTCCGATTGTTGGCAGTATCTCGATACGGGTTCCGATTTGCTTCGGAACCCGTTTTTTGTGATTCCCGACCAGGCGGTACCACCGCAAAAACCAGGGCAATCCCAAGGCGAACGAGTCTGCTATACTGCGCCCATCTCCAGCTTCCGTTTATCCCAAAGAGGTGTCTCATGAAGTGCGTTCGGATGGCCCTGCTGGTTCTGATCATCGCCTCGGCTGCGGCCAGTACTGCCACGGCCCAGGCTCCCGATTCCACGGCAGCCCGGGCAGCCCTGCTCGACGCCAATCCTGAAACCGTCGGCCAGCAGGCGGCGGAGCTTCTGGAAAGCATCCGCGACCATACTGAGGATTATCGTATTTACCGGGCCCGGATCCTGAATGCGAGCCATGAGGACAGTCTGGTATTGCAACTGCAGATAGACAGCCAGGTTGACGGACTCATTATCGAATTGCCAAATCTGGCCAACTACTACCCTCGTGATCCCCAGACCGATGGTGAGCGCGAATTGCAGGGTCGCATCGACGCGATCTACAACTTTGTGACGCCCGATATCTGGGTGCTCATTGATAACTTGCGCCAGGATGTCGATCGTCAGCGGAGCCTGCGCTCTGAAACCGATCCTGCCGGCAGGGGCAGCCTGGAAATCGTCATTGCGGGCCTGCTGAATCGGTTGGATGTCCTGACCGCATTTGCCGGTGATCATTTGGGCACCCTCGATGGCCTGGGTTTTGATGTGACCGAATCGCGGCCGATCTATCACGAGATACTGGAAGGTCGGGCCAACGATCTGGAGGGCCGCATCATGCTGGCCTCTGAACGCATCACGGAATACAACGAGGAACTGAAGGATCAGGCCGGCAATGGTGACCTGGTTCTGCTGCAGAGGGCCACCCGCAATTCTCTCAACGCCAATACCACGAGCATGGAAACCGTCCTCAACCTGATGGCCACCGAAGGGTTGGATACCAATGACCACCGGGCCTATCTGGTGACCGTCACTCAGGATCTGGCCTCGGGTATTCTGGACGCGAAGGTCGCCGCGACGCTGTTGCGCAAAATGTGGCAACAGACCGCCGGTTGGGTCACGACCAAGGGGCCGGGCTACCTGGTGAAACTGTTGATTTTTGCGGTGATCATGTTTGCGGGCCGGTTGCTGGCCAAGCTGGTTCACAAGGCCGTCGATACGAGTCTGGGTCGGGCCCGCGTCAACATTTCGCAACTGCTGCGGCGCACGTTGGTATCCACGGCCCACAACGCGATTCTGGCGATAGCGCTGATGATCGGCTTGTCCCAGGTCGGTCTTAACCTGGGTCCCTTGTTGGCCGGTTTTGGTGTCATCGGTTTCATTCTGGGTTTTGCCATGCAGGACAGCCTGTCAAACTTTGCGTCCGGCCTGATGATCCTCTTCTATCGCCCCTATGACGTGGGGGATCTGGTGGATATCAGCGGCGTATTTGGCAAGGTGGAGAACATGAGCCTGGTGTCGACCAGCGGCAACTCCGAAACCTCGACGCTGGGTTTCAAGAACACGCTTTCGCGCGCCTGGGACCGCTCCGCCTTCGCCCTGAAGG
>CAZLUL010000386.1:0-2724 GCA_964562635.1 uncultured Fibrobacteraceae bacterium | reverse complement strand
CTGGGCACCCCTGGTGCCGAGAGTGATTGCAGCACCGGCGGGTGCAACGGCTGCGATTGATTTGACGATTTGAGTGAAGATAATAAGAGCCCCAATACGGGGCTCTTATTTTTTGGCCGCAAGGTGTGGAGCCCACCTACTATCTCTCCACTTCTAACATAAATCATGTGACTCCTTGCCCTCGATTCCCTTTCGGTATCCCAGCCAAGGCGCTATTTTAGATGCATACTACGAATTGGCCGGCCCAAATCCTGGAGACAAAATGACCTTCACACTGAAAACCAAGATTGCCACCGCCTTGAAGGAGCGGCCCGACCTCAAGGAAATCCTGCCCGCCTTTCATCCGGCCTTCAAGAAGCTGCAGAATCCGATTCTGGCCCGCACCCTGACCCGGCTGGTGACCGTGGAAGATGCGGCCAAGATCGCCGGCGTGAACCCCGAGGCCATGTTGGCGGTCATGAATACGCCGGGTGTGCCGCAGGACCTGCCTCCGAGGTCCGCCAACACCGAACCGGCTCCTCGCCCACCCTGGTACGAGACCGACCGGATCACGGAATTGGATGTGCGTCCCCAGCTTGCCGCCGGAGACGACCCGTTCAAGATCATCATCGCCGCCACACGGGAGCTACCAGCCGGGCAAATTCTGGAACTGATTGCCAGTTTTGAACCGGCGCCCATCATCCGGGTTTTGCAGAAGCAGGGCTGGGCAAGTTGGCTGCGTTGGGAAGGCGAAGCCTGTCATGTGGCCTTCTGGTATGCGAAGCAGAAACAGGCAGATGGGGGCACTGGCGTAGTTGTACCGAGCGAGCGCCTGGAAAAACTCGCGGCTGGTTGGGTCATCGACGTGCGAGGACTGGAACCGCCGCAGCCGATGGTCTATGTGCTGCGCACCCTGGAAGACGCGGAGTTGGTGTTGCCCTTGACGATCAAGCACCAGCGGGTTCCGTCGGTATTGTTCTCGCATCTGGAAGACATGGACTACAAGTGGTCCACCAACGAGCATGAAAATGGTGTGGATATCGTGATCGAGAGGGCGGACTCATGATACCGGCCCAAGTGCGCACCCTGGTGCCGGCGCGACTGGTTCTGGTGCCATTGGTCGCCAGCCTGGTGGCCGAAGTGATGGCCTGGCAGTTTCTCTGGGCCTGGCCACCGAGTCCCGGCTGGTATGCCAATGGCCCCCTGCTGGCGGCAGTGCACCTGATCACTGTCGGCACCCTCTCCCTGGCCATCGTGGGTATGGGCTGGCAGTTGGTGCCGGTGGCGACTGGCGTGAAACCCAAGGCCGGTTGGCACACGGCCGCCACGGTGATCAACGCCATGGCGATTGTTGGAACTTTGGCCCTGACGATGAGCATGGCGGCCAATGCTTTTGGGATCATCATGATGATTGGTGCCACGCTGGTGTTTCTGGCTTTGATCGCACGGTCGATTTTTGTATTGCGCGAGATTTTCGGGGCCGAGGGTCGCGCGTTGATTCGCACCTGGATTGTTCTGGCCGAACTTTGCCTCTGGACGGGGCTGGTTTACGGCCTCCTGCTGCTGACCACGCGCATGGGGTCACCGCTGGTGAGTCTGAATCCATTCAGCGGTATCGCGACCCATGCTTCGCTGTTGCTGATTGGTTGGATCGGGGGCTGGATCGTGGCCATGGCCTCTATTCTGGTGCCTATGTTTCTGGTGGCGCCGGAGCCCAAGGCTTCTCTGCTGGCGGTTGCCGGCCTGTTGTGGTTTCCCGGCATTGCGCTGGGCTGGCACATGGTCTGGCTGGCCGGGGCCCTGGTCTTTGTGATCGCCATGGGCTTGAGTTTGTTGCGCCGCGTGCGACGCAGGGTCGGCTCCGACTTGCGCGTGGCCTTGCTGGGTATTTTGGCGCTGATGCTGGTGGCTTCTTTTGTGCTGGCCAAAGCCTCGGTCGTGCTGATTGCGCTGGCGGCGTTGACTGTCTTTGCCCTGCCTGTTTTGCACGGAGTGGGCCTGCGCATCATTCCGTTTTTATTGTGGGCCTACACCTTTGCCGATAATGTGAAGGACGCGCCTTTGCCCGAGCAGGTCAGCGCACCCGGATTATCGCGCTTTGCAGCCTATGGTGCCTTGGCGGCAGGCCTCTTGCTGGTAGGCGGCTACGGGCAGGACCTGATTTGGATCTGGCGTTCAGGTGTGGCTTTGGGCGGCTTGAGCGCTGCCGGATATCTCGGTGCGATTGTCGTCACGGCTTTCCGCACTTGGCAGGCCCACAACCGCTTACAGGCCGTTTCCGGCACGGAGGCATCATGAGCCTATTCGACCGACTTCGCGGTAAAATGACCAAGGAAAGCAATGCGGTGTATCACCTGGAGGGTGAGGCGGGACAGGTGCTTGCGGCCCTGCGCAGCGTGAATGATCCCGAGCTGAACGTCAATATCGTAGATCTGGGTTTGATCAGATCTGTTGTCGCCGGTGACGCCGGATTTGAGGTGGCCATGACGTTGACCACCCGTGGATGTCCCGTAGGGCCGGTGTTGGTTGATGAAGCCGCCGCAGCCGGGCGAACCGCCGGGTACACGGTTGAAGTCGCATTGGTCTGGGAACCCGCCTGGAGTGTCGATGACATTTCCCCTGCGGGAAGGAAAATCATCGACGGCCATAGTTAGATATCGTGCGTCAGAGCGGCGGCTTGACCATCGACCACGTCGAGGAAGCCAACCGACGCGGCTACATGCTGAACCTGGGCACCCCTGGTGC
>CAZLUL010000385.1:0-2747 GCA_964562635.1 uncultured Fibrobacteraceae bacterium | reverse complement strand
GGCGATCAGTTGGTGCACCGGGAAATCCAGGGCTGGTTTTTTGGCTTCACTCATTGTGCGGATCCTTTCAATTCAAGTCAAAAATCAAAATTTCAGCTGGATCGATGCCGATCAGATCCAGCCGGGATTCTTCACTGACGGCCAGTCCATCCCCCTGGATCAGCTCTTGCCCATTGGCCTTGAGGCGCCCCTGCGCCACCTGTAGCCACAAGTGCCGCCCGGGCTCCAGATCGTAGGTCAGGGCGTCTCCTTCTTCCAGAATGCTGGCGTAGACGCGCACATCCTGGTGAACCCGCATCGAATCCGCGTCGCCGGCGGGCGAGGCGATCAATCGCAGTTGCCCGCGCTTATCGTCGGCCGTGAACGTTTTTTCTTCGTAACCCGGTTCGATACCTTCAGTCTCGGGCAGGATCCAAATCTGCAACAGTCGCAGCGGTTCGTCTGGCGAATGATTGAACTCGCTGTGCGTCACGCCGCGTCCAGCGCTCATCCGCTGCACATCGCCGGGCCTGAGCACCGAGCCCGACCCCATGCTGTCCTTGTGTTCGAGTGCGCCCTCAAGCACGTAGGTGATGATTTCCATGTCCTTGTGGCCATGGGTGCCAAACCCCTGGCCGGCGTCGATGGTATCGTCATTGATCACCCGCAACGAGCGGAACCCCATGTGCCGGGGGTCGTGGTAGCTGGCGAAGGAGAAGGTGTGATTGGCCTTCAGCCAGCCGTGGTCGGCGTAGCCGCGTTCATGGGCGGGTCTGACCTGCATCATGGTATTGTCCTTTCCCTGTATATGAATCGGATCCATCTGGAACCGTGATTTTCTGATTCCCGTCCAATATACGTTTAAACATTGTTTGTTGCAACAGGTTTTATGTGAAATCGACAACTCCCAGGATTATCCCGCCACAAATGCCGGCCGGATTGCTCCCTTTACTTGACCAGACTGGCAAGCTGAGTGCGGCGCCCACCAACTTTTTCATCCTGCAGGACAAACAAGTAAGTGCCACTCGGCGCATGGCCGCCCTGAGATATTTGACCACGCCAAGTGAGCGTCTGGTCCAGCCCAGTGCCCTGGCCCGCCCACAGCGTATGCACCTTCTGCCCCCGCAGGTCATATACACTGAGGCGCCCGGCGTGGTTGTGGGGCAAACGGAAGGTCAGCTCCACCGCCGGATTGAAGGGGTTGGGCCACGGCCGGCCCAGGGCCAATTGCGGTTCGGGCAGCTCCGGCACCGCTGCCACCGGCGCGCACTGGATGTTTGCCGTGAGAATGTCGTCGTCTGCCAGCAATACGACGTCACCCGCAACGATCAAGGCTCCGGCCTGGAGACTGCTTTCAATGCGCGTGAAAAAGCTGTTCTCAAACTTGGGCAACATCGTCGCCAGCAGTCGGAACAGGTGCACCTTGTTCTCGTTGAAGCCAAATTCGGGATGGCGGATATTCAAACTGCGAATGTAGGCGTAGCCCGCTTTGATCGCGATGCTCGCGGCTTCCCCTTCACACGGGACCTGGCCGAGATATATGGGCGAGGCCGGATTGGCCACATCGACACTGACCAGACCAACAGTCGGTCCCACGAGCAGGGCCCGGTTCTGCCACAGGGCGACATCCCGCACGTTTCCGCCGACAAACGTATTGGCCAATTCCACCGGCAACTCCGGGTCAGTTGTATCGATCACCCTGAGGCCAAGACTGGCGCAGGCCACGTAAATCAGATGGCCGTCGCGGGCCAGGGCCATCGACTGGGGCGCCACCACGCTGCCCACCAAAGTCGGGTTGTCCGGCTGCGCCGTCGAATAGATCCGCACCGCATCCCATTCCGCCGAGAACAGCAGCTCCCGGCTCTCGTCCAGCAGCAGATCGCGGCAGGGCAGAGGCCGGGCCATGGTGTGGTCAACGGTCATGGCCGCCAGATCAGAAACATCAACGATGGTCAACTGGGGCTCGGCGCTGGTCAGGTAGGCGTACGTTCCGTTCACACAGACATTTTCTCCAAAATTCGGGATTCTCATCTGGCTCAGGAGAGGCAGAATGGTCGGTGTTCCGTTGGGAAATCCTGGTGGGTGGCCAATGGCGACCAGATACGGAATGCGGTCGTACGGCGAGTCGATTGAACCGACGGCCAAGGTGAAATCCGGCCCCACGTCGATGGCGTACCAAGTGCCCATCGCCGTGGTGGTCGTCTGGGTCCAGGGCGGGGTCGACCAGTCGTCGCACGCGCCCGTTGCTATGGCCGCCCCCAAAAGAGTCAGAATCATGACTGAGAATGCTGTCCAGCCCATCGGTCCCCCTTGCTTGCGAGTCCCATCCCTGTCGGATCCCTACCAACCGCGCGGCCGGTACGCTCCTCCACACGATGGGATCATACACCCAAATGGGCTGTGCGGGGCCCTGAATTTGCGGCAGAACGGATCGTGGCCGCGGTCGGCACTCATGATCGCTCACGCATCATGCGGTAAGAATCGAGGGCTCTTTGGCGGGCCTGTTTGTGGTCCACCACCGGGTGGGGATAGTCCCGGCCCAACTCGAAATCCCAGTTTTCCAAAAGCCCGGCGGAGGTTGAAGCAGGCTCGTGCAATATTTTTGCGGGCAGATTTTTCAACTCCGGCACCCAGCGGCGAATGTACTGACCCTCGGGATCAAATTTGCGGCTTTGCAGGGTCGGGTTGAAGATGCGGAAAAAGGGCGCTGCATCGGCCCCGCAACCGGCGCTCCATTGCCAGCCGAAGGTGTTGTTCGCGCAGTCGTA
>CAZLUL010000384.1:0-2772 GCA_964562635.1 uncultured Fibrobacteraceae bacterium | reverse complement strand
CATCTTTGGGAGCAGGATTTTCTGCGGAATCTGAAATCGCGTTTTTGACGCTCTCGAGTCTTGGCGCGTAGGAAAATTGAAGTTTTAAATCGTTATCAATTAACTCTTTATGAGCCTGGCTGGAAAATGGAGTCAAAAAGGCCGCATATTGCTCCCGACCGAGGCAAACCGCTGTGGCGTGGGTCGCCAGCTCACGATTCCACGCAGCCATCTCCCGGCGGGTTGTGGCCAGATCTGAGAGCCCTTTCTTGAGGTCGCGCAACAGGCCGTTTTTTTGTTTTAAAGCCCGCTGGAACGATGTCAGGTGGGTCAAAAAGGCCGGATCGATCTCGGCCATGCCCTGATCCACGAACTGGCGCCGGCCATCTGGCCCGCCCCGGACCAGGCGGATGCTGTCGGGATTGAAAAATACCGTCGCCAGGCGCCCCACCAGATCCGCTCGGCGCCGCAGGGCCTCTCCGTCGACCCGCAGGCGGCGCCCACCGTCGCGGCCTAGGCCGTACTCGCAGGCGAGCACGGCACCGGACTCCTCCTCCACGTCGAGACCGACATGCAGGTGGTCTTTTTTGAAATGAATCAGTTCTTCGGGTTTGGCGCCGCGGTGACTGCGGCCGAGGGCGAAATAATTGAGGGCCTCGAGCAGGTTGGTCTTGCCTTCACCATTTCGCCCCAGGATAAGATTGACCCGGGGCGAAAAAGTGAAACTGGCCGTTTTCAGGTTGCGGAATCCGTCGACCGATGCGGAGACAATCCTCACCGGTTCTTAGTCGCCGGCCAGACGCAGCGGCATCAGCAGGCAAAGCACGCCCGTCTCGGCGCCTTCGTCATTGACAGGCTTGATCAGCGCCGCGCTCTGCGAGTCGTTCAACGACAATACCACCGAGTCACTTTTGATATTCTTCAGGATGTCCTGGAGATAACTGTAGTTGAAACCGATCTCCATGGCGTCACCTTCGTAGCTGACCGAGATCTCGTCTTCAGCCTGGCTGCCATCGGTGCCACGGGCCGACAGTTCCATGCGACCACTCTCGACCCCCAGCTTGATCTGGCTGGTGATGCGGTCGGCGGTGATGGCCACCCGGCGAATAGCCTGGGCAAAGTCGGCTTTGTCGATGGTGACGTCCTTGTCGTTATCCTTGGGAATAACGGCGTTGTAGTCGGGGAACGGACCTTCAAGTAATCTTGTGTGCAACACGGAGTTACCGGAGCGAAAGCTCAACTGGTTTTCCCCCATGAAGACCGTCACGTTGCCCGATCCATCTTCGTCCTGGCTGGCGGCAATGCGGGGCAGGTGACGCAGGCCTGCGGTGTCGACAATCATGTTGCGGTCACCGGGCACAGTCCAGTCCATGGTGCGAGCACTGCGAGCCAACCGGTGGGCGTCGGTGGCCACCAGGGTCAGCGAGTCGGGACGCACTTCCCACAGGATGCCCATCAGCGCGGGACGAGTTTCGTCCTTGGAGACGGAGTACGCAGTTTCGGCAATCATGTCGACCAGCAGTGCCGCTTCGAGATCCAGGCCGTCTTTTTCTTCGAGCACCTTCAACTTCGGATACTCTTCGACGTTCATCGTATTTTCGGTCAGGCGCGATTTTCCACTGACCAAGGTGATCTGTTCACCCTTCTGGGCAATCTTGACCGTGCCGGTGCGCAGGCTGCGCACGAAGGGCACAAACTTCACCGCGGGAATCGCCACCTTGCCGGGATCCTTGATCTCGACCTTGTCGGTGCTCGTGGTGATGGAGATGTCCAGGTTGGTGGCCGAAAACATCAGGCGACCGTCAGCAACTTCCATCAGCACGCAGGTCAGGATGGGCAGCGTTGTTTTGGCGGGCACCACGTTGGCGATGACGTCCAGGGCTCTCTGCAAATCCTCTTGCTGGATCTCGAACTTCACGATGGAATCCTCCGTTAGGCAGGTTCAGGCTCTCCGTGTTTTCTGGGATCGCCATGATAAAAGATCCGGCCTGCTCAATCAAGCGGGCATTACAGGGCACCGTCCCCTCTTCTATCTTCTATTATATATAAATGGTAGTCGTAGTAGTAGGGGGTGTTGGTAACCGGGATAACTCCGGGGATTACAGGGAATCCTGAGCCAATTGTGGGTTTAAACGCTTTTCTTCCTTGGGATAAGTCTGGGAGTAATTCCTGGGGTTATCCGGGTTACTCACAACCGGAAATTGTTTTCCCGCCCGAGCTCGTTTTACCCGGTGCTTATCCCGTGTTATCCCCGGGATTATCCCCCACTAATAGAGCCCAAAACAAGGCCGATCAACCCCGGTGGCAGGGGGGGAAATCGGTCCGGCAAGGTTGAGTCAGGGAGAGTCAGCGCGATATTAGAACGGGGCGGCCCGGCAAAAAAGCCCAGCAAATAATCCTAGCGCCGCCCCCGGATGCGGTCCTGGATGTCCAACACGGCGCCGCGGAAACGGGCGTCGGTCTTCATCAGGTCGGCGATCTTATGGCAGCCATAACTCACTGTGGAGTGGTCCTTGTTGCCAAAAGCGCGGCCAATTTGATTGAGGGAGGCGCCCGTCATTTCACGTGACAGGTACATCGCGATCTGACGAGCCCGGGCCAGGTCCTGGGTGCGTCGTTTGGACTTTAGCTGATCGACGGTGACATCGTGGACCGAGCCCACGGTTTTCATGACATCGGCGATCTTCACAGGTCCGGCTGAATTTCCCTGGAAAAAGGAGGAGAGAACCTCTGAGGCCATTTCCAGCGAAATTTCACGCCCGGTCAGACTCGCGAAAGCCAAGAGACGAATTA
>CAZLUL010000383.1:0-2799 GCA_964562635.1 uncultured Fibrobacteraceae bacterium | reverse complement strand
CCAAGTTCATCAATTACACGATGAAGGGTGGCAAGCGCAGCGTCTCTGAGAAGTCTTTCTACAGTGCGCTTGATATGATCAAGGACAAGAGCGGTCAAGATGGCATTGATGTCTTCCGCGCGGCCTTGAGCAACGTCAAGCCTGCAGTCGAAGTGAAATCCCGCCGAATCGGTGGTGCCACCTACCAGGTGCCCGTCGAAGTGCGGAATGAGCGACGGACCCAGTTGGCCATGCGTTGGTTGATTGGATTCGCTCGCAGTCGGCCGGAAAATACGTTTGCAGAACGTCTGGCGGCTGAACTGTTGATGGCGAGCAAAAACGAAGGACCGTCTATCAAGAAGCGCGAAGACACTCACCGAATGGCTGAAGCAAACCGTGCGTTTGCCCACTGCCGCTGGTAAGGGTCCCTCTCGTTCGCCGACTAGCGCCGTTTTTAAGCGATGGATCGAAGATACGAATAGCCTGAATGAGCCACGCGAATGGATTCGCGGCGGCCTGAGGCACTGGTGACGTACTGCCCAGCGGGGTTATGTACGCGTGTTTGTCTGGGTTTGGGTATTGGCGATAAATTCGCTGGGCCCGGGTCCCGCAAAATCTGGGAGAGGTTGGTGGCTCGCGAAGTAGCACTCGACAAGGTCCGTAATATTGGCGTCATGGCTCACATCGATGCGGGTAAAACCACAACGACTGAGCGGATCCTCTACTACACGGGCCGAGTGCACCGACCGGGCGATGTCGATGACGGCGCCACCCAGATGGATTACATGGAGCAGGAGAGAGAGCGCGGCATCACGATTCAATCGGCCGCGACCACCTGCACCTGGCGGGGACACCAGATCAACATCATCGATACGCCGGGCCACGTGGATTTCACCGCTGAGGTGGAACGCAGCCTGAGAGTGTTGGACGGGGCTGTCGCGGTTTTCTGCGGAGTCGGCGGGGTTGAACCCCAGTCCGAAACCGTTTGGCGGCAGGCCGATCGCTACGAAGTTCCTCGCATCGCGTTCATCAACAAGATGGACCGGCTGGGGGCCAACTTCACGGCGGCCGTTCAGAGCATGGTTGATCGCCTTGGTGCTAATCCGGTGCCAGTGGCCCTGCCCATCGGGGTGGAGGACACGTTCAAGGGCGCGATCGACTTGCTGGAGATGACAGCTCGGATCGAACACGAGGACGATCTGGGTGCCACTTTTGACACCGCCACGATCCCGGCCGAGATGGTCGAAGAAGCGGAGTTGGCCCGGGCCGAAATGATCGAAGCCCTGGCTGAAGTGGATGAGGAGCTGATGGAGCTCTTTCTCGCCGAGAAGGAGCCTACTGTCGAGCAGATCGCCGGTGCATTGCGCCGCGCGACCCTGGCCGGAGAAATTGTTCCGGTCTTCTGCGGATCCGCCCTGAAGAACAAGGGCGTGCAGAAATTGCTCGATGCCATCGTCGATTATCTGCCTTCCCCCCTGGACCGGCCGGCCATCACTGGCGCGGGCCGAGACGGAGAAGAAGAGCAGGCCCGCAGCCCGGGCGACGACGAGCCCTTCAGTGCCTTGGCCTTCAAGATCCTGGCTGATCCCTTTGCGGGTAGGCTGGCTTTCCTGAGGGTGTACAGCGGAAAGCTGGACGCGGGCAAGACGGTGCTGAACGTCAATACGGGCAAGCGGGAGCGGATCAACCGGCTGTTGCGCATGCACGCGGACAAGCGGGAGGACCTGAAAGAGGCCAGGGCGGGCGACATTGTTGCTGCCGTGGGCTTCAAGGAAATCCGCACCGGCGATACGTTGACGGTTCAGGAACACCCTCTGCTGCTGGAGGCCATGAACTTCGCCGAACCGGTCATTTACATGGCCATCGAGCCGAAGACGAAGGCCGACCAGGACAAGCTGGGGGATGCCCTGAAGTCCATGGCTGACGAGGATCCTTCCTTCCAGGTTCGGATGGATCCCGACAGCGGCCAGACGGTGATCTGGGGCATGGGCGAGTTGCACCTCGAGATCATGATCGACAGGTTGCAGCGGGAGCATCGGGTTGCCGCCAACGTGGGCCGGCCACAAGTGGCCTACCGCGAGACGGTCACCAGCGAAGTCAGGCAACGCGGTCATTTTGAACGCGACCTGGCTGGCAAAACGAATTTCGCCGAAGTGGAGTTGACCATAGCTCCAGGCGGTTACGGGACGGGAAACACCTTCGTCAACGAGTTGACCAAGGACGTGATCCCAGCAGAGTTTGTCCCGTATATCGAGAACTCGGCCAAGCAGGCCTGTGAAACAGGAGTGCTGGCCGGATATCCCCTGGTCGACGTGGCCATCCGGTTAACCGGTGGCAAGTTCGAAGAAGGGGAATCGACAGAGATGGGGTTCCGGAATGCGGCGGTTGGCGCCCTCTGGGACGGCGCAAAAAGTGCCAAGCCTGTTCTGCTCGAACCCGTCATGGCTGTGGAGATTTCCGTTCCGGCGGAATTTCTCGGCGACGTGACCGGGCATCTCAACTCTCGACGCGGTCGGGTGATGGGGATGGAGCAACGCAAGAACGATCAGATCGTTCAAGCGATTGTGCCCCTGGTGGAGATGTTCGGCTACGCAACACAGCTGCGCTCGTTGACCCAGGGTCGGGGCGTGTTCTCAATGCAGTTGTCGCGGTACGAAAAAGTACCGGAGAAGATAGCCGTCGAAATAATGCGGCTGCACGCTGGAGCTTGAGGCTGGATGATTCCAGCTTAAAAGGCCGAAGCACTTTTCAGGAGGAAGCCAACAATGGCACGCGAAAAGTTTGAACGGAATAAGGATCACGTCAACGTTGGTACCATCG
>CAZLUL010000382.1:0-2852 GCA_964562635.1 uncultured Fibrobacteraceae bacterium | reverse complement strand
TATGTAACGCTCCTTTTTCTGAGGGCCTTCCGCGACGCTCGGGAACTGTTGGTTAAAGGGTGCTCTTCGGCGGAATGACCGTGTTGGCGATGAACAGGCCGCCGATGATCCACACGACCGTTACAAATGTTTTGAACTCGGCGCCGAGGCCGGCCTCAATGCCACTGCCTTGTAAGGTCCCCAGTCCCAGGTACGAAGCGAAGCCGGGAGCCAGCACCATCAGCCCCGGCAGCAGAATGACAGTAGCAGAGCGGCGCATTTTCAAGGCATAGACATTAGCGAAAACGCCCAGTGCCAGTGCTGCCAGCAGATCGCCTGGTCCGCTTCCCAACAACTTGCCACCAACCACCACCCCGGCCCATGCCAGCAGACATCCGGCGGCGATCCAGACAAAGTCTTTCGGGCGCGCCTGGAATAGCAGGGCCAGACCCACAGCCAGAACCGCAACAGCCACCCATGACCAGTACGGCGCCATGCTTGCCGCCTCCGTGCCCCCGGGAATGGTCAGCATGGCGCCGGCAATCACGGTTCCAAGATACGCTCCAAAGGCCAGCTCGACCAAAGTTACGACGGTGGAAACCAGGCGCGCCGCACCAGAGAGAAATTGACCTGAGGACATTTCACCGACCCACAGGACCAGACCCGGGTTTGGAATCAGGGCAATCACCGCACACAGCGTGGTCATGACGTGATTACTCCCGGGCACCCATGTTGCCGCAATGACGTAGGCAAGAATCGCGGCGACAAATGAGGCCGCCGGATTGGTCATCCTGGCGGTTTGAGGGGAGCGGCCCAACAGGAACACGACGCCAAACACCACCACGGCCAGCGCCGTCCCGATAATCACATCGTGCCAGGCGAGCGACAGCAATACGGCAAAGCCGGTGCCGATCAGACCAAAGCTGACGGCGGTCATGAGCGGGCCGAACAGCGCCGGCGACTTGTCAATTGCATCTAACCGCGCACTTCCATCTCCAACCGAAACGCTTCCACCCTCAACCTGTTCAACCAATTCTGCAAGCTGCTCAAGTTTCCCCAGGTTGAAGCCGGCTTCTTCCCGATTGATCCGAATCCGCTGGCCCTTCCCATCCTGTTGCCAGAGAACAGAGTCCACAAGCCCTGGTGTCACGAGAAAATCACCCTGCAGACCCAGCGACGCAGTAATTCTGGAAAGAAACGACTCGATCCGAAAGGACGATGCACCGTATCGGTGCGCCGCTACACCAAGTTTGTCGATAAAGTCGCAAGTGGCATCGAATGCCTGGTCGTCCATGTGTTGATTGGCAATCACTTAAGTTCTCCTTGGATTAAACAGACAAGCTCATTGTTCATGGCGATTTTTGCCTTCCTAGCGTGGCAGCCACTCGGGTAGGTTGGACCCCAGTGGCACGCACATCGGATCGGTCCAGAACTCGGGGGTCCTGGACATCTCCACCTGCGAGCCCATTCGGGTGTATTCGCCCCAGGGCGTCGGGCCCGTCACGAGATTGGGCTTCTTCCACTGGTGATCTGGGCCCATGTTCTTGATGTCCATCAGATCGCCCTTGGGAATCACGCCCAGGCTCAACAGGAAAGTGGAAGTTTGTGCGAGCGAGACGGTCACCTTGTAGCTGCCACCTTCCGTGGCCCGACGGAGCAGCGCCGCCTGAACCCCGATGGCGCACATGTACCCCGTCAGGAAGTCATTGATCACGCTGACAGCGCGCGGTCGCGCGGGTTGGTCGGGAGTTCCACACTCGCAGAGCAGACCCGTGAGCGCCCCGCCGTTCATGTCGAAGCCGCACATACCGGACCAAGGCCCCGGCGTGTTCATCTTGACGCTGGCACAGATGATGCCGGGGCGGAACTCGGCCAACTCCTCTGGTGAGTAGCCTTCCTGGGCGGCCAAACCGGGTCGCAGATTCTCGATGAAGACGTCCGCGTCCTTGACCAGCTTGTAGACCTGGTCTCGACCGCGGTCGAGAGGCGAATCTACGACGGCCTGGCGATATCCGACATGGCAGTTGAAGAGGAACTCGGGTGCCTCGATAAATCCCGGTGGATGGATGTTCAGGCAGTCGGCACCCTGAGCGGCGAGCGTTCGCTGGATAGTCGGACCGGCGACGACGTGAACCATGCTCAGTGAGCGAATTCCCGAGAGGGGACGCTCAGCGGCGCCCAATGGTTCCGGCGCACTGTCACCGATCTTCTCGATATGAATCATGGGAGTGCTGGCGTGGCTCGCCCATTGCTCCGAGGCCTGGAACTCCTCCTGCGTGCGAACCTTGGTGATCGGGAGCATGGCGGAATTCCCCATCGCCTCCAGATCGGCGGCGGTCTGCTTCCGGGAAACCTGCGCCAGTTGATCGTGCGTAAAGCCCGAGTTGAAGATCTTGCACATTTTCACCATCTGGGAGGGGAAGGGCGCGCAAACCATCACGAAGTGCCCGTCCAAAGTTGGCAGAATTTGAATATTGCTGTCCTCGCCGTACCAGTCCGGGTTCCCCATCCGCGAAACACCGTTGATCGTCGTGCAGTCGACCAGGATATCCTGCCAGGCACTCTGCATAGCCCATGCCTTGCGGAGGTCCACATGAATGTCCTGGCCTTCGCCTGACCTTGCCTTCCAGATGATCGCGTTGAGCGCTGCGTTCGTTGCGATCACGGAAGCGGCAGCGGCCCCCACCTTGAGTACGGTCTCCCGGATGGGATCCATACCGGCAAACGTCATTTTCCCGCCGGTGTCCTCACGGTTCAGGCCGACTTCTCCCAACATTCCATCGACGACTTTCAAAAGGTCGTCATGGTTGTTCACAGGTTGATTGGTAATCATAGTGTTCTCCTTAGTTTGTTTTCAAAGCTGCATGATTTCA
>CAZLUL010000381.1:0-2855 GCA_964562635.1 uncultured Fibrobacteraceae bacterium | reverse complement strand
CCGAAGGGTGTCTTCTGGATGGTGTGAACCTTGTCCGGGTAGACGACCTGCTTCTGAAGGGTCACCGCTCGGTGGGTGGCTGTCGGGCGTCGGTTTACAACGCGATGCCGATTGAAGGAGCCAAGACCCTGGCGGACTTCATGGGAGAGTTTGCGCGGAAGAACGGCTGACAGACTTTGAAAAAGACAAAACGGGTGAGGTGCATATACGCCTCACCCGTTTTCCATACCGTCCGTCCCTATCTGACCAACTGCATCTTGCGCACCGCGGATATTCCCTCTCCCCGACCACCTGAAGGAACGACGGTGAGCCGGTAGATGTACATGCCGCTGGCTTGCTGGGCGGCATTCCATTTCGCCTCATGGCAGCCGGCAGCCAGTTCTTCATTCACAAGTTTCGCGACTTCCCGGCCCAGCAGGTCGTAGACCGTCAACGTCACCCGGCCCGCGGCCGCGGTTTCGAAACCCACCGTGGTGACGGGGTTGAAAGGATTGGGATTGTTCTGGCCGAGGGCATAGCCGAGCGGCAACTTTTCGCCGACCGCCGAAGCCATATCGTCGGAGAGGCTGCGGTCGAGTTTGGTGATGAAGGCGTCCCCTGAACTTCCATTAAAACCACCGTCATAACAACCAGGGCTGGTGGGGAAATTCGCGGACCCGGTTTCCCCACCGACGTACACGTCACCGGCGGCGTCGACCGCGAGCGCATATCCCGTATCGGAAGCCGTCCCGCCCAGATAGGTGGCCGCGCGGAGGCTGGTCAGACCGAGGTTCAATTTCGCGACAAACACATCACCGCCATTCAAGCTCGAATCATAGGCGCCCGGCGTCACCGGAAAGTCAGCCGCAGAAGTGGTTCCGCTCACAAAGACGCTGCCGCGCGCGTTCACGGCCAGGGCATACCCCCAATCATAGCCCGTGCCGCCGAGAAAGGTCGAAGCCAAGAGGTCGGTAAATCCGCTGTTGAGCAGAGAGACGTAGGCGTCCGGGGAGCCGCCATAGGTGGGATCAAAAGCAGCTGCCGTCACCGGATAATTCGCCGAGTAGGTGACGCCGGTCACCAGAAAATTCCCGGCGCCATCCCGGACCAGATCTTCGGCGGTGTCGTTGCCGCCGCCACCCACGAAGGTGGACGCCAGCAAAGACTGCAGATCGGGGTCGAGCTTGGCCAGAAAGACGTCGTAGATATCACCGTTATGGGTGGGATCGAAGGCGCCGGCGGTGATCGGGAAATCCCAGGACTGGGTATGACCGGCGACCACGATGTTGCCCTCGTCGTCGAGGGCCAAGGCATCCGGTACGTCGGCGGCGTCGCCCCCCAGAAACGTCGCCGCCAGCAGATTTTCCAGGTTATTGCTCAGCTTCGCCACGTACCCATCGGTCCAGCTGCTGATGGTCTCGGCGTAGGCTCCGAGCGTGGTCGGGAAATTCAATCCGGCCAAACCGGTCACATAGACCACGCCGTCAGCGGCGATAAGAATATCCGCGCTGCCGTCCCCGGTCGCGCTGTTCCCGCCGAGGTAGGTGGCGGCCAACAAGTTCTGCAGATCGCTATCGAGCTTGACGACAAAACAATTCGCCCAGCCCGAGAAGGTCGTATCGAAGGCACCGGGCGTGGTGGGAAAGTCGCTGGAACTGGTCCGGCCCAGGATAAAAATGTGGCCTTCGTCATCCTGGCCGATTGTGGCGTCTTGATCGTTGGCGCCGCCGCCGAGGTAGGTGCAAGCCAGCAGATTCTGCAGAGAGGCGTCGAACTTGGCGACAAACACGTCCAGAAAGTTGTCATAGGAGGTATCATAGGCGCCGATGGTCGCGGGAAAATCCGTCGAGCCGGTCCAGCCGGTGACATACACATGGCCGGCGCTGTCCAGGAGCATGTCCTGCACGATCTCGTTCTGGCCACCGCCAAGGAAGGTCGAGGCCAGCAGCGGGTCGATGATCAGTTCGCGGCTCCGGTCATAGTCGCCAACAACGAAGCCGTACGCATTCCCGTCCACGGCGTAGGCGACTTCCACCGGCTCGATTCTTTCGGTTCCCATCTGGTAAGCGAACGGTTTGGTGAAAGTGATCGCGCCCAGAGGCGTTGCCGTCTCCAGTTCGCCACTCAGGTTGACCGCCAGACTTTCGACGCCTTCGATTGCGAGGCGAATGCAGGCGGGATCGGCGCCAGGGCGCACGCGGAACAGCTTTTCGACATTGCCGGCCGCGGCTTGCAGATCGAGCACGACGCCGGGATAGACTTCGCCCAGGGTCACGGTGGTGAAGGCCGGAATGTCGGCCTGCCACGTCGCTGGGTTGCTCCCTCGGAAATCGCTGATTTTCGCGGGGAAGCGGCCCTGGCCCGCGACCTGAGGCGCGGCGGATTCCAGCAGACTCTCTTTGATCGCGTAACGCGTGGCGAGTTGTCGTGCTTGCCGCTCGGGTCCGGCCAAGCCGACCGAAGGAACCCGAACCTGTGAGCGGAGAGCGTAGACGATCTCCCCGTGACCGGTCACATACACGGCGCCGTATTCCATGCTGGCGCAGAAGCGGACGTCCCCGTCTTTGATCTGCCCGATGTTTTTCACGAAGGGCACGGACCGCAGATCGGTCGCTCTTTGCGGGGCCGCGGTCGGCTGAGGCGTCGGCGCGCTTGCGCTTGCCGGGTGCGCCGGAATCCCGGCTGCCCAGACCGTGGCGATCAGCAGCAAGCAAACCGGCATCGTTCGTTGGATTGTCTTCATGATTTCCTCCTGAGGGGGTTCGCGGAATTTTTCAGGAGTTCCGTTGGCGAGCCGGCGCGGCCGCTCCTTTCTGGATGAGACGCGTACGGATGGGGAAAATCAGCGGCGGGATTAAAAATCTTCGGGTCGGGCC
>CAZLUL010000380.1:0-2880 GCA_964562635.1 uncultured Fibrobacteraceae bacterium | reverse complement strand
GCCTCGGCGGCCACTTTGCCTTCGCGGCTGGCCTTGTGGGCCAGCATGGGGCCCTGGGCCGCATCGCCGATGGCGTAGATATTGGCCTCGCCGGTCCGGCACAGCTCGTCGGTGATGATAAAGCCCTTGTCGTCGATCTGGACCTGGGTGTTTTTCAGGCCGATGTCGTCGGTATTGGGCCGGCGCCCGATGGCCACCAGGACCTGGGCGTAGTGCTGGGTGACCCGCTTGCCGTCCACTTCGATTTCGACGTCGAAGCCGTCTTTGACTTCCTTGATTTCCTTGACCGTGCTGTCGACCATGATTGCTTCGAGGCGTTTGGTGACCTGGGTGACCATCACGTCGACCAGATCCTCGTCCGCGCCCATCAGCAGGCGGGGGGAAAACTCCACCACCGAAACTTTCGAGCCGAGGCCCTGATAGACCAGCCCCATTTCCAGGCCGATGTAGCCGCCGCCAACGACGAGCAGGCTTTCGGGCACCGAAGGCAGTTTCAAGGCGTCGGCGCTGGACCACACCGAAGAAACAATGCCTTCGGGCAGGCGGTTCAGGCTCGAACCCGTGGCGATGATCGCCTGTTCGAAGTCTACGCCGCTGACCTCGCCGCCCTCGAGCGACAGGCTGGTGGCCGATTCGAAGCGGGCGTGGCCCTGGATGATCGTCACATCGCGCCGCTTGAGCAGGCTGCGAATGCCATCGCTGAGGCCCTGCACCACGCCGTCGGTCCAGGTGCGCAATTCGGCCGGATCAATCTTCAGGCCTTCGAATTTCATCCCGAACTGCTGGGCCGCGATGGCCGCTTCCTTGACCTCGACCGCGTTGATGAGGGCCTTGGAAGGGATGCAGCCTTCGAGCAGGCAGGTGCCGCCGGGCCGGTCGCGTTTTTCGATCAGGAGCACATCCTTGCCCAGGTCAGCCAGGCGCAAGGCCGCGATGTATCCACCAGGACCGCTGCCGATGACCACAACCTGGGTCTCTTCGCGCAAACTTCCCATCACCATGACCGGACTCCTATCAGGTTTCGAGCAAAAGCAGATTTGGATCCGAGAGCTGCCGCACCAGTTCGCCCACAAAGCGGGCTGCGTCGGCGCCATCGGCAATGCGATGGTCAAAGGCCAGGGTCAGCGGCAGCATTTTTCTGATGACGATCTCGCCATCGCGCACCACCGGTTTTTCCTGCACCTTGCCCATGCCCAGGATGGCGACCTCGGGGTAGTTGATTGTCGGCAACAGTGCCGTGCCACCGAGGGGGCCCACGTTGGTGATCGTGAAGGTGCCGCCGCGCATGTCTTCGGGCGGCAGTTTGCCTGCGCGGGCCAGGGTGGCCTTCTCGTAGATGTCATCGGCGATCTGGATGATCGATTTGTTGTTGGTGCCCTTGACCACCGGCACGACCAGGCCACGGCCGGTGTCCGCCGCAAAACCGATGTTGTAGTACTGCTTGTAGATGATCTCTTCGCGGAAGGGATCGAGACTGGCGTTGAACGCCGGCGCGGCCTTCAGGCCGGCGGTGATGGCCTTGACCACGAATGCCATCAAAGTCAGCTTGCCGCCGCTGCCACCCTGGCGCCGTTCGCGCTCGCGGATGCGGAACTTGTCCAGTTGGGTCACGTCGGCCTCGTCCATGTGCACCACGTGGGGCACCAGGGTCATGCTGGTGACCATCTTGCGGGCCACTTTACGTCGGATGGAACGCAATGCCTCGATCTCCACCGGACCATCGCTGCTGAAGTCGGGCAGAGGCTCGATCTCCAGGAAAGGAATCGTTGCCGAAGCGTGGGCGGCGAACTCGGCGAAGGCCGTATCGTCAGCCACCTTTTTGGCCGGCAGGTGCTCGGTGGCCGCGGGGTTGGCGGCTCCGGACGAGACGACTCCGGACGAGCTAACAAAGCGGTGCACATCTTCGGGGATGACCCGGCCACCGGGCCCCGATGGCGTGACCAGATTGATGTCGATTTTCAGCTCGCGGGCCAAACGCCGGGTAGCCGGGGCTGCGGGCACGGGGCGCCGCACGCCGGGCTGGGCCGCGGGGGCCACGCTTACAGGCACGGCCGCGGGCACCGGCGCGTCCGGCTCGGCAAAGGTCTTTTCGGCCACCGCTTCTTCAGTCACCGTCTCGGCGCTGCCGTCGTCAATAACGACCACCACGTCACCCACGTTGACGATGTCGCCCACCTTGCCTTTGAGGGCCTTGATGGTGCCGCCGCGGGGCGAAGGAATGGTGACGGCCGCCTTGTCGGTTTCCACGTCAACCAGGGGCTCGTCTTCGACGACGGGGCCGCCTTCTTCCACGTACCACTTCAGGATCTCGCCTTCGGCGATTCCTTCACCCAGGTCAGGCAGTTTGAATTCGAACAAGCCAGAGGCCTCCTGTTGGGGAATTTTTTCCGACCTAGTAGTCGAGAGTCTGCTCGATGGCCCGGCCGACCCGACCGGCGTTGGGCAGATAACTTTTTTCGCGGCCAAAATAGGGCGTAACCACATCGTAACCGGTCAGCCGCCCGACGGGAGCCTCGAGATAGAGGAACGACTCGTCATTGATGCGCGCCACCACTTCGGACGAAACCCCAAAGCTGCGGGGCGCTTCCTGCACCACGACACAACGGCCGGTCTTCTTCACCGACTCGGTGAACGTATGGTAGTCCAGGGGCGCGATGCTCAACAGATCAATGATCTCGATGCTGACGCCCCGTTCTTTTTCGATGGCCGCAGCCGCCTTCAGCGCCGGGCGCATCATCGCGCCCCAGCTGATCAAGGTCAGGTCCGTGCCTTCCTGCACCACCTGGGACTTGCCTAACTCCATGACTTCTTCGGCCTCTGGCACTTCTTCGCGGAACGCGCGGTAGGAGTGCTTGGGCTCCATGAAGACCACCGGATCCG
>CAZLUL010000379.1:0-2897 GCA_964562635.1 uncultured Fibrobacteraceae bacterium | reverse complement strand
CGATGATCTGTCCAAGCAGGCCAACGCCTACCGCCAGATGTCGCTGTTGTTGCGTCGCCCGCCGGGACGTGAAGCCTTCCCCGGCGATGTGTTCTATTTGCATAGCCGTTTGCTTGAGCGTTCGTGCAAGCTGAGCGATGCCAACGGTGGTGGCTCGCTGACCGCGCTGCCCATTATCGAGACCCAGGCTTCCGATGTGTCGGCCTACATCCCGACCAACGTGATTTCGATCACCGATGGCCAGATCTTCCTGGAGAACGATTTGTTCTATCAGGGCATCCGCCCGGCGATCAACGTGGGTATCTCGGTGTCCCGTGTTGGTGGCGCTGCGCAGACCAAGGCCATGAAGAAAGTGGCCGGTTCGCTGCGTTTGGACCTGGCCCAGTACCGCGAACTGAAGGCCTTTGCCCAGTTCGGCTCGGATCTGGACAAGTCGACCCAGCGGCAGTTGACCCGTGGCGAGCGCATGGTGGAGATCCTCAAGCAGGGTCAGTACATGCCCATGGCCAACGAGAACCAGGTGGCGATCATCTTTGCCGCCTCCAAGGGTTTCCTCGACGCCGTGCCGGTGGCGGACTTGGCCCAGTGGGAGCTCGAGTTCCACGCCTACATGGGCGCCAACCACAGCGGCGTGCTGCACGCCATCGCCGAGAGCGGCAAGCTGGACGACCAGATCGTGAGCGATCTGACCGGAGCCATCGAAAGTTTCATCAAATCGCGGGGCTAGATCTCAGCCGAGATTAGTCCCGGACTTGATTCAAGATTGCTGATCAGGAGGTAACCCGTGGCGGGAGCCGGGGTCAAAGTACTCAATACGCGGATTCGCTCAGTCAAGAGCACGCAGCAGATCACCAAAGCCATGAAGATGGTGGCGGCGTCGAAGCTTGCGCGTTCCCAGGGCAAGATGTTGGCCGCACGTCCCTACTCGCAGAAGCTCACCGAGCTGATGACCGAGTTGGCGGGCAAGGCCGAGATCAAACATCCGCTGTTTGAAGTCCGTCCAGTCAAGAGCCGGTTGTTTCTGGTGATCGCTTCGGACAAGGGTCTGTGTGGTTCCTACAACATGAACGTGCTCAAACTGGCGCAAATAGCGGTGGACGCGTCCATTGCCGAGGGCGTCGAGACTCAGGTCTATGCCGTGGGTCGCAAGGTGTCCGAGTTCTTTCGCAAACAGGGCTACACGGTGTTCGAGAAGCACACCGATTTTAGTGGCGAGGCCAATAGCGAGCGCGGCAACCTGGTGGGCAATACCGCAGTCGGTGCCTTTGTCGACGGCACGTTCGACGAGGTGCGTGTCGTTTACGCGGCGTTCATCAGCACGATGACCCAGAAGCCGGTCGAGGTGCCGCTGTTGCCCATTGCGCCCGACGCCGTTGCCAGTGCCGAGGGTGATGAAGAAGAGAAGGACAGCAACCTGGAATACATCTGGGAGCCGAGCCAGGAAGAGATGTTCGCCACTCTGCTGCCGCTGTACCTGAAAAACCGGGTCTTCATGACCCTGAGCGAAGCGTTCACCAGTGAGCACGCGGCCCGGATGACGAGCATGAGCGCGGCCACCGAGAATGCCGGTGAAATGATCGAAGCCTTGACGCTGCAGCGCAACCGCGAACGTCAGGCCACGATCACGTCTGAGCTTTTGGATATTGTAGGCGGCGCGAACGCTCTCTAGAAGAGCCGCGCTGTAGATCGAGAGCGGGGCTTCGGTCCCAAACTGCCGAACAAGGAGACAAGAAAAATGGCCGAGAACTACGGCAAGATCCAACAGGTGATTGGTCCCACAGTGGATCTCGAATTCGATTCGGACCACCTGCCGCGGATCCTGAACGCCATTCGTATTACCGATGAAGCGCGCAACATCGACCTCATCGTCGAAGTCGCCCTGCACATCGGCAACAATACAGTGCGTACCATTGCCATGGACTCCACTGACGGACTGGTGCGCGGGATGACGGGGCTGGACACCGGCTCGCCCATTATGGTGCCGGTCGGCGATCAGTGTCTGGGACGCCTGTTTAACCTCCTGGGCAAGACCCTCGACGGCAAGGGTGATCTGCCCGAGCCCGACAAAGTATCGCCCATCCACGCCAATCCGCCCGAACTGGTGAACCAGGGTGAGGCCAACGAGCTCTTCGAGACCGGCATCAAGGTTGTCGACCTTCTCGCTCCTTACGTAAAAGGTGGCAAGATTGGCCTCTTTGGTGGTGCCGGTGTGGGCAAGACCGTTATCGTGATGGAGCTGATCCACGCCATCGCCACCCAGCACGGTGGCTACTCCGTATTCTGCGGTGTGGGCGAGCGTACCCGCGAGGGCAACGATCTCTGGCTGGAAATGACCGAGTCCGGCGTGATCGACAATACCGCCCTGGTGTTCGGGCAGATGAACGAGCCGCCGGGAGCCCGCCTGCGCGTGGCCCTGTCCGGCCTGACCATGGCCGAGCATTTTCGCGATGTGCTGAACCAGGATGTGCTGCTCTTCGTTGACAACATGTTCCGCTTCACCCAGGCCGGCTCTGAAGTTTCGGCACTGCTGGGGCGCATGCCTTCGGCAGTGGGTTACCAGCCGACGCTGGCGACGGAAATGGGTCAGTTGCAGGAGCGCATCACCTCGACGCGCAGCGGTTCGATCACCTCGGTGCAGGCCATCTACGTGCCCGCCGACGATTTGACCGATCCCGCGCCGGCCACCGTGTTCTCCCATCTCGACGCCACCACGGTGTTGTCGCGGCAGATCGCTGAGCTGGGCATTTATCCGGCCGTGGATCCCCTGGATTCGACGAGCCGTATTCTTGAGCCCGGCGTATTGGGCCAGGAGCACTACGACCTGGCCCGTGAGGTGCAGGGTATTCTGCAGCGCTACAAGGATCTGCAGGACATCATCGCCATTCTGGGTATGGACG
>CAZLUL010000378.1:0-2904 GCA_964562635.1 uncultured Fibrobacteraceae bacterium | reverse complement strand
GGGCGTGGCGCAGTCCGGTAGCGCACTTGCATGGGGGGCAAGGGGTCGGAGGTTCGAATCCTCTCGCCCCGACCAGGTCAACTCTGAGCCGCCTTCGGGCGGCTTTTTTGTTGCCCCGCATTCTCTTTTCCGTGGATCTCGAGTCTCCCACCGGATACTCTCTGAGCGGCCTCCGGACCGTAATCACACTCTATCCTAACGAGTCCCATGCCTGCAAACTCCACAAAAACCTACGGCGCGATCCTGCCCGCCTTGAACGCGGCCCGCTTCCTCACCGAAGTCATCGGTGAAATCCGCGCGCTGCATCCTGACCTGAGGATCCTGGTTGTCGATGACGGCAGCACCGACGGCACCGCTGAAACCGCCGAGGCAGCCGGGGCCGAAGTCATCATCCACGAGGTCAACCAGGGCAAAGGCGAAGCTCTCAAGACTGGCTACGCCTGGGCCGCCCGCGAGAACCTCGACTGGGTCTACACCATGGACTCGGATGGCCAGCACCTGCCGGCGGAACTGCAGGGCTTCCAGGACGCCGCGGCCGCCGGCAACCTCGACGTGATCATCGGCACCCGCATGGCCGCCACCGAGTCGATGCCCTGGCTGCGCAAAAAGACCAATCAATTCACCAGCTGGGTCATCAGCCGGCTGGCCGGCACCGACATCCCCGATTCCCAGAACGGCTATCGCCTTTACAAGGTGGCCTGCTTCGAAAACCTGGTCCTCAAAACCAGCCGTTACGATTCGGAATCCGAAGTGCTGGTGCGCCTGGCCCGCCGCGGTTTCCGCATCGGCTCGGCGCCCATCACCACCGTTTATGGGGACGAGGTCAGCGCCATCAACCCCTTCGTCGACACCGGCCGCTTTTTCAAGCTGGTGCTCATGCTCATGTTTTCCCGGGATTGACCGGCCGACGACAGGATTATGCGATGAGGTTAAGCAGTGAGGTTCAGCAATGAGGTTCAGCAATGAGTGATACCAAACACGTCCTGATCTCCAACGACGACGGCATCGACGCCCACGGCATCGGCGTCTTGGTTGACGCCATCAGTTCCCTGGACGGTTTTCGCGTCACGGTCGTGGCGCCCAACGACCAGCAGAGCGCCTCGAGCCACAGCCTGACGCTGACCTCGCCGCTGCGCATCATCAACCTGGGGCCGAACCGGTACTCGGTGACCGGCACGCCGACTGACACGGTCCTGATCGCCATGGAGAAAATTCTCAAGGAAGACCCGCCGGACATCGTCATGAGCGGCATCAACCACGGGCCGAACATGGGCGAAGATGTCATCTATTCGGGCACGGTGGCAGCGGCTATGGAAGGCACCATGTTCAACATCCCCAGCTACGCCTTAAGCCTCGCGGCCTGGCATCCGACCGATTTCAGCGGGGCGGCCGAGTTCATCCGGCGGTCCATCCACGACATCCTGGCTTTTCCGCTGCGCAAGGGTTCGCTGATGAACATCAACATCCCCGACGGCCCCATCGAAAACATCCAGGGCATCCGGGTCACGCGCCTGGGCAGCCGCATCTACGAAAACGCCATCAAGGAACAGGTTGATCCGCACGGCAAACCGTATCTGTGGATCGGCGGCTCTGGCCCCACCTGGCAACGGGCTGATGGCACCGACTACAACGCGGTCGACGATGGGTATGTGAGTCTGACACCTCTGATTGTGGACCTGACCCACTATGGCTTGCACCAGGAAATGAAAGTCCTCGAGCGTGAAGGCCTGCCCGGTGATCCGGATGCCGAGGACAACGGATGAGAGAATTCGCAGTCGCCCGACGGCGCATGGTGCGGGAGCAGTTGGTCGCCGAAGGCCTTGATGACCCGCGGGTCCTGCAAGCGATGCAAGAGGTTCCCCGGCACATGTTTGTGCCCAATTTGCTGCGCCATCGCTCGCACCAGCCCAGTGCCTTGCCGATCGGTTTTGGCCAGACGATCAGCAAGCCCTTCACCGTTGGCCTGATGACCACCCTGATGGAACTCAAGGGTCACGAGCACGTTCTTGAGGTCGGTACGGGATCAGGCTACCAGGGCGCGGTGCTGGCCCGCCTGGCCAAGACTGTTGTCTCGGTGGAACGCATCAAACCTTTGGCCCATCGCTCCCGCAACACCCTCAAGGAACTGGGCTACGACAACATCACCGTACTGGCCGCCGATGGCATTGAAGGCATGTTTGATCATGCCCCGTACGACGCCATCATGGTCACCGCCTGCGCGCCCCACCTGCCGCCGGTGCTGGTCAGCCAGCTCAAGGATGGGGGATGGCTGTTGATCCCGGTCAACAAGGGCCGTGAGCAGATCCTCTACCGTTACCAGCGCCAGGGCGAAGAAGTGCTCATCGAACAATCGGTCAGTTGCCGTTTCGTGCCGCTTTTGGCTGGCGTTGAACAAGCCGCCGAGACGACTGAGGCCGACCTGAGCGAAGACAACATCCAGGGAGAACATCTTGCGTGAGCATCTGTTGGAATATTTTGACCAGTTGCCACCGCCACTGGCGGTATTTCTGGTGGCGATGTTGCCGGTTTTTGAGCTGCGTGGAGCCATCCCCGCGGGCTACGCCATGGGCATGACCAATCCCTATCAGATCTACGCCTTGGCGGTTTTGGGCAACTTTGTGCCGGTTTTGCCCATTCTATTGCTTTTGGGCCCGGCCGAGAAGCACTTGCGCCGATTTCGCACCATGGATCGTTTCTTCGACTGGCTTTTCAAACGCACCGTCAGCCGCAGTGATGTGATCAAGCGCTACGAGAGCCTGGGCCTGATTTTGTTCGTGGCCATCCCCTTGCCCATGACCGGCGCCTGGACCGGCAGCGTGGCCGCCTACCTGTTCAAACTTCCCTTGCGAATGGCCATTCCATGTATCATTCTTGGCATCCTGATCGCCGGAGTGGTGGTCTCTC
>CAZLUL010000377.1:0-2906 GCA_964562635.1 uncultured Fibrobacteraceae bacterium | reverse complement strand
GGTATGAGCAAGGCCGCTGCCAAGCGTGCTGTCGACGCTCTCTTCTCCACTGCTCCGCGTGAAGGGATCATCGCATCTGCCGTATCGAAAGGCGACCGGGTACAGATCACGGGCTTCGGAACCTTCGAGCGCCGCGCGCGCAAGAAGCGGACTGGACGCAATCCCCAGACCGGGGCGGCGATCAACATCCCTGCGGCCAAGTATCCTGCCTTTATGGCGGGTAAAAGCCTGAAAGACCGGGTGCAGAAGTAACGGGTTCGGGAATGGACGCGTTCGACCGCGTGGCCTGGAAAGTCCATATTTGGCCCTGTTGGGGCCGGAATTGGCACGAGAGGGTGGCTTTAGGGCCGCCCTTCTCATTTCGGAGCGGGCCGCGGCGGCTGGAAAGTTGCCCGGCGGCCCATTGCGGCATTTGCCCACCGGGCGTGTGCCGTCTATAATGGGGAGATTGGAACTTCACCGATCGGGCAGAGTATACCCGCTCGTCGAAATCGGCTGCCGAACAGGCCGATGCGGCGGCGGACGGGGTATGAATATCCACTCAGGAAAGGTTAGAAACATGATCAAGCTCAAGGGCAAATACAGTGCCCGGCGTTGGTTGCTGTCGATCGCAGCGGTGGCGCTGCTGGTCGCTGGACTGTCACCTCTGATGCTCGCGGAGACCGTCCGCGCCGAGGATGGTGAGCAGGCCAAGGAGTGGAAAAACATCACGTTGCTCTACACCACCGACATCAAGGGCAAGATTGAGCCCTGTGGCTGAAAATCCAAGCAGCGTGGCGGACTGGCCCGGAGGGCTGGTTATCTGGACAGTGTTTGGAATGAAAATGTGCCTATCCTGATGGTGGACGCGGGGGATCTCTTTGGTCGCCGTTCCAAGGATGAAAGGCATCAGACGGAATTCTTGTGTCAAATGACCGGCGATCTCGGTTACGACGGCATCGGTCTGGGCGAGCGGGACCTCAACTACGGTTTGGCCTTCCTGCAGGAGATGATCGAGAAATACGATCTGCCCTTCACCAACGCCAACGTGCGTGATGCCAAGACCGGCGAATTGATTTTGCCGGAGTACCTGATTGTCGAACGCAACGGCATCAAGTACGGCTTGATCAGCGTCGTGGATCCGTCCCTGAAGATCATCACCATGACGGCCGATGAAGCCGACTTTACGGTGGCCGACCCGGTGGCCACCTTGCGTGAGCTGGTGCCGCGGGTTCGCCAGGAGGCGCAGTGCGTTGTTCTGCTCGGACATCTGGGTGAGAACAACACCGAACCGGTGCTCAAGGAAGTCGAAGGCATCGACATGAGCGTGACCGGTCACACGTACCGCAGCCTGCAGACCGAGCGGGTGCTGGATGATACGGCCATGTTTGCCGCCACCCACGAAGGGCGGTACATCGGACGGGCGAACCTCTTTGTCGAAGAAGGCACGGGCCGTCTGATGGCCATCGACGTGGGCGTCACCAGCCTGGACGACGCGCTGCCTACCGATGAGGAGATGCAGGCCAAGGTTGATGGGTACAAGACTGCCCTGGTGGAATTCCAGGAAGCCAAGCGTGCGGCCTACCCGCGCACGATGGGTTCGGAAAAGGAAACTTTTCTCGGCGAGCGGGCCTGCATGTCGTGCCACGACGATGCCTGGAAATCCTATGTGTCTTCAGAGCATCGCACGGCTTTTGCCACGATCCGCAACAAGGGTCAGAGCAACGAGCCGGAATGCCTGAGTTGCCACACCACCGGCTACATGTACAAGAACGGGTTCAGCGAATCCGCCCAGATCAACCTGCAGAATGTGCAGTGCGAGGCTTGCCATGGTTATGGCACCGAACACGCGCGTGACGGCAAGTGGATCGCCCAGGCGAAGGACTCGTGTGTCGTGTGCCATGACAAGGAAAATAGCCCTGAATTTGACTATGCGACTTACTGGGAAAAAATCAAACACTAGCGTTGTCCAGCGTCACCTGTTGGTGGCGCTGACTTTGCTGTGGTGCCTGTCGGGGGTGCGGCCTGTCCGCGCCCTTGACCTGTTTACGTTGTGGCGTCAGCCGGAAATCCCCCTGCACATCGCCGAGGGCAGTTGGGTGGAATACCGCACCCAGACCATGGCCGGTGGGCGGCGGGAAGAAGGCATCACCCGGGTGGTCTGCCTGGATCGCGCCAGTGGCAGCGACGATGAGACCTGGCTGTGGGAATTGCTGCCGTTGATCGAGGAAGATGGCGTGACCCATCCGATCAAGGGTGAAGGCGTGCAGTTGCGCGTATCGCGTGATCTGTTGCAACGGCAAGGCTCTTTTTTGGGTGCCATCGTTGAGGCGGTGCAGTGGCGAGATGGGCAGGCTTCGAAAATTTCACCGGAGGACCTGCGCGACGACCCTTTGGTGGCTGCCACCCTGGCTTCCGATTTTCAGCCGGATCACGTCGAACAAAAGGCGGCCACAACCCGAGTGGTGCAGGGCACGCAATTCCTGTGCGACCAGTTCGTGATGACGGCGGCCGATACCCAATCTGCCGATTTGCCCGCCGGCCGCATGCTTCAGTTCACCACCCGCGAAATCGTCGCGGCCGTGCATGCCGATGTGCCTTTTCTGGGCCTGACCTATGTCTCGGAAAGGGTGCGGGCCGAATCCCGCCTGGATCCGCCCAGCCGCCGATTCAAGGCCCCTGCGGCCCGTGCGCGGGTTGAA
The DNA here is from genome assembly GCA_964562635.1 of uncultured Fibrobacteraceae bacterium. Classification (GTDB taxonomy): domain Bacteria; phylum Krumholzibacteriota; class Krumholzibacteriia; order LZORAL124-64-63; family LZORAL124-64-63; genus JAGRNP01. The sequence goes on along the minus strand of CAZLUL010000377.1, from coordinate 225 downwards.
GTGATGGAATTGGTGGCCTACGGCCACGAGTCGAAAGCGTTCCTGGTCGCTCCCGATTGACCGCAGTGGTCGGGCTATGATATACTTATTTGATGAATTCCTATGATCTGACCCAATTCCGGGCCGAGGCACACGATTACCTGCTGGGCCAGCAGATGCCTCTGCCAACTCCGGCTATTGCCAGGCGCCTTTTTGGCGCCCGTCGCCACGAAATGCCTGAAACCG
>CAZLUL010000376.1:0-2907 GCA_964562635.1 uncultured Fibrobacteraceae bacterium | reverse complement strand
TGGTCAGAATCGCGATGCGTTTCATGGAAACCTCCAGATCCGTCCGCAGACGGAGTTGACACTAATCTGCCCCTATCATCAGGAGCTACCTGACTACCACAAATTTTCCAACGAAGTCCTCGAACCGGCTATCGTCGGATTGCACGGTGTACAGGTAGACACCACTGACAATTTCCTGTCCATTGCGACTCATCAGGTTCCAGCTCATGTGGCCGGATCCGTCAAGACCGCTATGGGGAATCGTCTGCACAAGGTCACCACTGACCGTGTACACCTTTATCGTATTGCTGGCGGCCGGCAAATTGGTAAACGTCACCCGCACACCCGTGGGGTCGTCGCCGCTCGGGAACAGCTCCTGGTACTCGGCCAGGGCATCCCGGGTTGCGGGGTTCGGGTAGACATAAATGTTCACCCCAAATTTTTCGCGTTCTGCGGCGGATTGGGCACTGGCACCCGGCACCGTATTGGAGAATGAAGAACCAGGATCGCCCACCAGACCGGCCCCCAGGGGCAGGCTGATGTGACCCGGATCCGTATCGACACCCGGCATCAACTCGTGATCCGTTGCGGTGACCGAGTAGAAGTAGATGAACCCGTTGTGGATATCACGATCGACGTATTCGAAGTATTCGGTGTCGTGTTTTTCCACGATGGGCGGCACCGCTACAGCGTCCTCTGCGCGATAAGTCGCGGCCCAGAAGGTATCCAGCACATCCGGATACATCTCCCAGTTGTTGATCCCGATAATGTGGAAATACTGGTTAGGCGAGCCATCGCTGTCCCGCACATCCGGTCGGACGCTCTGGTTGTTCGTGGGATCCATGTCGACCACGACCTGCATGGAGTCGGCCAGACCGGCGAAGGTCGGATTGTCCAAGCTGATCGGCCGGTACGAGATGATCTCCATGCCAGTGTTGGCTCCCAGGGGAATCGTATCGTTGAACGTTACATTATTGATTTCACGCTGGGTCACGTAGGAGTTCACCAGATCGAACTCGGCCACCATCTGCCAAAGGCTGCTCTCGGGGCCATTGACCAGTGAGGACCCGAAAGGACGTTCCCAGTTGTCGGCCCGCCACACCCGGTAGGACTCGAAGTCAATTTTCTGCAGCCGGATGTCCTTGGTGATCATGCTCTCATCATCCCAGAACACATGCACGCGGCTATCGGTGGGCCACAGGCGCAAGCCAGGCGGTGGCGGCGCCATGCCGACCAGCCAATGGATCTGCTTGTCCAGGCCATCGACGCCGGTGCAACCGGTCTTGTTGGCGACCGTGGGATCGTTGCAAGTCCACTTATCCTCCTCGAAATCGATGGGCTCACAGATATAACCCAGCTGGCGGGCGCACTCGAAGCAGTTGTCCATGTTGAACATGGCGCAGGTCTTTTCGACACCATCGACGGTGTATTTGAAATAATCCGAATCCTCCAACCGTGGCTGCGCCAGGACCCACTCCGGTTCCAGACAACTCTGATCCATGTAATCCGGGAGGAAATTATCAAACAGAGAGGCGCCGTCGGGCCCAAAATCCTCGACACAAAGGATCGTCTCGCGACCAAACTGTCCGGGATTGAAATCTTCAGGAGGGCTTCCTTCAGTGACCACACTCTTGATCCCATCGACATAGATGCCGTACCAGGTCAGAGCCGCCTCGGCGCAGTTGGCCAACAGGCCGACGCCGCCGTCGGAATTGCCCAGACCCGAACCGACCACCATACCGACCTGGAAGCTCAACTGGCCACCGGGAGGCATGATCTCGAAAGGACCGGCCGAAACCAGGAAACGGAAATCGTTTTGTTTACCCGGCGCGGTGTCGTTGTCCCACTCTTCGATGGGAGCACTCAGCAGTTGGTAACGTTCGTCATCGTTGGACGGATCGCCACCCTGCTCGAAGCTGGTGCTGCCGGAAAAGCTCTGGAAGGTCCGCATACCCACATTCTGGGGTGCCAACCGTCCGGCCGGATCAACGTCGTGACCCAAAAAGACAATGCCGAAGTAGCCATCAAGGCGGCCGTTATCGGCCGCGTCGTACATGAAACCCACCTGCAGCGGCACAAAACTGCCGTCAGAAGCCCGAACCATGCCCGGCGAACCGTGCAGGGCGGGCCAGGAGCCGGCCATATCGTCGTCAGCGGTGCCACCGCCACCGCGGGGACCAATATCACTATCGGAGAAGAATCCGATATAAACACGCTCGACATCGGTCACACCAACGTTGGTGATCCTGTAGTCGAAGCCGACAAAATCATCAACCAGATCGTTTTCCCACTGGAAAGAGGTCTGCACCACTTCCAGGTTCATGGGCGTGTGGTCCGGAAAGTTTTCCTGGGCCAGGCGAGTATTGTCATAGTTCGTCAGGACGAACATCTGGTTGCCGATCTGGCCAAAATCCTCGTCGATCTTGCCATCGTCATCGTCGTCGAAACCGTTGAGGATTTCTTCGTCGATCTGGCCATCACGGTCGTCATCGGGCCCGGGCATCGGATCGCGATTACCGCCGGCCTCGGGGTTGCCCGACGGACGCAAGATCTTGGCACCGATCGCCTCATAGATCGTCGCTTCAATATCTTCCGGCTGCGGATAGAATTCGCTGCCAAAACCGCCGGTGGAGCACAGGCGTTCGCCAAGCACCACACCACCAACCCACAGGCCTGACGACCAGAGGTATTCGTTACCGGAGCCGGCGGGCCACTGGCAAGACGGGGCATCGGACCAGGGACGGGCGATCGAATAGGTTGAGCCGATCAATCCCCAGTTGGTGATATTGATCTGCACCTCACCCACGTTCATGACGTAACTGCCGTCCAGGATGAAGATCCCGTTGGGGTTGTACCCCATCTCGATAACGGGGTTTTCGACGTCCATCCATGCAGCCGCTGGTACTACGGCGCAAACCATCAGCAACA
>CAZLUL010000375.1:0-2917 GCA_964562635.1 uncultured Fibrobacteraceae bacterium | reverse complement strand
TGCAGGTCTGCGGCGGTGTGCAGCACGCGCACCAGAAGGCGGTTATCCACCGCGACCTTAAGCCGTCGAACATTCTGGTCACCGAGATCGACGGCAAGCCGATCCCCAAGATCATCGACTTCGGAGTGGCCAAGGCCATCGAACAACCCCTGACCGACAGCGCCATCCAGACACTCATGGGCAACGTTGTCGGCACACCCGAGTACATGAGCCCCGAGCAGGCCGACGCCAAGAGCACCGACATCGATACGCGCACGGATGTCTATGCCCTGGGCGCGGTGCTGTACGAGCTGCTTTCGGGGACGCGCCCATTCTCCAGCACCGAGCTGCGCAAGGCCGGCGTGGAGGAGATCCAACGCATCATCCGCGAGGTGGATCCGCCGCGGCCGAGTACGCGCATTTCGTCTCTGGGCGACCACGCCACCGCTGTGTCCGAGCGCCGCCACACGGCGCCGAAGCAGCTCAGCCACGACCTGCGTGGCGACTTGGACTGGATCACCATGAAGGCGCTGGCCAAGGAGCGCGACCGGCGCTACGACACAGCCAATGGCCTGGCCATGGATCTGGGCCGTTTCCTGAACCACGAACCTGTTTCAGCCTCGCCGCCCAGTCCTGCCTATCGCCTGCGCAAATTGGTGCGCCGCAACCGGGCCGCCGTCGCGGCGCTGGCTGCGGTGGTGGCCGTGCTGGTGGTGGCCACGGGGATCAGCACGGCGATGTATCTGCGGGCCGAGCGCGAGTCAGCCCGGGCCCTGACCGAAAGCGCCAAGGCCACCCAGGTCTCCGAGTTTCTCAAAGGGATGCTCGCTGGCGTTGGCCCCGGGGTGGCCCGCGGGCGGGACACGACGTTGCTGCAGGAGATCCTCACCGAAACCGATACGCGCTTGGGCCAGGATCTCGGCGACCAGCCGGAAGTCGAGGCGGTGCTGCGCGATGTGCTGGCATCCACCTCGGTGGACCTGGGCGACTACGAGGCCGGCATGAGCCAGGCCCGGCAGAGCGTCGCCCTGAACTCGGATGTCTTCGGCCCTGGCGACCACCGGACCGCGAAGGCGGTGGCCATGGTCGGCCGGATCACGATGTTCCTCGGCGACTTTGCGACGTCTGACTCCCTGTTGAGCTGGGCGGACAGCGTTGTCAGTTCCCAAGTGGGTTCGGGCTCAAATGAGGCGCTTGAGATCCGCGCGGCGCGCATCGAAAACCTGTCCTTCGGCGGCCAGTTGGATCTGGCCGCCGAGTTGGCCGAAGACATCCTGGCCCGGAAGACGGGCACCGCAGACTGGGGCGACGACGCGACGCTGCTGACGCTGTACAACCTGGCCCAGATCCGGGCCGAGCAGCAGCGCTATGACGAAGCGGACAGCCTGCACCAGGTGGTGATTCCCCTGCTCGATGAACAACAGGGTACCGACCACCCCAATACCCTGGCGGCCCGGGTGTCCTGGGGCATGACCTTGACCTACGCCGAGAGATACGAAGAGGCCGAGAAGATCACCGTGGCCGCCCTGGCCGACTCCCGGCGCATCCTCGGCGACGAGCACCAGCAGGCCCAGACGGCCATGAACAACCTGGCCATCATCTACTCCCGCATGGGCAAGCCCGACCAGGCCGAGCCCCTGTACCGCGAGATGCTGGAAATCGGCGAACGGACCATGGGGGCCCTGCACCCGGAGCAGTTGGCCGGCGTGGTGAACTTTGGCTCGTTCCTGTTGCAGAATGGCCGGTACGACAAATCGATCCAGGTGTCCACCGAGGCGATCGACGGCTTTCACCAGGGCACGGGCGATGACTTCATCGGCTGTGGTTATGCCCGACGCAGCCGGGGTTCCTGTTACCTGGCGTTGGGCCGGACTGATGAAGCGGCGGCGGACTTCAAGGAAAGTTACCGCGTATTTACCCTGATCTTCGGTCCCGATGATGGGCGTGCCCACGACGCGGCGGCGAATCTGGTGGAGATTTATGAGAAGAGCGGGAATGCGGCGGAGGCGCAGCGGTGGCGCGAACGGGGTTGACCGGGCCGCCGAACTTCGGACCCGGTGACGACAGCAACCGCAATCACGAAGTCTACGGGATGCCAGCCCAGAAAAATGCCCGGTGCGCTCACTGAGAGCTCACCGGGCTTTCTCGTCTCATCGTGTCTACTAAAACAGGAACAACGGACTGCGAAGGGCGACGAGATCCGCAACGCCAAAGTCGAGCGCCGCTGCGCTGGGGGCGAGACTCTCGAAGCTGGCCGGAGCCTGTCCACCCTCCTGTACCGCGCCCGACGACAGGATATAGAAGGGGTTGTTGTCTTCGCACACATAGCTGCGGGTCGGTCCACTCGCGGCTTCGACGGCCGCCAGATACGAACAGATCGACCAATCCTGATCCGGATTGGCCGGCACTGCGTCAAAAGCACCGGGCAAGGCGATGACACGCATGGCGGCCGGGGCGTCGACGCCCAGTTCCGACACGGCATTGACCAGGACGAAAGACTCGACGCCCATCTGGGCCTCGTCACTGTAAAGCCAGCTGGGGTGGTACATCGCGTATTGAACGGCCCAGCCGTCCGCGGATCGATCGGCCACCAGATACAGACGGGTGGGAGCGTCCTCGTTGCCGACGGGCGGTGCATCGCCCGTATCGAGGCCCAGCACGATGGTCTTGTTGGTGCCGGCGGCATCGCTCTCCAGATGCATGGTCACACCGCGCGGCAGTGAGATACATCCGAGTTTCGGCACCCAGGGCACGCCTGGCAAATCTGGCCCGTCGATGGGCTCTTCGGACACCCAACCAACTTCAGGCGGCGACTCAGGCTCAACAACCAAGACCCCGGACGAGAATGTGTGAAGAAATAGAAACGTGGCCAAGATCCCGGCCAGGCGCAGTCCAACCAAACGGCTAAAAATGCTGGTAGGCATGAAAACCCCCTCGA
>CAZLUL010000374.1:0-2923 GCA_964562635.1 uncultured Fibrobacteraceae bacterium | reverse complement strand
TTCCTGGCGACAGGCGGATTGCCCGAGCTCAAGCCGGAACCGGTCTCGATGGACAGCACGATGGCTGGGCTTATCCTGGCGGGTTTGCGAGCGGTCTCACTAAGTGACATTCCCGGGGCCAAAACACATTTCGAATCGGTAAAGGAACGCCCTGACTTGGAGCAAAGGGAGTACGAAACGGACATAAGATATTTCGAGTCCGTTTTGGCCAGGGAAAAGGGGGACTGGGCGCTCGTCCTTGAATTACTGGAGCCGGTTACGGACCTGGGACGTTTGCCGGTATTCGTATGCCGTATCCCTATTAGGTTCCTGGTTGCTGAAGCCTATGAGAAAATGGGCAATCAGGAAGGGGCTGCGAAAGCGTATGCATTGGTTCTGGACCCGGCGAATGTGGCCGAATACGGTGCCAGTCTTGAACTCACCTTATGGGGCATCGAATACCCCTTTGCCTTGTTCCGGTATGCGGGATTGTTGAAACAGTTGGGTCAAAAAGAAGAGTCACGGGAACGATACGTGGAATTTTTGAGCCTGTTTACTGATCCGGATCCCGAATTGGCCCACCTTGTCACCGAGGCCAGAGCCAACCTAGAGGGGCTACTGGGGGAATGACAGCCTCCCTCGGCCACCAAGATCTGAGATCGATAGTCCCCTTCCCCGTCCCGCCCGGGGAGCCGGAAGTTTGGGTTAGGAAAAGCTGTTAAAAATCGACAGGTCCGACGGCCGGTCTTTTTTTGGGAGTACAATCGCTTGGGGTTAAAGGGTTAGTGGGGACGGGTCGTTTGGATGGGGAAATTCTTAGATTCTATTGCTTAACACACACCTTCCAAACGAGACGGAAATCCGTCTCTTAGTCTTGAATCTTGTGCTTTTTGGGACCTAACGCTTAACACAGAAATTCGGCCTTTTTGGTTCCAACTACACAAGGGGAAGTCCAACGACCTTATCTCGGCATCCACTAAACCGGGGGAAGATCAATGGCGACGGAATAAACGTTAGGCACAGTATCTGGAGAAATAAAACCACCTGTTGAAATCATCGCCGAAATCTGTGAGAGTTCCCCCAATCTTGGCTCCCCCTCTAGCTTGGGAGCAGGCGAGGCTTTAGTGAAGGTTGGATTCAAATGCAAGATCCATCCTTGGGGTCACGAAGGTTTTTGTCGGCTGATGGTTGAATCACAGGCAAGATCTTCAAAAAAGGAGTAATCATGGACATCGTAGGATTGATTATTCAGTTGGTAAGCGGAGCGGCCGGTGGAAACGCTGCCGGTGCATTGATGAAAAAATTTAGTCTCGGAACTCTTGGCAACTCCATCTTGGGTATCCTTGGCGGCGGACTTGGCGGCCAACTCCTCGGAATGCTGGGGGCCGGAACTGCCGGAGCTGACGCCGCAGCATCCAGCGGCCTCGATATTGGCTCCATCGTATCCAGTGTCGTCGGCGGTGGTGTTGGTGGTGGTGTGTTGATGGCGGTCGTGGGCCTCATCAAGGGGCAGATGAGCAAGAATCCCTGATCGCCACCCCGCTGGGCGTTCAGTATACAAAGAGCCCGTCACGGGCGGCGCATTGGCTCCGCCCGTGACAGACGATCCTTTTTCCGATCCTTGTCCCTACCAAATAATCCATCCGGGGACACCGTAACTCGATGAAGACCCGGAGAGAGTTGGGAACAGTGATGTTCGGTCGCCGGTAAAATGATGGAGCCGGTGGCACAGCCCAGGGCCCCTCGATTTTCGGCCCGAGGCCGTTCCTGGACATACCGATCCACAGTCGCCGAAACAATCAGACACCTTCAATTATGCAGCGTTGCGATAGTAGCGGTGATGCAGCCCGCCGAGTACTGGCTTGCTGGCGACAGGCCCGGCATCGGGAGATTGTATGGGGCGTGAAACCGGCGCATCTTTGCCCAGACCCAGATGCGTCCGTGACTCGTGGTAGTAGGTCAGATATTCCTTCAGAACCCGTCTCAGATGTTTCTCCCCCAGTACGATCACATGGTCGAGACACTCTCGCCTGATCGTCCCGATGACCCGCTCGCAGTATCCGTTCTGCCATGGTGACCGGGGAGCGGTGACGATCTGTTCAATGTCCAAAATATCCAGTGCATTGATCACCCTCTGACCATAGATGCCATCTCGATCTCGGATCAGATACCGAGGGGCGGTATCGAAGGGAAATGCTTGGATCAGTTGCAGGCTTGTCCAATCGGCGGTGGGATTATTTGTGACGTTGAAATGAATGATGCATCGCCTATCGAGAGACAGAACCAAGAATACGTAGAGGTTCCGAAAGGAAACGGTGGGAACTGTAAAAAAGTCGATGGCAGCGATCTCGGTCATGTGATTGCGGATGAAGGTTTGCCAAGTTTGATTTGGTGGCCCAGGCCGACGCACAATGTACTTGGCGATCGTTGACTCGCAGATATCGTAGCCCAGCTTCAGCAACTCACCATGGATACGTGGCGCGCCCCAAAGCGGGTTTTCCAGGGACATGCGGCGGATCAAAGTGCGGATCTCGACTGAGACCTTGGGTCTGCCTCGTCCCGGATTGCTCTTCCTGCGCCAGAAGAGTTGCCAACCGGCCCGGTGCCAACGAATGACCGTTTCGGGCTGGACGATGGACAGGTGGACCCTCCAGCCAGGGAAAATCCGGGAGAGAACGGCCCAAAATGCTCGATCAGGAGGCCGGAGCCGCGGCCTCTTGGCATTCCTTTGAAGAACTTCAAGTTGGTGACGAAGGGCGAGGTTCTCAAGGACGAGTTTTCTGCGGGATCGGAGGGTAGCAGTCAGGGCAAGAAAGATGAATTTGAACATCCGATCATGCTATACCCAGGATCACATAATAGCAATGATGCCAACCCGGACGGAATATTTGGGAGGCCGCGTTCAACCGCTAAGTGCAACAGTCCCTCTTGAACGCCTCCGCAG
>CAZLUL010000373.1:0-2937 GCA_964562635.1 uncultured Fibrobacteraceae bacterium | reverse complement strand
GGTCTGTGGAGGGTATGGAATTTCCATCCTGTCGACGAACCAGGGCATTCTCACTGGTCACCAGTGCCGGATGCGTGGAGTTGGCGGCGAAGTGCTTTGTGAAGTCTGGTAGTCATCGTCTGACTACGATCAGTGGATCCTGAATTTGCGGAGGAGTGAGCAATGTCTCGCATTGGAAATAGCCCAATCCCCATTCCGTCCGGAGTGACCGTCAAAATCGGCGGCAACACCTCGGTGGTCAAGGGGCCCAAGGGTGAGCACACCCAGCACATTCCCGAAGGCCTGGGCTTCGAGGAAAAAGATGGCGTGTTGACGATCAGCCGTCCCAACGAGTCCAAGACCGTCAAGGCCCGTCACGGCCTGGTGCGCGCTCTGGTGGCCAACCAGATCGTTGGTGTGACCGAGGGGTTCGTCAAGAAGCTGGAAATCATCGGTGTGGGTTACCGTGCCGCCGTCAAGGGTAAGGTCCTGGATCTGCAGTTGCAGTTCAGCCACCCGGTGGAGTATCCCATTCCTGCTGGCATCGCGATCAACTGCCCCGACAACACGCACATTGACGTGACTGGTGTCGACAAGCAGCAGGTTGGTCAAGTGGCGGCTGAAATTCGCGCCTATCGCAAGCCTGAGCCGTACAAAGGCAAGGGCATCCGGTACGTGGGTGAAGAGGTTCTCAGGAAGGCCGGTAAGGCTGCCGGTAAGTAAGCACCGGGCAACCGGTCGAGAGGTGTGAACAATGAGTAGTGTCGCGAAAAAGCGGATCCAGATCAGAAAAAAGCGGAAGATTGCTATCCGTAAGAGAGTTTCTGGCACCGCAGAACGGCCCCGGGTGACCATCACCCGCAGCCACAAGAACATCTACGCCCAGGTCGTTGACGACCTGACGCGGACGACGTTGCTGTCTTCGAATGGCAGCAAGGCCGCGGCAGTCGAGGCCCCCGAAGGAATTGCCGGCAAGTGCTCGGTTTCCTATAACGTGGGACGTGCTCTGGCTGATGAGGCGAAGGATAAAGGGATCACCCGCATGGTCTTTGACCGCAGCGGTTATCTCTACCATGGGCGTATTGCTGCCCTGGCCCGCGGGCTCAGGGATGGCGGAATCGAAGTCTAGGACTTTAACCAAGTCCAGGTCTTTCCGATTGTCGGGACTCGTCTGAAGCGGGGAACGCAATCATGACAGGAGCAATTCAGATGGCGGAATATTCGAATCAACGACCTGGTGGTGCCGGCGGTCCTGGTGGACGCGGACCTGGTGGACCTGGTGGTCCTGGCGGACGCGGACCCGGTGGCCCTGGTGGTCGCGGTCCTGGTGGTCCTGGTGGCCCTGGTGGTCGTGGTGGACGCCCCGGCGGTCCTGGTGGTCGCGGCGGACGTGACCAGGCTTCAGATATGCACGAAAACGTGATCAACATCAACCGCGTGGCCAAAGTGGTCAAGGGCGGTCGGCGTTTCAGTTTCAGTGCCATCGTCACCGTCGGTGACGGCAAGGGCAAGGTTGGTGTTGCGATGGGCAAGGCCAACGAAATTGCCGACGCCATCCGTAAGGGTGGAGAAGGCGCCCGCGCCGTGCAAATCACCGTGCCGATGCTGAACGATACGATCCCTTACCAGGTGATCGGTCGCTTCGGTGCCAGTCGCGTGCTGCTCAAGCCCGCCAGCCCTGGTACCGGTGTGATTGCTGCCGGTGGCGTACGCGCCATCCTCGAGGCAGCCGGCGTGAAGAACATCCTGACCAAGCAGCTCGGTTCGCGGAACCCGAACAACGTGACGAAAGCCACGATGGACGGTTTGAAGCAACTGCGCACGGTCGAGGATTTTGCAGCCAAGCGTGGCCTGTCCGTGCCTGAAGTGCTGGGTCTGCCCAAGCGGGCCGAACGCGCTCCGGCCCCGGCTGAAGCCCCGGTCGAAGCCCCGGTCGAAGCAGCGCCTGAAGTCGCCGCTGATACCGAGACCAAGGAGTCCTAAGCGCCATGAGTGCCAAATTGAAAATTACCCAGGTGCGCAGTCTGATCGGCCGTCCCGAGAAGCAACGCCGCATCATTGAGTCGATTGGTTTGAAACGCCATCAGACCTTCGTCATTAAGAACGATACTCCCGCGATCCGCGGCATGGTGTTTAAAGTGCGCCATCTCGTGAACGTGGAAGAGGTGGAGTAGTCATGCTTAAGCTGAACAACATCGGCGCGCCCAAGGGTGCCCACCGAGACAAGAAACGGCGTGGCCGTGGCCCGGGTTCGGGTACCGGCAAAACAGGCGGCCGTGGTCACAAGGGCCAGAAAGCTCGCTCCGGTGGCGGCATCCCGCCCTGGTTCGAAGGTGGCCAGATGCCCCTGAACCGGCGTCTGCCCAAGCGCGGTTTTACCAACATTTTCAAGAAAACGTTCCAACTGGTGAACCTGGATGACCTGGAAGCTCGGCTCGACGCGGGCGCCAAGGTGGATGCGGCATCGCTTGCTGCAGCCGGCCTGGTCAAGTACCCCAACCGCCCGGTGAAACTGCTGGGTCGGGGTAAGGTCGAGAAGTCTTTCCAGATCGAAGTCGCCAAGGCCAGCAAGACGGCCGTCGCCGCGGTGGAAGCCGCCGGTGGTACCGTTACGGTCACTGGCTGACTGTTACCGGGTAACGTCCAGAAAAAGGAAGCTTTGCTTTGAATATTACCGGCAGTTACCAAAGCATGTTCAGGATCCCCGAACTGAAACGGCGGCTCCTGTTCACGGGTATGATCCTGCTGATCTACCGACTGGGTGGCCATATCCCCACGCCGGGGATCAACCGCACGGCCCTGAAGGCGTTCTTTGACGCCCAATCAGGCTCGTTGATGGGCCTTTATGACATGTTCTCGGGTGGAAACCTGAGTAACGCCACGGTGTTCGCACTGGGCATCATGCCCTATATCAGTGCCTCGATTATCTTCCAGCTCTTGCAGGCGGTGGTGCCGTAC
>CAZLUL010000372.1:0-2953 GCA_964562635.1 uncultured Fibrobacteraceae bacterium | reverse complement strand
CAACTGGAATTTCTGGTGCAGCAGGCGACCACTGCCATCGAGTCGGCCGACGTGTACCAGAAACTGGCCCGCAACAATGCCGAGCTGAGCCTGGCCAGCGAAAAACTGGGTAGCCTGGGCGACATGAAAAAGAACTTCATCGCCAACGTGAGCCACGAACTGCGCACACCGCTGACTTCGATTTCGGCCTACACCGAATTGCTGCAGAACAACATGGACAGCCTGACGGGCGAGTCGCAGGATGAGTTCCTGAAGGTGATCCACGCCGAGAGCCTGAAGCTGACCGGCATCATCAACGACATCCTGGAATTGAACGAGATGGACAACGGACGGCCCCAACTGGTGCACGAGGATACCAACGTGGCGGCCCTGGTGCAGCGGTTGGACGATTCGTGGAAAACCCGGGCCCTCGAACGTGATATCGACTTGTGGGTGGAAACCGACAATGACGAGATCGTCATGCCGGTGGACAACATGCTCATACAACAATTGCTGACCCACCTGGTGGGCAACGCCTTCAAATTCACGCCCGACGGCGGCAAGGTGCACATCCGGTTGCAGGAATCGGGCACCGCGGTGCGCCTGACGGTGCAGGATTCCGGCATCGGCATCCCCGAAGACAAGCTGGGCGAGATCTTTGATCGTTTCTTCCAGGTTGATGGTTCGACCACCCGCGAACACAACGGGCAGGGCGTGGGCCTGGCCCTGTGCCATGACATTGCCACCAACCACGAAGGCCGCATCTGGGCCGAAAACGTGGAAACCGGCGGCACCCGATTTACGGTGTTGTTGCCGCGCCGGCCGGCAGTCCTGCAGCCGACCGATCCGCAATCGCTGGTCAGCCTGCCCTTTGAGTCGGGCGAATTCATGCAGCGCCTGATGTTGTGGGTGAGCGAAAGCCTCGGCATCCAGGTGGCCACGCTGCTGGTGCCGGACAAGGACCAGGAATACCTCTCGATTCGGGCGGCCATCGGCCTGTCCGAGACCGTGGTGCAGTCGGCCCAGATTCGCCGCGGTGCGGGTTTCTCAGGCAAGGTGTGGGCCACTGGCCGCACTCTGCTGGTGGACGATGTGACCAACGACGACCGCTTCGGCAACGAGATGAACGAGCCGCGCTATTCCACGCCTTCACTGTTGTGCGTGCCGCTGCTCGATGGCGACGATGTGGTGGGCGTCATCACGGTCAACAACCGCATCGATGGCAAGCCGCTGGATGACGACGACCGGATTTTCCTGGAGTCCCTGGCCCCGCGCATCACCAGCCTGCTGGTGCGTTACGGCAAATGGCAGGAAGAGGCGCGCCAATTCGAAAAGATTCGCGAGACCCTGCGGGCGACCACCGCGGTGGGGCACTTGCGCCACGAGACCATCGTGCAGATTTGCCAGGAAGTGTGCCTGGCCACCGCCCGCCGCATCATGCTGCCGGCTGAAGAACAGGAGCATCTGGCCTTTTCCTTACAGTTCTACGACGTGGGGTTGGGCTGCGTGCCGCCCCAGTTGTTGAACAAGCCGGATGTGTTGACCGATCAGGAAGAAAGTTTCGTGCAGAAGCATGTGACTGCCGGGCTGGAGATTCTGGAGCCGTTGCAGCTGGATTCGCGCCTGCGCCAGATCATTTCCCATCACCACGAAAATTTCGACGGCACGGGCTACCCTTCCGGGCTGGCCGGTGAGGCCATTCCTCTGGGTGCGCGCCTGGTGCGGTTGGCCGATACCTTGAGCGCCCTGTTGAGCGACCGCCCCTGGCGCGAGGCCTTCACCCTGGACGAGGCCATGGATGAGATCCGGGCGGGTGTCGGGCAACAGTTCTGTCCCCGCATGACCGATGTCTTCCTGGGCGAAGTCGACGCCAGGCGCCGGCGCATTTTCGAACTGCAGGGGACCGATAGCGGGGGCCACGAACTGAAACGTCCCGCCCTGGATCGGCGTGGGATGATCAGTCTGACCGTCTAGACCGGGTAATCGCCCAAGTGACGAATGGGGTTCAACTTCCGGCATCCCGTGCCGATAGACAGAACAATACCTATTCATCGCCTACAGGAGGACACCTCTTGCACACTGTTCTGATAGCCGACGACGAACACAATATCCGCCATATTCTGGACTTTAGCCTGCACGCCGAGGGCTTTGACGTGTTGAGTGCCCATACGGGCGAAGACGCCCTGACCCTGGCCCGCGAGCATACCCCCGACCTGATCATTCTGGACGTGATGATGCCCGGCAAGGGTGGCATCGAGACCTGCCGGGCCTTGAAAGCGGATCCGCAGACGGCGTCCATTCCGGTGATCCTGTTGACCGCGCGCTCGAATAAGGCTGACCGTGAGGCCGGCAAAGAGGCGGGGGCCAACGACTACATCACCAAACCGTTCAGCCCGCGGCGGGTCATCGAAGCTGTGCAGGATTTGTTGGGGGCGGCGCGTTAGGTCGCCTGCAAAATTCCAGCCGACGAAATGAAAGAGCCTCCCGTCACCGCGGGGGCTTTTTTTGTGGGGATAACTCGGCGGCCGGTAGCTCCAGGATGGACGCTGTGGTTTTTGGGCAGTAGTATGAGCTTCGGCGTCAGCGCCTCCGAGAGCAAGCCCCATCCCCGACTGTTGTCTGAAGGATACCCAAGACTTGGACCAGACCACTTCCTGCCAACTTCTGGAAATCGCCCTGCCGGTGCCTCTGGACCAGACGTTTTCGTACCGCTATGCGGCCCCGGCCGCAGCGCCGCCGGCGGTGGTCGGCGATCTGGTGGTGGTGCCGTTTGGCCGCCGCAAAAAGGTGACCGGCCTGGTGGTGGGTGTGCAGGAACTGGATTTCGCGGCCAAGGAAGCCGGTGGCGTGAAGCTCAAGGACGTGGGTAAGGTCTACGGACCGGAATATCGGGTCAATGCCGAGCGCCTGAAAGTGGCCCGCTGGCTGGCCGACTATTATATGTTGCCGGTGGGCGAAGTGGTGCCGCTGTTTC
>CAZLUL010000371.1:0-2963 GCA_964562635.1 uncultured Fibrobacteraceae bacterium | reverse complement strand
CTCGTCGCATACTTAAGACGAGGATTCCCCTGGCCGGCCTCTTCCCTCACACTCTGTTGGGCCGCTAGCGGCCCTCGACCTCCCACAACATGGCCCACACAAAACCACTCAGTTCGCGGGCAATGGAGGTCACTGCTTTGTTCGTGTGTTTGGTCCGGGCCAGGTGCTGATATCGACGTTGCAGACGGTGTTGTGCTTTGACGGCGATCCCCACAACGCCTGGATCCTGTCCCATCCGGCGGCGCTGTAGTCTCAGACTTGAGGACCCTTTTTTGCTGTAATGCCAGGCACTTTCGATCAGCACGCGCCTGAGATAGCGGTTGCCCGCACGAGTGATTGGTCCCCGGCGTTGTCTCTCTCCACTGCTGCGTTCGCTTGGCACAAGGCCCGTGTAACCCATCAGCTGTCGTGGCGAACGGAAGCGTTTGATATCACCGATTTCGCTGACGATGGTCATGGCCGTGAGTGTCTTGATGCCGCGGAAGCAACAAAGGGCTTCGACCGGTTCCCGCCACGGTGATTGCTGTGCAACTTCAGAGATCCGGGCGTCCAAAGCGACCTGGCTTGTTTCCAAATACTCAAGCATTTGCAGCTCACTACTGAGTACGATCTCCATTGGTCCGGTGAACTCTCTGCGGAGCTGCGCCAGCCAGATACGATGCTTTTTGGTCCAATAGGTTTTGGTGCCTGTAAACCTGTGCTCCGTGGTTCGCAGAATGCCCATGATACGGTGTTTGCTGCGCGTGATCTGCCGTCGCATAAAAAGGCGGGCACGTACCAGATGGCGGACCGCTTCCTGGTCAACACCCGGAACATCGACGGCTGTCAGGTTGCCACTGCGATACATGCGGGCCAAGTGAACCGCGTCGAGGCGGTCGGTCTTTCGGTGGTCGCCCGGTAGCGAGGGGATTAGGCTGGGGGCAATCACATCGCAATGGAACCCGTCATGATCCAGGGTACGTTGCAGAACGTACCCTGCGCCAGAAGCCTCATAGCATGCACGCGGTACACCATTTTCAGCAAGGCGGCGGAACAAGCGCCGCGTGGGATTGAGATCGCCCGGCAGGCGAACGATCTCCGGGTCGGGATTGTCGCCATATAAAATCGCTGCGGTAATCGAGGCTTGGTGGACATCGAGTCCCACCCAGATCGTTTCTGGTGTATATTGTCTCACGGCTGGGTCCTTTCGGTGATTTGGAGCTCTGTTCTCCAATGTGTCCCTGGTTCACGCGGACTAACACACGATACACCAGGGATCCAGCCGTTCCATAATCTCTAGCGGAGTCTCTGGAGAACCTGGGGCGGTTCAGGCCCTGGCTTATGCCGGGGGCGTTGTCGTTGGTGGTCGATCGTTTATCGGAAGATTGCCTTTACGTCGCCCAGGTTGGCGTCGGTGACGGCCACGGGTTCAAGGCCGAAGACGTTTTCTACTGGCTCCCACGGATAGACCCCGCTGGCGTACCCGGGGCGCATATAGGTATTCCCGTCGGCGGTTATGGCAACGAGATATGCCAGTGACCCCATATTGATTTCGGTAATCCCCACCACCGGGTCACCCTGGCCCACCTGGGCAGTCGCCCGGTCCGCGCCGATGGTACAGGCGCCGGCCAGCATCAGGATGCCAGCGCATACCAGAAAGAATTTCTTGGCCATTTGATTTGCCCCCTGAATGAATCGACGAATAGATGACGCACGGCGTGTGCTGAGGGTATTGTATCATAATGACAATTGGTTTTCTACACCCATGGGTGGGCCTACCCAAACAAAACGCCCCCGACTGAGCCGGGAGCGCTTTCGTTCGACCAGACGTGTCTAACGGTAGAGGGCCTTTACCTTGCCCCAAGAACCGATTTCCGTTGCTACAATCCCACCATCGGGCGAATAGATCCCGTGTATGGTCTGTACATATGCGTGGTCCGGAACAGTTACCGAGAGGTTGTCGATCCAAACTGTATCTCCCGGGAAATCATAGACCCTGCATTCGATCATTAGGCCAGTATGACCGGGGAAAACCGTCCAAGTCCATTCGGTCCTGTCCCATCCTTCACCTAGGCCGTAGTCGAAATTTCCGCTGGCGCTACCATTGAAACCGAGCAGGTCTTCCGGTAATGAATCATTGTAATGGCCCCAAACACGGGCGGCAGGCGACCCCGGAGATTGGACTCCGTTCGCTGTGTCATCGAACCGGTCGAAACTGGCGGTTACCATGTCATTATCCAAAAGGCCCCAGACTCCCGCGATATAGATTTGAAGGGTACCGCCCGGACCTTTTACGATTTTCAGCGCGTTCCCAGTCCCACCGCCATAATTCATTGTGGGGTCAAGATCGACAATGTACTCCGCCCCATAACTACCCAGAAAGAGAGGTGTTTCTTGGGTATCAAAGTCCAACGTAATGGTCCGTTCTGCAAGGGCGCTACTCGCGGCGAAGATCAGGAGGGAGAGAATCAGTAATGAGCGTTTCATTTTTGCCTCCTCAAGGCGTACCAAATGGATGACGGACAATAAGTTGTCCCACTTCACGGAGCCTACTTAATGGGGAGGTGTTCGTAAAGGATAAATGATTGTCAATAACAGGCGCGAATAGTCCTATATTTTATTGTCGTGTCGAATAAGTCTTTATGGAAGTCGCTATCACGGGCACTCTGACAACTTAATTCAACCGAACCTTACAAGAAGGAGCCTTCTACTTCACCCGCCGGAATTCGAACTCTCACTGACGCTATATCCAGACCGGTAACTTGCCACCGTCGCCGCGACCATGAACCCATGATCGCTGAGATACGCCAAACCCCGCCAGAACCGATGAGGGGTGGGGGACTAGAATCGGCTGCCTACGGGACTGACTTTTAGTAACCCATTAGTAACCGATGATATATTCAATTAAGGCGTCTTGTAAGTTTCTCGTTTGGAGCGGGCTACGAGACTCGAACTCGCGACCCTCAGCTTGGGAAACAAAACGC
>CAZLUL010000370.1:0-2963 GCA_964562635.1 uncultured Fibrobacteraceae bacterium | reverse complement strand
GCATGCGGGTGGAAAACGACTGCATGGTCTTGGCCTCTTCGGGATAGTCCTGTTGGTGTTACGGCCGGCGTGATTCTGCACCCAGACAGCCGGTTTGAAATTGTCGCCGGCAAAAAGGCGCGCCGCCGCCCGTTGCAGGCGAACGGCGCGAGGCATCAGGACTCGATGCGGTCCTTCATGCGATAGCTCTGGCCCTCGATGAGGATGGTCTCGGCGTGATGCAGGAGGCGGTCGAGGAGTGCCGAGGTGAGGGTGGCATCGTTGTTGAAGATCTCCGCCCAGTGTTTGAACACGCGGTTGGAGGTGATGACGGTGGCGCCGTGCTCGTAGCGCTGGCTGATGATCTGAAACAGCAGATCGGCGCCGGTTTTGTCGATCGGCAGATAGCCCAGTTCGTCCAGGATGAGAACCTCGGGCTTACGATAGGCGTTCAGCGCCTGCTTCAGGCGACCGCCACGTTGGGCCGCGGCCAAGGCATTGATGACCTCAACGGCGGTGGCGAAGCGCACGCTATGGCCCTTCAGGCAGGCGGCATAGCCCAGCGCGGTGGCCAGATGGGACTTCCCGAGGCCGACCGTGCCGAGGAAGATCACATTGCTGTTCTCGGCGATGAACTGCAGCCGGAACAGGTTTTGCACCTGCATGCGATTGATCGTCTTCGGCCAGCTCCACTGGAACTGCTCGAGCGTCTTGATCACCGGGAAGCGCGCCTGGGTGATGCGCCGCTGCACGCTGCGCTCGCGCGCTTGCGCCGCCTCGCCCTGGGCCAGGCAGGCCAGATACGCGACATGATCCCAGTGCGCCTGCGCCGCCTGCTGGGCCAGGGCCGCATGCTGCTCCTGCATGAAGGGCAGCTTCAGATACGCCAGGTGTTGCGGCAACGACTCAACGCTTGGTGCTTTCGCAGTCGTGTTCATGACGTCTCCTCGGTGTCGTCCGCGCTGGCTTGATACAGACTCAAATCCGGCGCTGGCATCTCCAGCTCCAGCAAGTCCTGACGGCGTGTGAGCTGCAAGGCCGCGGGTTCAGGCAGCAGGCGCGTGCGGCTTTCCAGCACATTGGCGATGTACTCGCAGCTGAACGCTTGATAAGCAAAGGCATCGGCCATGGCGCGCGCGGTCGCATCAACGCCGTAGATCTCGCTCAGCGCCACGATCTTCTGCACGTGGTGAGCGGGGTTGAGCCGCCGCTCGGCCAGCGCCTTGTAGTACGCCTGCGCCTGCGGGGAGAGCGCCAAGAAGCGTCCGAGCAGCTTCTGTTGGCGCGCACCGCGGCGTTGTTCGAGTAACGCCTTGGGGTGATCGGGCAGCTCGAAGTCCCGGTGCCGATCCCAACAGCGTACATGGCGCGCAATGAGTGTCTCCCCGTCATAGACGCACAGCCGATCCGGATACACCTTCAACGTCAACAACCGCCCGGTGTATTCCGCCGGCACCGAGTAGCGGTTGGTGTCCCAACGGATGCGGAAGCTCGGCGAGGCACGCACCGCAACCACGTTGGCCACGTCATAGGGCTGATCCGGCCCCGCGTGCAACGCCCCCTGTTCCTCGGCGAAGCGATCCAGCGGGCGCTGGTGCGTCTCCCCATGCACACGCACGTTGGCGATGGCGTCCATCCACGCCCGCGCGGCCGGATTCACGGCGCTGAAGTCGGGGATGTCCAGGCCGTTGAGGAAGTTCTTCTTCACATAGCCCACAGCCGACTCCACGCGCCCCTTCTCGTTGCCCTTGCCCTTGTTGCAGGCAACGATGCGAAAGCCGCACTGCCGGGCAAAATCCAGATAGCGCGGGTTGAACACCGGCGCCTCGCCGGTGATGCGCCGCAGCACCGCGGATTTCAGATTGTCCACCATCACCTTCTCCGGCACCCGGTTGCCGAAAAAGGCAAAGGCATTCTGATGACAGGCGAGAAACTGCTCCATCGTCTGGCTCAGGGTGAACTCCACGTACAACAGGCGGCTGTAGCAGAGCACCATCACGAACAGCGACAGGCGCCGGCGCGTCTCCCCGACCGCCACCGCGTCCCAACAGCCCCAGTCCACCTGGGCGCATTCGCCGGGACCGAAGGCTAAGGTCAGAAACGCCGGCACCCGCGGTGGCCGGACCTGGCGCACATAGTCCTTGACGATGCTGATGCCGCCGCTGAAGCCCTCCTCCTCGCGCAGGCGCTGAAACACCTGCTGGGCGCTGTAGCGGTGCGCCTCCAGCCAACGACGGATGGTCGCCTTGTGCGGGTCGAGCTTGCTCGCGCGCGAGCTCGACTGGCGCGCACGAAAGCGCGGCTCGGCCAACCACTTGGCCACCGTGCGCGGGTCCAGGCCCAGGGCACTGGCGATCTGCGCCGGGTTCAAGCCCCGTTGTGCGTAATGATCCTGGATCGCGCAGAAGGTCTGGTAGTCGATCATGTCCCACCCTCCTGCGCCTGCTGCAGGATCGCCCGCAGTGAGCGCAATCCGTCGGCGGCGCGTGCCGATGGCTGCGGCGGCGGGGCTGGCGCAGCAGCCACCCTCGCCGGCTGCGGTGCGTCCAACGACAACACCTGATAGAGCGGCGCCGCAAAGGCGATCAAGCCGGCATGCACCAGCCCGGCGCGGGCTGTGCGTACCTGCGCCTCGGGCCAGCCGAGCCGCCCGGCGATCGAGCCGTCGGCATAGAAGCTCAGTCCCTCGGCATCGGCCACCGTGACCAAGAACAGATACAGCGCTAGCGCCTCGGCCGTGCAGTGACCGATGTGGCGCTCACGCACCAGGCGTTGATCGACCCAGCTGAACTGGCGCGGTACCCGGCGGCGCCGGGCTGGAACCAACAGGGTTTTGTGCATCGCGTGCTCCTCCAACAGCCGGCGTCCTGCCGTTGAGAATGTCCTCCCCCAATTGTTGGAACCGCCGCGCGCTGCGCGCGATGTCTTCTTGTAACGCAGATCCGGTTAAATTCGCGATAAGCCCAATCAGAACAATCGGTTGG
>CAZLUL010000369.1:0-2970 GCA_964562635.1 uncultured Fibrobacteraceae bacterium | reverse complement strand
ATCCTGTTGAGTGGCTTGCTGGCCGTCGGCAGTTGCGGTGGCAACGAGGGAGAGATCATGTCGAAAGCCCAACCGGAACCCGGCTGTGAGTGGACCGCCGCAGGCGAATTGCCGGTGGAAGCCGAGCTGCAGGAGCGGCTCGATGGCTACGTGGCGACCGACCTTTCGCCGGACCTGAGCCACCTGGACGCCACGCAAATGCAGGTGCTGGAAAAACTGATCGCCGCCAGTAAGCTGATGAATGAAATTTTCGAGATTCAGGCCACTCCTTGTATGGGCGATCTGGCGGCCCGCATCGACGAGTTGCCCGCCGACCAGCAGGCCACGGTGCGCCGCTATTTCAAAATCAATGTCGGGCCCTGGGATCGCCGTTTCCACTACGAGCCCTTCTTTGGCACCTGGCCCCATCCCGAAGGCGCCAACTTCTACCCGCTGGACTTGACCGAGGCGGAGCACGACCTCATCGACGACAACGCCAACGGTTTTGACGGCCTGTTCACCATGGTGCGTCGCCAAGAGGGCAACCTGGTCGCCATTCCCTATGCGGAGTTTTTCGCCGACCAACTCAATGCCGCCGCCAAGCTGATGCACGAGGCGGCCGATCTGACGGAGAACGCCAGCCTCAAAGCCTTCCTCAACTCGCGGGCCGACGCCTTTGGCACCAACGACTACTACGAGTCGGATATGTTGTGGATGGATCTGGACAGCGCCGTGGAGATTACCATCGGGCCCTACGAGACGTACGAAGACGGTCTCTTCGGTTACAAGGCCAGCTTCGAGTCTTTCGTGACGGTGGTCGATCCGGTGGAGAGCCAGCGGCTGGACAAATTCAAAGCCGAACTGCCCTGGCTGGAAAAACAGCTGCCCATTCCCGAAGTGCATAAGAACTTGAACCGCGGCACCGATTCGCCCCTGCGCGTGGTCGACGAAGTGTACTCCGCTGGCGATACCCGCGCCGGCATCCAGACCATCGCTTTCAACCTGCCCAATGACGAGCGCGTGCGCGAGGCCAAGGGTAGCAAAAAGGTGATGCTGCGCAACGTGATGAACGCCAAGTTCAACCAGATCCTGGTGCCGATCGCCAAGCAACTGGTGGCCAAGGACCAATTGGGCGACCTGACGTCCGAGTCCTTTTTCCTGCACGCTTTGTGGCACGAAATGAGCCATGGTCTCGGACCGGGCAAGATCACCGTGGACGGTCGCGAAACCGAGGTGCGCCTGGAATTGAAGGAAACCTATTCGACCATGGAAGAGGCCAAGGCTGACGCCATGGGTGAGTGGGACATCTTCGTGCTGACGCGGGCAGGGCGGGATTATTTCCCGGAGAGCATCTATCGCCAGCAGGCAGCCACCTATCTGGCGGGTCTGTTCCGCTCGGTGCGATTCGGAATCGGCGAGGCCCACGGCCAGGCCAATGCCATCCAGTTCAATTACCTGCTGGAGAAGAAGGCCATCAGTCACAATCCGGCCACCGGGCGCTTCTCCATCGACGTGCCTGTGTTCGAGAACGTGATTGCCGACCTGGTGCGCGACCTTTGCCTGATCGAGGCTGAGGGCGACTACGAGGCGTCGGTGAAATTCATCGAACAGTATGGTGGCATGCCGCCGGTGCTGGCCGAGGCGTTGGATAAATTGGACGGGATACCGGTCGATGTGGAGCCTTTGTTCCCCCGTTACGAATAGCAGATTGGCCTATAAAAAGAGAGAGGCGGGACGGTTGTCCTGCCTCTCTTTTTTATTGTACCGGATCTACGAGACAGGAAACTGCCGCTTCAGCAATTCCAACAGGGGCTCGTATACCGCGGCAGACAGGGCGGGCACCGATTCGTACAATTCGATGCCGACGGTGCCGGGCTCCGGAGCAGGATTGTTGTTGAGCAGGGCCGCTTCCTGATAGGCCGCAAAAAACTCGGGCACCGAATGACGCACCGCCAGCAGACGCTCTTCGCCCAGGCGGGCGGTGATGACTGTGGCCATGGCAATGCCGGTCTGGCTGAAGGCGTTGTTGCCCGTCAGGGTGCGGGCGAATCTCTGGCCCTGCGCGCTCATCACCGCGGGGTCGGCCAGCAGGGACGGCAACATCCTCTCGAAGTTGCCAGCCGTCTCCTGGGCTTTGCGGAAAAAGTCTTCCGGGATGATCAGAACTTTATACAGCGACGGGTGATTGCGGTCAAAGTGAATGGCGGTCGTCTGCTCGATCCAGCTGGCCACTCCTTCATTCATCATCACGCGCAGGCATTCGGCCACGGCCTGTTCGCCATCAACTTCGATCGGGCTGTCGCCGGGCACAGCCTCCAGATTGCGGTACAGCAGGGTGACAATCTGTTGGACGGTCTGGTCCACGCCTCCGGCTCGCAAGACACCGGTGTCGATGATGACTTCGTTTTCGAAAATGCGGACTTCAGCCATGGCCGGCAGGAAATTCAAGACCAACGGCGTGGGGACTTTGTCCGGGCTCAGCCAGCGGTCGGCCAGATTGCGGATTTCGCACAGTCGGGCCTCGGTGGCCAACTCGGCCAGCATGGCGTCAATCTCGGCACCATTGGCCTGGCTGTACCGATATCCCCGGCCCAGAGTGACCCGGTTCGAGTTCAATTTGCGTTTGCCGGTCTTGCCCAGCTCATCCCACCAGGCCCCTTCGATCCAGTTGGCCATATTGACCACTCGCGCCACGTTGGGTGCCTGGCTTTGGCGCCAGGCCGTGACGGCGGGCATCTCGCAGTAGGCTTCCAGCTCGGCGCGGGGCACTTCCTGGCCGGCGGCCATCCGGTTGGTCATATCGGCAAAAGCGGTCCAGGGCGCGATATTCATGGTGATTTGGCAGTCCTGGCCTGTCTTTTCCGTTCCACCGGCGCCGGCCGCAGAGTCGGGTTTGTCCTGCTGGCCACATCCGGCCAGGCTCAGGGCAAATATAAAGATCAGCAACAGGGGCAGGGTCACCGCGCGGGCGGTATTGTGGTCAGTGGTTAG
>CAZLUL010000368.1:0-2986 GCA_964562635.1 uncultured Fibrobacteraceae bacterium | reverse complement strand
ATTTTTGTGGCAGGAAGGGCACACCGCCCACGCCACGGCTGAAGAAGGGCGCGAAGAGACCCTGCAGATGCTCGAGGTGTACCGCTGGTTCGCCGAGGACATCCTGGCGATGCCTGTGATCGTAGGGGCCAAGACGGCCAACGAGCGTTTTGCCGGGGCCGAAGAGACCTTCTCCATCGAGGCGATGATGCAGGACCGTAAAGCCCTGCAGGCCGCCACGAGTCACGATCTGGGCCAGAATTTTTCCAAGGCTTTCGATGTGAAATTTCAGGATGCCGAGGGCAAGGTCGAACATGTCTGGGCCACCAGCTGGGGCATGAGCACCCGCATCGTGGGCGCGTTGATCATGACCCACAGTGACGATGACGGGTTGGTTTTGCCGCCCCGCATCGCTGCCATCAAGGCGGTCATTGTCCCGATCTGGCGCAATGACGAAGAGATGGCCCAGGTCTTGCCCGCCGCCGAAAAGCTGGCGGCAGAATTGCGACCGATCATCGGCACGGTGCACGTGGACAAGCGCGACCATGTCCGCCCTGGCTGGAAATACGGCGAATGGGAACGCAAAGGTGTGCCGCTGCGGTTGGAAATCGGCCCGCGCGATCTGGCCGACGAAAAGGTCATGATGGCCGCCCGTCACGACCGCGCCAAGAACGCCGTTGCGTTCACGGACCTGGCCACCGCGGTGCCTGCCGAGCTGGAACGCATCCAGCAGGACCTTTACCAGCGCGCGCTGGATCGCCGCACCGAAGCCACCTGCAACATCGACAGCTGGGACGATTTCCTGGCCCTGTTTCGCGGTGATGGAGGCTTTGCCCACGCTCACTGGTGCGGCGACGGCGACTGTGAAAAGACGATCCAGGAAAAGACCAAGGTCACGATTCGGAATATTCCGTTCGAACGGGACGAAACCCCGGGCGAGTGCGTGCACTGCAGCAAGCCGAGTATCGGGCGCGTGCTGTTCTCGCAGTCGTATTAGCAGAGTTGCAGAAGATCCGGACTCAGGCTTTGGGTCTCGGCCACCTCGGATAGCAACTCGTTCAGCTTGGCGGGGTTGATGGGCTTGGAGACGTAGCGGTCCATGCCTGCCTCCTGGCAACGCTGCTGGACGCCGTCGCAGACATCGGCCGTGAGTGCCACGATAGGCACTCGCGGCCGGGATTCCTGTTGCTCCAGTTCCCGAATTTTCTCTGACGCTTCGAGTCCGCCCATGACCGGCATCTGCAGGTCAAGCAGCAGCACATCAAAGGTGCCGTCCCGATAGGCGTCCACCGCTTCCTGCCCATTCTTCACGATCAGCGCTTCATGCCCGGCCTTTTTGACGAACCGTTGGACGACGATCTGGTTGACTCGATTGTCTTCGGCCACCAAAACTTGCAGGGTTATTTGCGCCACTTCGGACGTGTCGGGCCGGGGCTTCTGGGCCGTCTCTTCAACAACCAGCGGCTCGGCCACCTCAAACGGGGCGGTGAAGTGGAATTCGCTGCCGTTGCCCAGTTCACTGGTGACACTGAGTTGTCCGCCCATCATCCGCACCAGTTGGCTGGAAATGGACAACCCGAGTCCGGTGCCGCCAAATTTGCGGGTGGTGGTATTGTCGGCCTGGCTGAAGGCGTCGAAGATCACCTTCTGCTGCTCGGGCGATACACCGGTGCCGGTGTCGATGATCCCGAAGCGCAGGGCCGTGCCCTTGGCGGTCTTGCCGGCAGTCGTGATTTTCAAGGTCACGCTGCCGGCGGCGGTGAACTTGACGGCGTTGCCGATCAGGTTGGTCAGCACCTGGCGCAGGCGCAGGGGGTCGATCAAAATTCGCTGCGGCACGTCATCGGCAATTTCACTGAGCAGGGCCAGGGATTTCTTTTCGGCCTGGAAGGCGAGAATTCGGATGATCTCGGCGATGAGAGGCCGGACTTCGACGGCGATGTTTTCGAACTCGAGGCGTCCGGCATCAATCTTCGAAAAATCGAGAATGTCATTGATCAGATCCAGCAGCGATTCGGCCGCCGTGCTGGCTGTCGTGACGTAGAGGTTCTGGTCCTCGTTCAGTTCGGTGTCCTTGATCAGGTGCATCATGCCGATGAAACCGTTCATCGGCGTGCGGATCTCGTGGCTCATGTTGGCCAGAAATTCGCCGCGGGTGCGGTTGGCCACGATGGCTTCTTCCTTGGCCTGGACCAGCTCGGTGGTGCGTTCGGCCACGATTTTTTCCAAATCCCGGGCCTGGGTTTCAAGCCAGCTGA
The DNA here is from genome assembly GCA_964562635.1 of uncultured Fibrobacteraceae bacterium. Taxonomy (GTDB): domain Bacteria; phylum Krumholzibacteriota; class Krumholzibacteriia; order LZORAL124-64-63; family LZORAL124-64-63; genus JAGRNP01. Next base: position 749 of record CAZLUL010000368.1, on the reverse strand, counting down.
CGCGCCAGCGGTAAATACCGGTTCCCAGCGCAAAAACGACCAGAATGCCGATCAACTGGAACCATATGGTCTGGTAGAAGCGAGGCGGCAACTTGAAGGCGATTCGGGTGGGCTCTCCGCCAAAAATGCCGCTGGGTGAACTGGCCTGGACCTCGAAACTGTAGTCGCCTGAGGAAATGTTGGTGTAGTAGGCGTTGTCCCGCGCGCCGGCATCGACCCACTGTCGGTCGTAGCCGACCAGCCGGTAGCGGAAACGGATCTTTTGGGGCGCCAGGAAATTGGGCGCTGAATAGTGGAATTCCAGATCACCACCACCGGCGGGTGCTTCGTATTGATCCACATGCAGAGCCTGCACGTTCTTGATCAGGGCCGACTCCAGATTCACCTGCGGCACTGTCTGATCGGGTGCGGCCATGGTCGGATCGATCGAGGCAACGCCATCAATGGTGGAAAACCAGAGGTGGCCATCCTGGGTCTCAAAGCCGGCCGGGGACCAGCCACCGTTGCACTCCTGGGACTTCATGCCGTCGGAGCGCCCAAACGCTTCATGGGGAATTTTGCGGATGCGCCCGGTGGTGTAGGCGTCAAAATCCGTCCGCGCGACACTGTAGACCCCGCGGTTGCAGGAGATCCACAACCGGCCGTCCTTGTCTTCGAGAATGTGGAAGGCCAGGCGGTCATACAGCCCGTCGTCCACACTGAAACTGGTGAATGTGTTGTCCTTGAAACGGACGAGACCGTCGCTGGTG
>CAZLUL010000367.1:0-3015 GCA_964562635.1 uncultured Fibrobacteraceae bacterium | reverse complement strand
CTACCGCAGCGCCAAGGCTGAAATGCTGGCCATCGTACTGGTGGCTGTTCTGACGGGCTTGGGGCTGACTTGGTTCGGCCTGGCCCAGGGTAACCTAAATATCTACGATGGACCCGGCGCTTTCCTGCCGGCGGAAAAAATCCACATCTTCGACTGGATCATGGCAAGTGTTCTGGTGGTATTGCTGGGAATCAACTGCGTGCGAATGTGGTGGTACACCATCGGGGCCGACAAGGAGGTTCGGATCCCTGCGGGGCAATACCTCAAACAAATATTCCTGGTGCCCTGGCATTTCATGACTCAGAAACGCTACAGCCAGTGCGACCGCAAACGTCCCTGGGCCATCCACCTGGTGCTGATGCTCAGTTACCTGACCATGCTGATCCTGATCATGTTCTTCCTGCATCGTGTCCAGCACGGTCCGGCCATCGACTGGAAGGCCCACGCCTTCGGTTACGCGGCCGCAGCCGGTCTGGTGGGCACAACCATCTACGCCTTGGTGGGCCGGATGCGAAAAACCTGGACCCATTACCGTCATAGTCACGAGACAGATTGGATCTTCCTGGTGCTGCTGTTGGTGGTATCGCTGACCGGTATTGCTCAACACGTGCTGCACAGAAGCGGGTGGGCGACGGCGGCAAACATCGTATACGTCGCCCACATGATGGGCGTGGTGCCCATGCTGGTGCTGGAAGTGCCCTTCAGCAAATGGTCACATATGGCCTACCGACCCCTGGCCATGTACTTCTCGACCCTGCGCGAGAAGGCTCTGCTGGCTGAAGAAGAATCTGAGACGCGGCCCCAGCCGGCCGCCCAAACCGCCTGAGGAGGGCGCGCATGAATGATGAATGTCGCATCGGCGTGTACATCTGCAATTGCGGTACGAATATCGCCAAGGTGATCGATGCCGGGCTGGTACGGGACCGGGTTGCCGACCTTCCGGGGGTGGTCTGTGCCCGCACTTACGAGTACATGTGCTCCAACCCCGGCCAGGACATGATCAGCCAGGACATCAAGGATCAGCGACTTAACCGCATTGTGGTGGCCGCCTGCAGCCCACGCATGCACGAACGAACCTTCCAGAAAGCTCTCGAGGACGCGGGCCTCAACCCTTACCTGCTGGAGATCGCGAACATCCGAGAGCAATGCAGCTGGGTCCACGATGATCCAGCCAAGGCCACAGCCAAGGCGGCCGACCTGACCCATGCCGCGGTTCGCCGCGTGATGCGGCACCACCCCCTGGAAAAACAGGAGGCCCCCTACACGCCGACGACCATGGTTTTGGGTGGTGGCATCACCGGATTGACCGTGGCGGTGGAGCTGGCGGAGGCCGGCCAGTGCGTCCACCTGATCGAAAGGGAAAGCCGACTAGGCGGCAACGTGGGACGAGTCGACCTGACCGCTCCCTACCTGGATTCCGCTCGGGACCTTCTGTTAGAAAAAGTCGCCCTGGCCCAAGCCAGTCCGAAGATCGAATTGCATTTGCGTTCCACGCTTACAGACTTGCAAGGCTTCGTGGGAAATTTCACAGCCACGGTCACTCACCAGGGCGGCACCGAAACAGAAATTCCTGTGGGGGGCGTGGTGGTCTGCACAGGTTATCGCGAATTCGACGCCACCCGCATCGAACGCCTTGGCTACGGCAAACACCTGGACGTGATCACCAGCTTCGAGTTTGAAAAACGTCTGCGCACCGGCAAACTCGAAACCGCCGACGGCCGGGTTCCGAAATACGTGTCCATCGTTCACTGTGTGGGGTCGCGCCACCCCAACTACCATCCTTACTGCTCGCGTGTCTGCTGCATGACCGCCCTCAAATACGGGCACGAAATCAAATCGGCCCTGCCGGAAGCCATGGTCACCGAACTGTACGTGGACATGCTCAGCTTCGGCAAGGCAGGTGAAGATCTCTACCGACGCACGTCCGAGCTGAAAACCATGTTCCTGATGTACGAAAAGGGAGACTACCCCGTGGTTCGGGCAGCCGAGGAGGGAGACGACTGCGGCCTGCTGGTCCAGGTCCACGAACGTCTTTCAGGCGAGACCATAGATGCTCCTGCCGATCTGGTGGTATTGATGGTGGGCATGGAGGCTCGCAGCGACAGCGACCAAGTTGCCCGTACGGTGGGCATCAGCCAGGACAAAGCAGGATGGTTCATCGAAAGACATCCCAAGTTGGCTCCCGTTTCGACACCCACCGAAGGTGTCTTTATCGCTGGTTGCTGCCAATCCCCCAAAGACATCCCCGATTCCGTAGCCCAGGCCCGAGCGGCGGCGGCCATGGTGCTGGGCTTCATCGCCCAGGGTAAAGTTGAGGTGGATGCCCGATACGCCGAGGTTGACAGCGAGCTGTGCTCCGGTTGCCGGATGTGCAATGAGCTTTGTCCCTACACCGCCATCGTCTACGACCCAGATGAGGGCCGCAGTGATGTGCAAAATGCCCTCTGCAAGGCCTGCGGAACTTGCGTGGCGGCCTGCCCCAGCGGGGCCATTTCTGCCCGCCACTTCACCGACGAACAGATCCTCGAACAGATTGAAGGAGTCCTGGCATGGAGTTCCAGCCGACCATAGTGGGCTTTCTTTGCAACTGGTGCTCGTACACGGGCGCCGACCTGGCGGGAACGGCGCGAATCAAGCACCAGCCCAACCTGCGGGTGATCCGCGTCATGTGCTCGGGCCGCGTCGACCCAACTTTCGTTCTGAAGGCTTTCGCTTCGGGGGCGGACGGTGTGATGATCTGCGGCTGTCACCCAGGTGACTGCCACTACCTCGAAGGCAACGACAAGGCCTTCCGACGCCACCAACTGCTCAAACAATTACTCCTGGCCTATGGAATTGAGAAAGAGCGGTTACGACTGGAGTGGGTCAGTGCCAGCGAGGGAGAGCGCTTTGCGCGTTTGGTCGACACCATGACCGCGGAACTGCTGGAGCTCGGGCCCCTGGAGTTGCCGCCGAGCCTGACGAAAGTGCCCGGGCCCTGTCCGGAAACAGTCATCCAAGGGGAGGTCGCCAATG
>CAZLUL010000366.1:0-3023 GCA_964562635.1 uncultured Fibrobacteraceae bacterium | reverse complement strand
CCGTTTCTGGGGCACGCCCCCGAACGTGTGGATCTGCGACGACTGCGGTGAGCGCCACCTGCCCACCTGCCGCGCCGATTTGAGTGAACTGACTGGTCAGGACCAGAGCGAGTTGGATCTGCATCGGCCCCATGTCGACAACATCACCTTCGGCTGCACCAGTGAAGGCTGCACCGGCACCATGCACCGCACCAGCGAAGTCATCGACTGCTGGTTCGATTCGGGCAGCATGCCGTTTGCCCAGTACCACTACCCGTTCGAGAACAAGGAACTGTTCGCAAGCCAGTTCCCGGCCGACTTCATCAGCGAAGGCATTGATCAAACCCGCGGCTGGTTCTACACCATGCTCGTGATATCGACCTTCCTGATGGGCAAAAGCAGTTACAAGAGCTGCCTGGTGAACGAGCTGATCCTGGACAACAAGGGCAAGAAGATGTCCAAGACCGTGGGCAATACCGTCGACCCCATGGAGATCATGCGCACCGCCGGTGCCGATCCCCTGCGTTGGTACATGCTGACCTGCAGCCCGGTCTGGACGACGACCAAGTTCGATATCGATGGCGTGAAAGAGGCCCAGCGCAAACTGTTGGCCACCCTCGAGAACACCTACAATTTCTTCACGCTGTACGCCAACCTGGACGAGTTCCGGATGGACGACGGAGGCGAGCAGCAACTGGACCTGTTGGACAAGTGGATCCTCAGCCGGCTGCAGAGCGTGACTGATTCGGTGGCCACCGACCTGGAAGCCCTGCATCTGACCCGGGCCGCCAAGACCATCAGCACATTCTTCCTCGATGATGTGAGCAACTGGTACATCCGGCTCAGCCGCCGCCGGTTCTGGAAAGGCGAGATGATGCCGGACAAGCGAGCGGCCTTCTCGACCCTGTACACGGTGCTGGAGTCGAGCCTGCGCCTGTTGGCGCCGTTCATCCCGTTCACCGCCGAGGAAATCTTCCGTGGGCTGGTGGCCCACCGCGACGAGGCCGCTTCGGTGCATCTGGCCGATTTCCCGGTCAGCGACAGTGCCTTGATCGACGAGAACCTTGAGCAGAGCATGGCTGCTGCCCAGGCGGTGGTGGGGCTTGGCCGGGCCTTGCGCCAGGAGTCGGGCCTCAAAACCCGTCAGCCCCTCGGCAAGCTGCTCATGCACGCCAATGACGACCGGGTGGCGTTGCTGATGGCCTCGGCAACGCTGCAAGGCTATATCTGCGAAGAGCTGAACGTCAAAGCCATCGCCACAGTGGGTGACCCTCGTGAAGTGGCGCTGTTGAGTGCCAAAGCCAATTTCCGGGCCCTGGGGCCACGATTCGGCAAGCAGGCCAAGGCCGCTGCCGCCGCGATCACTGCCATGACCCCGGAGCAGATCATGTCCCTGCGCGAAAACAGCCGCATCGAACTGGATATGGCCGGTGAAGCGGTCGAATTCACCTTCGAAGAGGTCCTGGTCAACGAAGAGGGTGTGGCGCCCTATGTGGCCGGAGGTTCGGCTGGTCTGACGGTGGCCCTGGACACCACATTGACCGCCGAATTGCGCCAGGAGGGCCTCTGCCGGGAGATCATCAACAAAGTCCAGAACCTGCGCAAGAAGAGCGGGCTGGAGGTCAGTGACCGTATCAAATTGCGCATTGAAGGCCCTGAGAGTATACTGGCGGTAGTTTCTGGCTACGGCGAACGGATTGCGAGCGAAACGCTGGCGGTAACCGTTGCCGCGGACGGGGATATGCCGTATAAAGACTTATTCGAAATCGAGGATCAGGAAATCAGCATTGCCCTGGATCGGGCCTGATGCATTGCAGGGAGGAAGCCCATGCGAAAAACTGAATTGACGAGATTCAGAAAATTGCTCATGGACGAAAAGGAGCGGGTGACCAGTTCCCTGGCCCAGAACGAGAAAATCATCAAGCACGCCGATAACCAGTCGGGGCTGGAAACGGGCAAAGCCCATTCCAATCACATGGCAGACCAGGGTTCGGATGAATTCCAGTATGAAGCAACCATCAAGACGGCCAACACCGAGGGCCGCTACCTGTACAATATTGAAGAAGCGCTGGCGCGCATAGAAGACGGATCCTACGGCAAGTGCATCGAATGCAACAAAGCCATTGGGATACCCCGCCTCAAGCGCCTGCCCTACACCCGCATGTGCGTCGAATGCAAAGAGAAGGACGAGGCAGGCACCCTCTGATGGGCAATTTGAAACGCCACCCCTGGCTGTGGGCTCCGCTGGTCTTTGTCGTCGATTATGTTTCCAAACGTTTGGTTTTGGCCAACGAAGAAGCTTTCCGCGCCAAAATCAACATCATCGGTGAATTTGTCCGGTTCATCTACGTGCGCAACCCCGGTTCGGCCATGGGGCTGTTCCCGGTCGGCCGCCTGGCCCTCATCGGTGTGAGCATCCTGGCTTCGCTTTTCATCATCTACCTATATGCCACCACCGACCAGCGCCTTCGCGTGCGCCTGGCGGCCATGGGCGCCATCCTGGGTGGGGCCCTGGGCAATCTGGTTGACCGCATCTTCTACGGCGGCTTGGTGGTCGATTTTATCGACGTGGACCTCGGCTTCCGGCGTTTCTACACCTTCAATGTGGCCGACATCGGTGTCTCGATCGGTGGCGCCATCCTGTTCCTGTGTATCCTTTTGGAAGGGCGCCGCAAGCCGGATGTCGACCCTGAAACAATCAGCACCGACGATGGAGAATCATGACCAAGGCCCTGGATATTCGCGAATTCGAAGTGGCCGAGGCTGACGAAGGCCTGCGGTTGGACAATTTCCTGGTCCAGGCCTGCGGCGACGTATCGCGCAGCCGGATCCACACCGACATGGAGGCGGCCCAGGTCCTGGTCGACGGCAGGCCGCGGCCCAAGGGATTCCGCCTCAAGCCCGGTCAAAAAGTGCAGTACCAGCCGACGGCCCTGACCGAAATGACCGCTGTACCCCAGGACATTCCCCTGGACATCATCTACCAGGACGAGCATTTGGTGGTGGTGAACAAGCCTGTGGGCCTGGTGGTGCATCCGGCGGTG
>CAZLUL010000365.1:0-3026 GCA_964562635.1 uncultured Fibrobacteraceae bacterium | reverse complement strand
GCGTGACCCCCTGCTCGGCCGACAACCCGGCCAACGTCAAGGCGGCCGGCATCGGATTCTAGTTATTTTTAGATAAAAAAAAGAAGCGCCCGGGATTATACCCGGGCGCTTCTTCGCTTTCGGAGCCGAACCAATGGATCCTAGTGGAACAAACCTTTCAGGTTGCCCCAGGTGGAACCTTCGTTACTGACCGGATCACAGGCCATGGCGGGGAAATCCCCGGACAGGTGACCGATGCAGTACTCATTCGAATGCTTTTCCACCACCGAGAGTATATCCTCGTCGATGGGGACGGGAGGCAGATCGGAGTAGAAGACGAAAGTGCCCGTGCCCGTTGGGCCGGGTTCGCATTCTCCTTCGACAGGCTCGAATTTCAGCAGGATGTCGGTAAAACCAGGAATGCTGGGATCCCCCCCGCACTCCAGGAATCCCTGATAGTCCACCGTACAATCATCGGGGTAACCATCGGAATACCCGACCGGATCATCCCAGCTGATCGCCGCCATGAAATCCTGACAAAGACAGGTACCGCCTGCAATGTCCAAAAGAAGGTTGGCATGGCTCAAGGAGTGGTTGTTGCCAGTATCCCAGGTGAAGACCATGGTGTACATCCAGGTCGGCCCCGAGGGATCCGGGTTGGAATCTGCGGTAATGGTACCCCCGATAAAACAATCGGCCTGTGCGGACTGAACCCCGAATACCAGGGTCAGCAGGGTCAACGTGAAAAATAACTTCGTTTTCATAGAACTTCCCTTCCCTCCAGGACAATCTCAACTGACAATCCCCTCCAAATAAACCGGGGGGCTTTCTTTTGTGAGAACCTCTTCGATGTGATCACTTCTTTTATCATTATTGAGACCTTCCTGCCATGGGGTTCTCTTTTTCCTTGGTTTACAGTATTGATTTTTGTCAAATCAATATTTTCCACCAGTTGAGGAAATAGGTTGAGGGTTAATAGGTTACGGAAATTTCAGAAACGTCACCCTCCGGGACACCCCATTTTCCGATAACACCTCTTAACCTGTTTAAATTAAACCAGTTATTGTGATTTTTGTTTTGGAACCCCTCTTGCTCTAAAAACCCGTCCCCTCCTCCCGCCTACGGCTCCTCCAGCTTTTCGGGAGAACGCAATTATGTCTCCAGGCAGTAATTTTGGATTCCACCGGCCTTCAGCAGGTTCTTTCCTTGCCGGCATCATGGTCATGTTTCTTTTGTTCAGTGGCTGCACTCGTATTGCCGGCAACTATCCTCCAACGGTGGGGAGGTCGACCCGCATTTCCGCGCGCTTTTTCGGAGAGGGATTTCAGTTGTTGGCCGGATCCCGTTTGCCGCTCGAACAGGTCGAGGCCGAGTTGGGCCAACTCAAGAGCCAGGGTTTTTCCCGCCGCGATCCCCAGATAATCCGCAGCGTGGCTAAGAGGAAAAACATCCCCCCTGCATTGCTGGCCGACCGTTCGGGGAACGCCTACTATCGCTTCACCGCCTACCTTGATCCGGGAACCACTCTCACCCTGGCGCCGGGTGCCCTCGAGGTGACTCTCCAGACCAACGGGAAAAACAATATCGTCCGAGATCGCGGCTTCCTGCTTGAAGATCGAGACCATCCCGGTGGCTGCCGACCACCTTTGCAGGCGGCCCTGGTTTTGCAGGCGGCCGAGACAAAGATCCCGGTGAGGAAGGATTTTCTGGTGCGGCTTCCCTCCCGCGGAGAAATTGTGGGCCTAGAACTGGCGCCCCTTCGTTGCGACGTGGCCCGGAGTCCTGCGGTGTGGTAAAATCGGCCCTCGATCCGAACTGATTTTGATTTATTAGGTAGGTCGGGGCTTGATGCTTCTCTCCCGTATGCCAGCTGCATGCCGGCGCCGCTTCATTTACCAAGCATTCCTATTGGGGGTCTGCCTGGGCTGTTTTTCGGTCAACGCGTCCTTCGGCTTCGATATCCCCAATATAAAATTTGACCCCCGACGATATGTCTGCCTGCGCACCCTCGAACCGGTGACCATCGATGGCCGCCTTAACGAACCCGCCTGGCGGAACGCTGCCGTGACCAGGGATTTCGTGGATATCGAAGGCCCCTTGCAACCCTCCCCTTACCTCCAGACCCGTGTAAGTATGTCTTATGACGACAATTACTTTTACGTAGCCGCTGAACTCACCGAACCCCATATCTGGGGGACCCTCACCGACAGGGACGCCGTCATTTACCATGACAATGATTTTGAGGTCTTCATCGACCCGGACGGCGACAATCACCTCTATTACGAACTGGAGATCAATGCCCTGGGAACCGAGTGGGACCTGGTGCTCGTCAAGCCCTACCGGGACGGCGGGCCCGCGATCAACGCCTGGGACATCCAGGGCCTGCGAACCGCCGTGCAATTGAACGGGACCCTGAACAATCCCGGCGATACCGATGAGGGTTGGACTGTGGAAATCGCCTTTCCTTGGGACGTTCTGGCCCAGGCCGCCGGACGGACAGTTCCCCCGAAACCCGGTGATATCTGGCGCGTCAATTTTTCCCGGGTCCAATGGGATGTCCGACCGAAGGAAGAATGCTACGTGAAGGTGATCGACGAGGGTACGGGGGATCCCCTACCCGAATACAACTGGGTCTGGTCCCCCCAGGGTTTGATCGCCATGCACTATCCGGAAATGTGGGGCGAGGTGTTGTTCGCCGGGGACGGTTATCAGGATTTCGAATCCACGGCCGAACACAAGGCCATCATGGCAGCGGCTTCATTGATGCCTCTTTACTATCTGCAGAAACAGTGGCACGAGGACCATGGCCGGTTTGCCTCCTCCCTTTGGGAGCTCGATCTTCTCGAAGGAGAGCTTCCTGCCTGGAATCCCGACCCAACGGAAGCGGTCAACTACCCGTTGCCTGAGGGATGGACCGTTTCCCTCGAATCCTGCGGTGACGCCTTCTCCGCCACCCTGAAAACGCCCCATGGAACCGCGACCGTCAATCAGCACGGCCGCCTGGAAAGGAAACATGATCTTCAACAGGTACGGTGAGGGTCCTCTTC
>CAZLUL010000364.1:0-3028 GCA_964562635.1 uncultured Fibrobacteraceae bacterium | reverse complement strand
ACGGCTACATCTACACGCCGGCTTCGGGCGAGAACCAGTTCAACTTCGAAAACGAGACCTGGGGCAACTACCACGCCGGCGAACTCAAGCCTTACAACTGCGGCGCCTGCCACACCACGGGCTGGGTTGATTCCGACGATGGCGATGCGACCAACAACCAGGGCGGCATGGAAGGCCTGCTGGGCACGTTCTTCGCCGGTGGCGTCACTTGTGAAAATTGCCACGGCATGGGTAGCCAGCACGCCTTCGAGCCTGCCAGCTATGACATGGTTGTCGACAGTTCTTCCGAGTTCTGCGGCAAGTGCCACACCCGTGGCGGCGACAATGGCATCACCCCGGGTGAGACCATCATCGAGGCCAGCGGCGGCTTCATCAAGCATCACGAGCAGTACGACGAGTGGTTCCACTCCCCGCACAACTCGGACTTCGGTCCTGGTTGCAACGACTGTCACAACCCGCACGCCTCGGTCAAGTTCGACGCAACGACTCCTGGTGAAGGCGTCAGCACGACGGTGAACTGCACCAGCTGCCACGTCACCGGCACCCACGCCAACATCGCCTCGACGGACCACACCGTCTACGGCGCGACCTGCAACGATTGCCACATGCCGGATGCGTCCAAGAGCGCCATCGCCAACAACATTCATGATGGCGACATCAGCACTCACTTGTGGACCATCAATACCTCGGTCAACGGCAAGGCTGACATGTTCACGCTCGACGGCACGGCTGTCGCGCTGGACGGCGACAACAAGGGTGCCATCACCCTGGACTTCGCCTGCTACGGTTGCCATACCGATCCTTCGGGCAACGGTGGCGGCGGCTCGACCAAGACCCTGGCTGAATTGGCTGCCCACGCGGCGTCCATTCACACCATGGTTCCTCGTAACATCGCGAGCAAGTAACTCCGGTTACTCAAAAGAATGGGGCTGCGGTAACCACCGCAGCCCCATTTCTTATATACCCAGCCCAACCTCATCCCACCCCACAGCCCTACTATCTGATGTCGCTCCAACCGACATTGAAGGGCCTTGGCCAGGATCCCTCCACATACACGACGGCCCTCGTAATCCGCACGCAGGAGGACATCGAGGGCCTTCGTGTATATGGAGAGATCCCTGCGCTAGCCTTTCAACGCGGCCTTCACGAACTCACGCCGCATCCGCGCAATGTTCTGGATCGAGATCTCCTTCGGACAAACCGCTTCGCATTCCCCATGGTTGGAGCAATCACCGAAGCCTTCGTCGTCCATCTGCTCGACCATCAGCAAGGCCCGGCGAGTGCGTTCGGCATCGCCTTGGGGCAGCCAGCTGAACTGGCTGATCTTGGCGCTGACAAACAGTGAGGCCGAACCGTTGGGGCAAGCCGCCACGCAGGCGCCACAACCGATGCAGGTCGCGGCATCCATGGCGTTGTCGGAATCTTCCTTGCTGATCAGCTGCGCGTTGCCATCGGGGGCCGAGCCCACGTTGGTGCTCACGTAGCCACCCTTGGCCGAGATCCGGTCAAAGGCCGAGCGGTCGACCACCAGATCCTTGACCACAGCGAAAGCTGACGCACGGAACGGTTCGACCGTGATGGTATCGCCGTCCTTATAATTGCGCATTCTAATTTCGCAGGTGGTGGTGCCGGCGTGGAGGCCGTGGGCAATGCCACTGACCACCATGCCGCAGGTGCCACAGATTCCTTCGCGGCAATCATTGTCGAACTCAACGGCTTCTTCGCCCTTGCGCACTAAGTCTTCGTTCAAAATGTCGAGCATTTCGAGGAAGGACATTTCGTCCTGCACGTCGTTGACCGTGTAGTCAGCGAACTTGCCGTCCTTGGCGCCACGGGCCTGGCGCCAGATCTTCAGATGAATGGTCATCCCACTCTTTGACATGATGTTCCTTCCTCTATTTGTAGGAGCGTGTTTTCACTTCAATGTTCTCGTACGACAGGTCTTCCTTGTGCATCTCGGGCTCCTGGTCTTCACCCTTGTGTTCCCAGGCCGAGACGAACATGAATTTATCGTCATGGCGCATCGCTTCGCCTTCCGGGGTCTGATGCTCTTCACGGAAGTGCCCACCGCAGGACTCTTCGCGCATCAGGGCGTCGCGGGCCATGAGCTCGCCCAGTTCCAGGTAGTCGCCGAGACGATTGGCCTGTTCGAGCTGCTTGTTCAAGTCGTTCTCGTCGCCGGTGAGGGCCAGATCCTGCCAGAAACCTTCGCGCAGCGTCTTGATGCTGGCGATGGCCTCGGTCAGGCCCTGTTTGTTGCGGGCCATGCCGACCTTGTCCCACATCACGCGGCCCAGGTCCCAATGGAAATCACGCACGGTCCGTTTGCCCTTGATGTTCATCAGGCGCTTGGTGTTTTCGCGCACATCGTTCTCGACAGCCTTGAAGCTTTCGTGATCGGTGCTGACGGGATCCAGTTTAGCGCTGGCCAGATAGCTGGCCACCACGCGTGGCACCACGAAATAGCCGTCGGCCAGGCCCTGCATCAGAGCGCTGGCCCCAAGACGGTTCGCGCCATGGTCGCTGAAGTTGGCTTCACCGGCCACGAACAGACCTTCGATCGTGCTTTGCAGATTATAATCGACCCACAACCCGCCCATCGTGTAATGGGGGGCAGGGTAGATCATCATCGGTGATTCGTAGGGGCTGTCGCCGATGATCTCCTTGTACATGTCAAAGAGGTTGCCGTAGCGATCGCCAACCACGTCGGCGCCCAGGCGGCCAATGGCCTCGCCGAAGTCGAGGTACACCGACTGGTCCGAGTAGTAGGCGTGCTTGCCAGCGTCACATTCGACTTTGGCGGCGCGGGCTGCGATGTCGCGCGGCACGAGGTTGCCAAAGGCCGGATAACGGCGCTCCAGGTAATAGTCGCGTTCCGCTTCGGGAATACTTTCTGGACGCCGCGTATCGCCGGCTTTTTTCGGCACCCAGACCCGGCCGTCATTGCGCAGCGATTCACTCATCAAGGTGAGCTTGGACTGGTAGTCGCCCATCTGCGGCACGGCCGTGGGGTGAATCTGCGTGTAGC
>CAZLUL010000363.1:0-3054 GCA_964562635.1 uncultured Fibrobacteraceae bacterium | reverse complement strand
CTTGTTTCCTTATCTGCTGAACAGGTCGGTTAGTTAAAGCACCGTTGATGCGGAATATCTTCTGGAAACTGTAGCAGAAAACCCTCCATTCTTCAACAGTACGTGGGTGGGCTGTCCTTTCTATTAATGTCATCCGAGCAGAAAACCATGCTTCCGAGGGGCGAGTTGAGCTTGAGACTTGTAAATGCAGATTCCAGCACATCCCCAGCCGACGCGATCTGACCCGATCGAGCGCCGGGGGGGACCCCAGTGGATTGGGCAGATCAGGGGGCTGAGGCGGCGTGTTGACTTGATCCTGGACCTCACACCCTCAACATCCGTATCGCCCACCATCTTATCTCAATGAAATCAAAGGGATAGGGGGTTATGTGTTAGGGGCCGTTGGCGAAGTATGCGTCGGGGGCACCACTTTAGAGGTCGGATTTATCTCGTTATTGGGGAAGTGCAAGTATTGTAGGGCGGGTGGAATAAATGGGAGGGACAGGTCAAGTCACCCTTCATGGAATTGTGCCAACTCCGTTCAACTCACGCACGACCTTAACCAGATCTCCGGTTTGATAGAAATCCACCGCGATGATGTTGGGCGTCCTCCCCCTTTCCTTCCGGAAAGCCTCGACTCTTTCCATCAGGAAGTCGTGAGCGTTGACCCGGGCAGCGATGCTAGGCAGCGAGGTAGGCGGTGTGGTGACCCAGTGGTTCATCAACATGAGGGAACCAGTGGCACCTCCGCGGTTGGGCTGGCAGGTGAATTCATCGGGACTGGAAAAATGGTAGGGCGTTTCCTGACAGACCTCGAACGCGGGATGATACCAGGGCACACCCTCGCTGTTGTTTTCCGCCAGCACGAGAATCCTTTGGTTGGTCCTGACCATCTCGCCGAGGGTGGGCCAGGGGGGATGTGTCGCGCCCCGGTACACCAGGTTCACAAGGCCACTCTCTTCGAAGGCGTGGGCGACCGCGGCTGGGTGCACAGAATCCTCGAAAATGATGATGATGACCTCGCCTGGATTAAGGATGAGGAAATCCCTGAACTGGACCAGCACGGGTATCAGACGGGAAGATCCCAATTCACAAAAACCGTGGCACAGGAAGAGGTCCCTTTGGCTTTCATCTTCTCCGATTAGCCGTTCGCGGATCCGCAGTGCGGCATCCAGGCCTTCGGCACCCAGTGACGGCTCCAGTTTGGCCCGGGCGATTTCCCCTTCCTTCAGATCGGTTTTCACCACATTGCCCACGGGAACACCGGACATCACATCCAGCATGAAGGCCCGGATCCCCTCCCGGAGCTGGGTTCGGATGCCAGCCTGGTGGTTGGGGAACATCCAACCCGGGACATCGGCTGCGCCCATGGCATTGTGCGCGCAGGCAAAGACGATTTCATCCAGGGGACGGTCGCAAAGATCGACGTTTCCGTTGCAGCCTCCGGCGGGCACCGTCGCTTTCGGCACAGGCGGGCGGGTGAGGTAGATCGCTCCAACTGTCAGCAGGGCGGCAACCACCAGTCCGGCTCCCACCGGACGAGCCCACATCCACTGCCGCTGATGGGGAGGTGTCATTTCCTCTACCTGCCTGGACAGGCGTGCCGCGGGGTCGACCAGTAGCCGGCACAACTCGCGCAACCCCAGGAAACACAACATCCCGCCGGCGAGCATTATCAGAATCCGTGACGCCAACCGGGGCTCGATGACGGCGGCTCCACCGACGGCTACCAGGAAGATTCCCCGGCCAAGACGGACCAAGGCCCGGTCGGATGGGGCGATCAGCAACTTGCGGATCCTGTCGGCGAGGGTGTCAAGTTTCATCACTTCCTGGAAGGCAGTGGCGGCGGCGGACATCAAGAGCCCGATACCGCCCAGAACCAGGATGCGAGGCCAGAAGCCACCCATGAAGGAATCCCAGAGACCGGCCAAGGCGCCCCCCAATCCAGGATCCGCCGGAACGCGCTCAAGGATCAATCCCCCAAGTTTCACGATGAATAGGATTCCCGCCGCGGTGATAGTGAGAGCTATGCCGGAACGCAGGAGAGCCAGATCACGATTGCGGGCCATGAAGACAGCTCCGCTCAATAGGGCCATGCCCAGCCAGAAGATCAGGCGCGGTGGGAAGGGTAGGGTCTGTCCTGAACGGATAATCCGGCCGGAGATTTCGACCAGCGGGCCCGCCTCGACTATGCCCAGGACGGCCATGGCGTCCGGTGGGATCTTGTCAGCGATTTTGGGCCGCGCAGCCAGGGCGTTGCTTAGGATCACACCGAAATCCGAAACCGAGAGCAAAACCTCGTGACCCTCTTCGGTGGCCAATAGTTGGTGCCCCCGTTTCACGCTCCTCTGGACTATGGCCCGGAAGGGAGCCGAGGCGACTATTGCCTGGGCCGTGGTGCTGATCAGGGGGCGCACCAGGATCAGGTCCTGGTTTCCCTCCACCACCGCGTCGGTCAGGATCTCTCCCACATACGAGGCCACCCGTTCATCCCCGAGACTTTCGGCTACATTGGTGGCGAAATAGTCGGAATCGAAAACAGCCCGCTGGCCCATGGTCAGAAGACTGCCGCCGAGGATCAGGAGTATCCCGAGGGTGCCGGACAAGCCGGCAGCGAAGGCATGGATTTGGTGGGGCCTGGTCACAGCTGCTCCTTACGGCTCAGAAGTCGATGGATAGTCCACAATACATGGTCAGCTCGTCCTTCACGGGTGTGTTGCCTTCGGCATCGGTCTTAGGCCGTCAACTTGGTTTTTTTGTTCAGGCCGGGTTCCAAGGCAGTGCGGCCCGGTCATCTAACGGTTCTTGGTTTCCGGGACCCGGTTATTTGAGGTCTTCTTTTCTTCATGTTTTTAGCGTACTCTTCCGATGCTAGATTGTCTAGAGAACTGTGTGGCCGGTAGCCGTTGTACTGCAATGCGGGCGGAATAAATGGGAGGGAGAGGTATTAATAGAAGGCACAGGGACCCCATCTAGATGTGTGGGTCAGAGTCCTGATCCTCACATTGACAATATATCGTCTTAAGAATATGCTCTGATATATGAAGCAAAGGGGACCTCAGAAGCGAGAAATGT
>CAZLUL010000362.1:0-3058 GCA_964562635.1 uncultured Fibrobacteraceae bacterium | reverse complement strand
GGCTTCCGATTGGGAATCGTGAAAGACTGGAACTCGACCTGGTTCACCGACAAGCATTTTGCTGACTGGTTGAACGAGGACCTGTTGCTGCGCAAGTACGTGATGGCACGGGTCGGCAACGCCGGGGTCGAGTCGGTCAAGATCAAGCGCTTTCGCGAAAAGGTGAACATCATCGTGGCCACCAGCCGTCCTGGCGTCGTTATCGGCAAAAAGGGCACCAAGGCTGACCAACTGCGCGCTGAGCTGCAGAAGATGATCGGCAAGAACGTCAAGCTGGACGTGGAAGAGGTCAAGAAGCCCGAACTGAGCGCTCCGCTGGTCGCTGACCACATTGCTGCCCAGCTCGAAGGCCGTGTCGCCTTCCGCCGCGCCATGAAGAAGGCCATCGCGACCGCCATGCGGATGGGTGCCAAGGGCATCAAGATCCGTTGCGCGGGCCGTCTCGGTGGTGCCGAAATGGCGCGTATTGAGTCTTACCACGACGGCAGTGTGCCTCTGCACACGCTGCGCGCGGATATTGACTACGGGACCAGCACTGCCCGCACCCAGTACGGCGCCATTGGTGTCAAAGTCTGGATCTGCAAGGGTGAGATCTTCCCGGCCGAATTCAAGGAACAGCTGCGCAAGCAGGTTGTCGAGCAGCGGGCCTAGCGGCCAGCGCTCCAAAGAAGAGGACGAGATATCATGTTGATGCCGAAGCGCACCAAATTCAGGAAGATGTTCAAGGGCCGCAACCGGGGTATTGCCCGGCGCGGCGCGACCATCGCCTTTGGCGACTACGGGCTGCAGGCCATCGAGGCCAGCTGGTTGTCGAGCCGCCAGATCGAAGCGACGCGTATCGCGATTACCCGCCGCATGAAACGTGTTGGCCAGGTTTGGATCCGGGTCTTTCCGGACAAACCCATTACCATGAAGCCGGCCGAAACCCGCATGGGTAAGGGTAAGGGCGCACCCGAATATTGGGTGGCTGTCGTGAAGCCGGGTCGGATCCTGTTTGAGATCAACGGCGTTGACCACGAAGTGGCGAAAAAGGCCCTGAGCCTTGGTGCATCCAAGCTGCCCTTCAAGACGCGCATTGTCAGCCGGACTGGAGAATAGCAATGAAAGCACACGAAATGCGTGATTTACCGCTCGAGGAGCTGGAAAGCCTCTTGACCGAAAAATCCGAAGAGCTGATGACGATGAAGATTCAGCTCAATATGCGTCAGATGGATAACCCTCTGCAGGTGCGTCATGCGCGCCGGGAGATCGCGGTTATCAACACAGTCATCACTGAGAAGCGGGCCGCCCTGTAAGGGCTGCTCTTCGGCCCGGGCGCGAAAGCGAACCGGAGCCAGGGAGAACGAATGATGGGTAACACCGAACGTAACCTGAGAGCAGTCCGGATCGGCCAGGTTGTCTCGTCCAAGATGGATCAGACCGTGGTTGTCAAGATCCGCCGCCGGTTTCCGCATCCGCTGTACAAGCGGATCATCACGCGGACGGCCAAACTGGTCGCCCACGATGCGGATAACGAGTGCCGGGAGGGCGATGTCGTGAAAGTCATGGCGATCCGTCCCTTGTCCAAGACCAAGCGCTGGCGGGTCTCGGAAATTCTTGAAAAAGCGAAATAGCTACTCACCGGTAGCCTGTAAGGAATGGAACAATGATTCAGGAATCTACAAGATTGACCGTTGCGGATAATTCGGGGGCTAAGATCTGCGAATGCATCCGGGTGCTCGGTGGTACCCGCCGGCGTTACGCGCGGGTGGGCGACGTGATCGTCGCATCCATTAAGTCGGCCATCCCCAATGGCAACGTGAAAAAGGGCCAGGTCGTCAAGTGTGTGGTTGTCCGGACCAAGAAGGAGATCGGCCGCAAGGACGGTACCTACATTCGGTTCAGTGACAACGCTGCGGTGATCCTCGCCGAAGAGAGCCAGGAGCCCATCGGCACCCGCATCTTCGGCCCGGTGGCTCGCGAATTGCGCGGCAAGAAGTTCATGAAGATCGTCTCGCTGGCGCCGGAGGTCCTGTAATGAGAATCCGTAAGAGTGACATGGTGCGCGTGATGAGCGGCAATGACAAAGGCAAGCAAGGCAAGATCCTCAAGGTCTTCCCCGACGTCGGCCGCGTCATCGTCGAGAAGGTCAACATGATCAAGCGCCATACCCGTGCGAGCAAGGATGTTCCCCAGGGCGGGATCATCGAAAAAGAAGCTCCGATCAACGCGTCCAACGTCATGCTGGTCTGCCCGAATACGAGCAAGCCGACGCGCATTGGCAAGGACCAACTTTCTGATGGCAGCCGTGCTCGCGTGAGCAAAAAAAGCGGCGAGATGATCAACGACTAGATGTCTTTGAATTCCCGGTATACCGGAAATTCGGATTTGCTCGTGCTTGGGAATTTTGAATCGAAGTTCTTGGGTCGGGCGCTAGTTGGGATAAATTCGAGTGAGAAGTCCGGGTATCCCCAATGACGGACGGCCCCGGAACGAGAAACGCGCCTAGCGCTGCTGGAGGAATGAAAAATGGCTGATGCCAAACCTCGCATGAGGGAAAAGTACGAAAACGATGCCGCTGCGGCTCTGCTCGAGAAGTTCGCTTACACGAGCTCGATGCAGATTCCGCGACCGGTCAAAGTCGTGATCAACATGGGATTGGGCAAGGCCCAGACGAATCCCAAGATTCTTGAGAGTGCCGTGGCTGAGCTCGAGGCCATTACCGGTCAGAAGGCTGTCAAGACCAAGGCTCGCAAGTCCATCTCGAACTTCAAGCTCCGCGAAGGCGTGGAGATTGGTGCCCGCGTTACTCTGCGCGATCGCCAGATGTGGGAGTTCCTGGACAGGTTCATCAACGTGGCTCTGCCGCGTATCAGGGATTTCCGCGGTGTGTCGACTCGCCTCAGTGGCGCCGGCGACTACACCCTGGGACTGAAGGATCAGCTAATCTTTCCCGAGATCGAGTACGACAAGGTCGACGAAGCTCGCGGAATGAACGTGACGATAGTTACCACAGCTACGAACGACGAGGAAGGCCGCGAACTGCTGAGCCTTCTGGGAATGCCGTTCCGGCGCTAAG
>CAZLUL010000361.1:0-3069 GCA_964562635.1 uncultured Fibrobacteraceae bacterium | reverse complement strand
CCGTATACGGAAATGGCGGTGCAGCGGCGGGTGTAGTCGATCTTGCCGATCTCCAATTCATCCTGCATCGACTGCAGAATGCCCAGGGTCTGGTCGAGATCTTCGGCCTTGATGGCAAAAGTGATATTGTTCAGCTCTTCGCAGTCGGTGAACGAGGTCACGCACGAGACATTGATGCCCTTGAGGCCCAGGCCAGACAGGGCCCGGCCGGCAAGGCCCTGCCCCGAACGGCAGCCCAATATTTTGACCATCACCAGGCTGTCAACCTGGGTGATGCCGCCTACGGCGATCTTGCCCGTCATTTCCGACTCTCTCCCCTTGTCAGTTGGCCCGATACGCAAATCGGCTGTCCTCTATCCCTGCCCCTAAAACTAGCCTTCGGCACCGCTTAAACCAAAAAATCATGAGACTTTTTTCACCGACCCCGAGGGGGTTGACAGGCGACCACTTGCGGCGGTACAAACAAGGTGTCCCGGATTCCCTGCCCAACCGGCGCCCGGCCAGCGGTCGCCGGCATCCTGCCTCGCCCGATCGAAGGAGAAAGCCATGCAGAAAGTTGCGGTTATCCTCAGTGGTTGTGGTGTTTTTGACGGTGCCGAGATTCACGAAACCTGTGCTGCTCTCCTGGCGCTGCACCGCGCCGGTGCCGAGGCGGTGATCTGTGCGCCGTCCGGACCCCAGATGCATGTCATGAATCATGCGACAGGCGAACCGTCGGCGGGCGAAAGCCGGGACATCCTGGCCGAGTCGGCGCGCATTGCCCGCGGTGTGATCACGCCCCTGGCTGATCTGGACCCCAACAGCGTGTGCGCCGTGCTGCTACCCGGAGGCTTCGGAGCCGCCAAGAACCTCTGCAACTTCGCCACCGACGCGGACGCCTGCACGGTGCATCCCGAGGTGGAAAGTTTTCTGATGCGGGCCCAGGGCGCCGGCAAAACCCTCGGCGCCATGTGCATCGCGCCGGTTGTTCTGGCCCGCATTTTTGGCCCGGATCTCAAGCCTCGCCTGACCATTGGCAATGACCCGACCACCGCCAAACTGGTCAACAGCATGGGCGCCGAGCACGTGGACTGCGCCGCCGACGAAATCGTCGTGGACGTCGCCAACCGCATCGTCACCACTCCGGCCTATATGCTGGCCGGCAATATTGGCGAAGTGTTCGAAGGCGCCGACAAGTTCGTGGTCAAATTGTTGGAGATGTGTTCGTAAGCTGCTGCTGCAGTTTTCTTTATGAACATGCGTTTTCTGCAAAAAACGCCCGATTTCCGTTGCTTTATCCCCGTAACTCGGGTTACGTTACGCATCCCTGAACGGACCAACGGCAAGGAGAGACATCATGGATGATGCCAAATTTGCGGGGCAGGATGCCCATCCCGACCACGAAAACTCCCCGCGGACAAGAACTCCCTGGAATACGGTGGGCGGACGCGTGATCAGTCTTGTCAGCCGCAAAGGTGGCGTTGGCAAGACCACCAGCGCGGTCAATCTTGGCGCGGCCCTCGCCCTCAACGGCCACACGGTACTGATCATCGGCACCGACCCTCAGTGTGGCGTTTGCCGTACTCTCGGCACTGTCCCGTTGGAGTTGCCCAGCAGTCTCAACGACATCTTCGCCTCCGGCGATGGCCAACCGGGCCAGAGCCTGACTGACGTGGCGCTGACCTCGCCCCTGGACAACCTCTATTTCGTTTCGCCCCGGATCATTTCGCTGACCGATGAAGAAGAGTATCTGGGCAATCTGACGGACCATGCCGACGTTTTTGTCTCCGAGGTTGAGCGGGCGCGCAATCTGTACGATACGATTCTCATCGATTGCCCCCCCAGCCTGGGCGCCCCCACTCGCGCGGCCCTGCTGGCTTCGGACAGTTATCTGGTGCCGATCCAGGCCGAAGAACTGTGCCGCGATTCGGTCGAAAGCCTGCTCGAGTTTGTCGATGCTTTCAAGAGCCGCACATACCCCGATCCGGACAGCGCGGATTTTGAAGCCGACAATTTGCCCCTGCCCCTGGCCCTCGAGGGCCTTTTTCTGACCATGGCCAACGACCGCACTCGCATGGGCCGCTACGTCGCCGCCCGGGTCAGCGAGGATTTTGGCGATCTGCTGTTCAGCTCCGGAGTGCCCCGCACCACCCGTCTGAGCGAAATGGCTCTGCGCGGCAAGCCAGCAGTCATTTACGACCGCCGCTCGGCCGGCAGCCGGGCCTACTTTGACTTGGCGGATGAATTGGTCGATCGTTATTCTTCGGGGACCGGACCGGACGAATCGATGATCGATGCGATGATCCAGTCGATGAGCCAATCGCTGGAATCCACGCCCGAATCCGAAACCACAGAGCCCCCGGCCCAGGACTGTCAAAACCGGGAAGGTTCGGCCTCGGA
Organism: uncultured Fibrobacteraceae bacterium; assembly: GCA_964562635.1. Taxonomy (GTDB): domain Bacteria; phylum Krumholzibacteriota; class Krumholzibacteriia; order LZORAL124-64-63; family LZORAL124-64-63; genus JAGRNP01. The sequence continues at coordinate 690 of CAZLUL010000361.1, read as the reverse complement.
CCGATTCCGGAATATGTTGCAGGATGCCGCCGTCCGGTACGAAGACCCGGCTCCGGTACCTGAAGAAGCTCGTGCCGGGGCAGAAAAAGACCATACGCCCGAGATGGTCTCCCTGGATGAGCTGCTGGCTGAGGAAGAAAACCGCAGCGGCAGCACCGGTGATGACGAATGGGAAGATGGCTACTGGTCCGGCGACATGCGGGGCCAGGACCGTTTGAACTGATCAGTCCCGCGCATCGCGGGGCCTCACCCGATGCGCGGAGGTTGCCCATTGGCTGCCACGATGATGAAGTCCCTCGTCTACGACAAATCCAGCATGCCCTGGGACAAGACCCGGGGCCTGCTGGCCATGGATCGCCCCACCCCCACGTTGAACAGTGAAGGAGACGGTGAGAATGTCCTGATCAAGGTCATCTACGCCGGTTTCTGCGGCAGCGATCGCGGCATCTGGAACCGCACCGCCTTCAAGGGCATGATCTTCGACAGCCTCAAGCAGCAAAAAGCCACCACCCGCATCATCGGTCACGAGATGGTGGGCGAAATCGTTGGTGTGGGCCGCAAGGTGTCCGCCCGCTACGGCTTCAACGTCAAGGACATCGTCTCGACCGAAAGCCACATCATCTGTGGTGGTTGCTACCAGTGCCGCATCGGCCAGACCCACATCTGCAGCCAGGACACCATCATCGGGAT
>CAZLUL010000360.1:0-3078 GCA_964562635.1 uncultured Fibrobacteraceae bacterium | reverse complement strand
TCCAGGCCCAGCCGTTTTTCAAGCCGCCCCTGTACGCCTACCTGCTGTCTTTCTTGTACCGGATGGGCCTGGACATGCAGGGCGTCATTGCCTTGCAGATGATTGTTGGCGCGATCTCGTGCGTATTGACCCTGGCGGTGGCCCGCACGGTCTTCAGTTCGCGGGTGGCTTTTTCGGCGGCGATCGTCATGGCGCTGCTCCCGATCCTGCCGTTCTTCGAGTCCCAGCTGCAGGCCGAGTCCTGGACCTTGGCCCTGACCCTCGGTTCGCTGTTGCCGGTGCTGTTGGTGATCAGCGGCCGCACGCGACCACGGGCCAAGTGGCTGTTTGTCGCCGGCGCGTTGTTGGGTATTGCGGCCCTGGGCCGGCCCAACCTGATGCTGCAAGTGGTCGTGCTGGCCGCCGGCCTGTGGTGGTGGGGGCGCTCAGGCGGGCGCTTGGGCCTGACGGGTATTCTGCCCCTGCTGGTGGGTTTCGTGCTCGCCATTTCGCCGGCCACGATGCACAACCTGAAGCACGGCGAGTTCGTGCTCATCAGCGCCAACCTCGGGGTCAATCTCTACACCGGCCAAAGCGACGCGGCCGATGGCGTATCGGCCATCCCGGTGGGCGTCTTGTGGGATGACATCCTGCTGCGTTCTCAGCAGGAGGGTGCCGCCAGCCCCGCGGCTTCGTCCCGGTTGTTGACCGGCGAAACTCTCCGGTGGATGGGCAAAAACCCGGGCCAGACGTTGGCGCTGTGGCTCAAGAAAGCGGTGCTGGTCTGCAACGGGGTCGAGGGGCGCAACAACATCAACCCTATGTGGCTGGCGCGTCAGGACGGCGTCGTGGTGCTGGCCCGCTGGTGGCCCGCCACCTGGCTGATGCTGCCGTTCACCTTTGTGGGGCTGATCTGGGCCGGGCGCAGTTCGGCACCGGCCTGGTTGTTGAAGTGGGTGCTGTTGAGCCAGGCGCTGGCCATCCTGCCGTTCTTCGTCAACGCCCGCTTTCGGGCCCCACTGTTGCCGCTGCTGGCCCTGTTTGCCGCCGCCGGGCTGGTCGAACTGGTGCGCGCGGTTCGCGCCCGACGCTGGCTGCCGGTGGCGGTCTTGCTGGTCGCCGCTGTCTTTGTGAACATCGATTGGTACGGCCTGGACCAAGAGCGCTGGCTGGCCCGGGACCACTTCAACCAGGGTTTGATCGCTTCGCGCGCCTACGACGGCCGCACGCCGGACATTGCCCAGGCCGCCGCCCATTTTCAGCACGCCCTGGACCTCGAGCCCAACGATGTTGATTTCAACGAACGGTACGGCGCCCTGGCTCTGAGTCAGGCCCAACCGTTGGTGACCCAGGGGCTGAAGCTGGCCGAGTCCGGCCAGGCGCAGCAGGCAGAGCAGGCCTTTGCCCGCGCCGATCACCTGCTGAGCATGGCCGAAAAATTGCACAGCAAGGCGGCTGAGGTTTTCCCGCGTTCGTACCGGTCGTGGGGCAATCTGGGCATCTGCCAGATGTGGTTGGCGGATATTCAGGCCGCCCGCGCCCGGCTCAGCCTCGCCGCGGGTCAGGAAAAGCCCGCCGCCGCGTTGGCTGTCGACGCCTTGGCCAAATACACTGCGGCGACCACCAGCCTGCAGACAGGCCTGCGGGTCAATCGGGCCCAGCCCGATTCCCGCCGGCATTCGCAGTTGATCTGGAATGCGGTGCTTGAGTTGCCCGATATCGATCCGGCCATCAGCCGGATGCAACAACAGCTGCGGCAGCGCATGGGCGGTAACCAGTGAGAGAACTGCCAAAGATTCTGGGGTTGGCCATCTTGCTGACGGTGGTGGCGTCAAGTCCCGCTGCCGCCGCCGCGCCAAAAACCGGGATACCAGAGAGCGCTGTGGCCGACTCGTCCGTCCTGGCCGAGATCGCGGCCGAAAAACCGCGCCAGATACCCCGCGTGCCCTGGCTGACCGACAAGTCCTGGCCGGAAATCCTGGATCAGGCCCACACCGCGGACCAGCCCGTGCTCATCGATTTTACGGCCACCTGGTGCGGACCCTGCAAATTGCTGGACGTGATGGTTTTTACCGAAAAACCGGTGATCAGCGAACTGGCCGAAGTGGTGACCATGCAGGTGGACATCGACAAGCCCGAGTATCTCCAGTTAAAAACCGATTTTGCCGTGGAAGTGGTGCCAACCCTGGTGTGGTGCAACCAGCGCGGCGAAGAGATCGACCGCTTCACCGGTTATGTTTCGTCGGCCCAGTTCATGACCATCGTGCAGGGGTGGCGCGGTAATCGCACCATCGACCGCGTGCTGAGCGAGCGCCAAAGCGCCTCACCCGAAGATCCGGCCATGCTGTTGGACGTCGCTCGCCGCCAGGCCGAACGGGGCAAAGACCGCGAGGCCGACGTGCTCTATCGCCGCCTGATGAATTTGCGCCATGAAGCCGATCCGCGCCTGGTCGCCCGCGGCATGCTGGGCCTGGCCGAGATGGAACACCGCTTCGGTCGCGAAGAGGAAGCCCGCCATCTGGCGGGACGAGTTGCTGCGCTCTACACCAGTGAAGATGCGCCAGCCTCGGTGGTCACTTACCGCAACGAGGGCATGATGGAAGCCGCGCTGTTCCAGGAGTCCATCGGCGACACCCTCGGCATGCTCAATACATTCCGCACCCTGGCTGAGGCTGACCACCGCAACGCCCTGGCCTTGCATGGCTACGCCCGCGCCGCCGTGCAAACCGGAATCGATCTGGTGCCGGCAACCCGGTCGGCCATACGCGCGGTGGTCTACAGCGACAATGATCCGGATGTGATGAGCACCTTGGCCGAGTGTTATTATTGGCGGGGTTTGTACAGCAAGGCGATCAAGTGGCAGAGAAAATCGGTGGACGCCGCGCCGCACCAGAAATTGTACCGCGCTCAGTTGGCATTGTATGAAGATGCGAAAGCTGCCGACCCGCACGGTATGCGGGGCCCGCCCAAACGCAATCGTTGAAAAACCATCCCATTGAATCATAAAGGTCGGTAGGGAGAAAAAAGACTCGTTATAAAAGAGCGGACCGACTCCGTATAACGAAGTCGGTCCAACGGCATGCCGGTGGGGGATTGGAG
>CAZLUL010000359.1:0-3088 GCA_964562635.1 uncultured Fibrobacteraceae bacterium | reverse complement strand
TGATCGACACCATGCTGAACAAGCTGGGGTATTGCCGGACCTGCGCGCAGAAGACTATCGAGTACTTCTGCACCCAGGAAGACGAGAACTAGTCATGTCTGCCCGTGAGCATGAAACACCGGCCCGGCCCGGGGACCACAAAGTGCCCGAGGCCGCGCCTGCGCCTGAATACACGACCGGCGTGACGGTGATCCATCAAGTGTGGAACACTCCCTACGCCTTTGGCGACCTGACATTCATCCAGGCCATGGGCACGCCGCGCGGATCGTACACCGCGCGCATTGGTACTCTGGACGAATTGATGGAGCGCGACAAGAAGCGTGAAGAAGACGGTTTCCCGCGCAAGATCCGCATCGGCAAACTGGTCAAACCCGGACGCCGCGGCCCCGACAAGGTTGTCGTGGTGCCGACCACCGTCGAAGAAAAGTTCGTGCACGACTCCAATTTCAAGCAGGACGACGAAGGCGGCGGTGCCGGTGGCAGCGGCGATGGCGCCGAAGGCGAAGTGATCGGCGAGCAACCCGTGCGGCCCCAGGAAGGCGAAGGCGACGGTGCCGGACCGGGCCAGGGCGAAGGCGGACCCCACGAGATGGAGTCCAACGCCTACGACCTGGGCAAGATCCTCACCGAGCAGTTCTCCCTGCCCAATCTGCAGGACAAGGGCAAGAAGCGTTCGCTGACCAAATACACCTACGATTTGACCGACCGCAATCGCGGCTTTGGGCAGCTGTTGGACAAGAAAGCCACCCTGCGCCAGATCGTCGAGACGAACATCCACCTGGGCCGCGTCGACCCGGCGTTGCCCATCGATCCGAGCGAGTTTTTGATCGCACCGCGGGACAAGGTGTACCGCATCCTATCGCGGGAGAAGGATTTCGAATCGCAGGCGATGGTCTTTTTCCTGCGGGATTATTCCGGCTCGATGAGCGGCAAGCCCACCGAGGTGGTCGTCAGCCAGCACGTGATGATCTACAGCTGGATCATGTACCAGTACTCGGGGCAGGTCGAATCGCGGTTCATCCTGCACGATACCGAGGCCAAAGAAGTCGACGACTTCTACACCTACTACAACAGCCGGGTCGCCGGTGGCACCAAGGTCGCTACGGCGTTCAATTTGGTGAACGAAATCGTGCAGAAGGAGAACCTGGCCCAGGACTACAACATTTATGTCTTCCACGGCACCGACGGGGACGACTGGGATACCGAGGGCAAGGAATCCATTCCGGAGATCGAAAAGATGATGGCCTATGCCGCGCGCATTGGCGTGACCATCGCCGAAAACAGCTATGGCACTTCGGGTGAAACCGAAGTCGAAAAATACCTGAAGGGCTCCGGCCTTCTGGAGAGCAAAAAGAACCTGATCCGGCTCGATGTCATGAGTGAAAGCGCGGAAGAGCCGCGCATCATTCAGGGCATCAAGACGCTGATCAGCGAATAGGGGAACGGGCATGCAGCTCATTGACCAACACACCAAGGCGATCATGGAAGGGTGCAAAGAGCGCGCCCGTGACGCCGGACTCAGCTTTGACGACGAATCGCTGGAGTATGTGGTCACTAATCGGGATATGTTGGAGCTGTCGCCCAAGGTCATGATCCCCACCATGTACGACTACTGGGTGCACGATGTCGAGGTGCTGCAGGGCAAGGGCAAGTACGAACTGTACCCCAACAACCCGTTCGAGACGGTGATCAACACTCGTCCGGCCATCAGCTTCTACAACGACAACAACCCCGACTGGTTGAACGTGATGATTTTCTATCACGTGATCGGGCACATCGACTTTTTTCAGAACAACCTGTATTTCAAGCACACCTGGGATGACGACTTTGCGGGCCAGGCGCTGGCCGACAAGCGGGCCATCGCCCAGATGCGCTCCGAAAAAGGGCGCTGGGTCGACTATGTGCTGGAATTTGCGCGCTCGCTGGACAACCAGGTCGACTACCACGGTGTGTTGGCTGATGAGCACCGTCCGGTCGGCGCCGGGCAGAGTAGTCGGGTCGATTTCTACTTTGACGTTTTCCTGCAGGACAAAAAGAAAGTGCGCGTCAACGCGTACGTGCAGGAAATCGAGCGGTACAACAAGTGCCTGGCCAACGACCCCAAGGGCGGCGAAGACACCTTCTTCAACCAGGTGATCAACAAGCACCCCGAATTTGCGGCCACCTACGAAAAGTCGGCGGGCATCCAGCGCGAGCGTGGGCGCGATCTGCTGCAATATTTGATTGACCACTCGCAATACCTGGATCGGGACGAAAACAAGTGGATGAAGAACATCCTGCAGATCGTGCGCAAGACTTCGTTGTACTTCCAGCCGCAGATCCGCACCAAGATCATGAACGAAGGCTGGGCCAGCTATTGGCACGAGACCCTGTTCATGCGCGATGATCGCATTGCCGGTCACGAAGTCGATTTTGCGCGGGTCAACTCGGCCGTGACAGCCATGCCGCGCGTCGGCCTGAACCCCTATGCGTTGGGCATGCGCCTGTTCTACTTCATCGAAGAGGCCGCCGACAAGGGGCGCTACAGCCAACAGTTTCTGTCCCTGCTGGACCGTGATCAACGGCGCAAATTCGACAACAAGACCGGCAAAGGTCAGGAATTCATTTTCGCGGTGCGCGAGAACCTGAACGACTTCCTGTTCGTGAACAACTTCATCGAGCAGGACTTCGTCAACCAGAACAAGCTTTTCGTGGCCGACAAGGTGCTCGACGAGCAACGCATGGTCTGGCAGTGGTACGTCAAAAGCCGCAGCGCGGACGCCTACAAGGCCATGGTCAAAGAGCAACTGTACCATCCGCCCCACATCACCATCGATCTGGACAAGACCGGCGGCGACGCCCTGTTCCTGGTCCATCACTTCGAGGGCCAGCCCCTGGTCAAGGAGTTCATCCACAACACCTTGCTGGGCATTGAATTTCTGTGGGGTGGCAAGATCATGCTCGAAACCACCGAAGTGAAATCGATCAAGCAACCCGGCCCGCAACAGCCATCGCTGCCGGGCATGGGATCGGCGGGCGCTGAGCAGGAAGCCGCCCCCGAGATTGAATGGCAACGCGTGCGGTACACCATGAAGGACCGCAAGCTGAG
>CAZLUL010000358.1:0-3093 GCA_964562635.1 uncultured Fibrobacteraceae bacterium | reverse complement strand
AACGCACGAACTTCAAGGTAGGCTTGGCATGTTCGGATTCCTGAAACGGAAACAAAAATCGCTGATCGGCATGGATATCGGTTCCAACGTCGTGAAGTGTCTGCGGCTCGACCTGACGGAAGACCGGCCTGTGGTGACCCATTTCGCTATGGCGGACCTTCCGCCCGAGGCGATCGTCGATGGGGAAATCATGGATCGGGAACTGGTCATCGAAGCCATCCAGGAAGCGGCCCAAAAGGCTGGCATTCCCGACGAACCTGTGGCCAGCGCCGTCTCCGGACGTGCGGTCATCGTCAAAAAAATCGTGATGGACAAGATGAGCGAAGCGGATGCCCGTGAGGCCATCTATTGGGAGGCCGAACAGCACGTCCCCTTCGACATCGATGACATCACCCTGGACTTTCAGATCCTGCAGGAGGACATCGGGGCCGACCAGATGGAACTCCTGTTGGTAGCGGCGAAGAAAGACATGATCCTTGGCCACGCGGAATTGATCCGCGACGCGGGCTTCCAGCCCCTGGTCATCGACGTGGCTTCATTCGCCAACCAGAATACATGGGAATTTCTGGCCGCCAACACCAAGGTTGCCGTGGCTGCAGCTGATGCTGATGCCGACCAGGTCGACCCCGAGGATTCGGTCGACGGTCTCGACCCCTTCGATGATGTCGGTGATGACGACCAGGCACTCGAAGCGGACGATGATCAGTCCGGCGAATACGTGGCCTTGCTGGACGTCGGTGGCGGCGTCACCAACGTGCACATCGTGCGCGACGGCGTGCCCTACTTTACGCGGGATCTGCCCGTGGGCGTGGCGCACTTCATCGAAGAATTCCAGAAACAACTGGGACTGACCTACGAGACCGCCCACGGCGTCGCTCGCGGTCACCTCGAGGATGTCGACCAGCAGCTGGTCACCGACATCGTCCGGTCCGTCGGTAGCGAAATCTACCAGGGCCTGGAGCCGAGCCTGTCCTACCTGAAGACTTCGGGTGAAGCCGATGGCATCGATCGCATCGTCCTCAGTGGCGGCGGCGCCCATCTGCCGGGCCTGTTGGAATATCTGTCCGAAAGCTACAACGTGCCCAGCGAAAAGGCCGATCCTTTGGCCGGGCTGGACTATGACCCTGATCTCTTCGGTGACGGAGAGGCTGAGGAGCTGAGTCCGTTGCTCACTGTGAGCGTCGGCCTGGCACTCAGAGAGGTGGTGGGAAAATGATTCGCATTAATCTACTGCCTCGGGACGAAATGCCCGCCGTTAGCAGAATTTCGATGCCCAATGTGAGCGCGTTTGCTCCTCTGGTCCTGGTTTTTGTGGCCGTGTTCGGCATCGCCGGCGCCCACTATCACCAGTCCCAGCAGATCGCGGCCCTGCAAGACACCATTGCTGAAGAAGAGGCCGAGACGCGCCGGTTGGCGCCCGAGATCGCCAAGATCAAAAGGCTCAACCAGCAACGCAAGGACCTCAATGACCGCCTGGACGTGATCACGCGTCTGGATGGCGATCGTTACTTCCGGGTGCACCTGATGGATGAGTTGAACCGCAGCATGCCCAGTCACCTGTGGCTGACCCGGTTCGAAGACATCGGTGCCGACAAGTACGCTGTCGAAGGCGTCACCTTCAGCAACTTCCTGGTCAGTGACTTCCTCCAGAATGTCACCAACAGCCCGTATTTCTCGGCCGTCGACTTGCTCGTCGCCGAAAAGGGCAAGATCGAAGACGTGAAGGTCATCAAGTTCAAGGCCCAGGCCAAGGCTGTGCGCAAATCCGCGCCTGCCCCGTTTGAAGGATAAGGAAGGATCGTCATGGATATCAATGTCAAGGATCCAAAACTTCTGCGCTGGGTCGGTGCTGTGTTGCTGGTGGCGGTGATCGTACCGATGTACTTCATGTCGTCGACGTACTCGTTCACCCACGCTTCGCGCACCCAGACCATCGCTGAACTGGATGCCCACCATCAGAAGCTGTCCCGCGATCTGGAGCGGGCCCGTTTACTGGTTCGCAATCTGGAACGGGTGGAGCAGGAGTACGCCATCTTGAACGACCAGTGGAAGGTCGCCCAGGCGTTGCTGCCCGAACAGAACGAAATGCCCGATCTGCTGCGCAAGGTCACTGCGGCCGGCCAGCAGTCCGGGATTGAATTTGAGCTCTTCAGGCCCCAGTCGCCGGTGAACCAGGGTTTCTACTCTGACAATCCGGTCCAGGTGCGCATCGCCGGTGGTTACCACCAGACCGGTGTGTTCCTCAGTCGTCTGGCCAACCTGAACCGAATCGTGAATGTCTCGGATCTGAATATCGAAGGCATTGATGATCAGAGAGAAACGCCGTTCAGTATCATCTCCGAGATGACGATAACGGCTTATACTCAGGGTGTGGTCAACGCGCAACCCGGCGCTGCCGGAGCCGATGATGCCACCCAGACTATCACCGCCCAGGCCGGCAACGGCACAGTGGGCGCAGCCAAGGCCGCCGCAGGCCACTAAGGAGTGACGATCATGCGTAATTACAAATCTCACATGTCCGTCGCGATGACCCTGGTGGTCGTGTTCGGACTCCTGGTTACGACGCCGATTCTGGCCGACGATGCGCCGGCCAAGGCGGATAAGGGGAGCGACTCGGTATCCCCATCGCAGATTTCCCGCGATCGCATCAATGCGATCCGGGCCAATGAGTTCTTTTACCAGAGCTTTGGCAAGGAAGACCCGTTTGCGACCCTCGTCAGTGGAGACTTCACACAAGCCTCCGCCGCCGAATTGGTCGACATAAACAGCGCCCAGCTGGTGGGCGTGATGTGGGGTCAGGATGACAAGTTTGCCCTGGTTGAAGACGGAGACGGTTTTGGATATATCCTGCGTGTAGGCGATCGCGTGCGTAATGGGCGCGTCGTCAGCATTCGTAAAAGCTCACTTACTGCGCGGGTCACTCTGTACGGAATCACCAACAAGGTGATTCTCAAGCTGGAAAAAACGGAGGGTAAGTAATGAACGGCAAGACCCGCTACGCGGCATCCGGAGTATTCGTCATTCTGTTGATGATGATTTCGATGGTTGCTGCGGCCCAGGATGCGGCGGTTGAGACACCCGCGCCTGCGGTCG
>CAZLUL010000357.1:0-3098 GCA_964562635.1 uncultured Fibrobacteraceae bacterium | reverse complement strand
TTGGCCAGAAAATCCGGGCCGAGGTGGTTGGCGATGGTCTGCCCCAGGCTTTCGCCCAACATGCGCACATCATCGCGCAGGGCCTCATCCAGATTCGTCATCAGATTGTTCCTGTCTGTTTTCCGGCCGATTCAACGGGTCTCGCGGCAACTATGACAGGAATATACGAATTGAAGAGGAATAGCTCCTTCAATCGGATCATGGGGTCGGTCGGCGGCGCTCCCGGTCACACGATGGCGGGCGGCGGATCGCCCCTCGAGGGGCGATCCGGACCCCGTCAATCCATGACCGACAACGCCACGTACAGCCGGCTCGTCGCCGCCGGATGGGTCCAGGCCATGTCCTGGCGACCATCTCCGTTGAAGTCCCCGACCAGGGTCTGGTACTGGTCCCAGGTCACGGTGCCGGGGTGGTCCATCGGCAGGGGCGTGAACAGGAAGCCGTTGTTGTGGGTGCTGAGTCCGGCGTACACCGCGTTGACCAGTCCGTCCCGGTGGTTGATGACCATGTCGTCCAGGCCGTCGCCGTCCAGATCCAGCAGATGGATTGATTTGCTGCCGCCGGCGTGGTCGGGCTGGTAGCGAACCAGCGGACCGGGCGTGAAGCCGCCCGCCGTCGCGTATGACATGTGCAGCGGGATGTTTGTTGAGTTCAGATTCGCCCAGACCATGTCGGAGCGGCTGTCGCCGTTGATGTCACCGAGCGCGCCGACGTAGTCCTGCCAGCCGTTGTTGCTGCGGTAGACGTAGGCCCTGTAGCTGAACGTGCCATTGGCGTTGGCCGTAGCCGAATGGATGCCATTGCCCAAGGCATCGGTATTGTTCCAGACCAGGTCCTGGCGGCCGTCACCGTTGATGTCGCCGAAGTAGGTGTCGTAGGCACCCCAGCCGTTGCTGGCATGGTCCTGCTTCGGGAGCATGGTCAGGCTGCCGTCTTCCGCGCCGAGCGCGACATACAGGCGGTTGGTATTCCCCGTGTTGTTCCACAGCAAGTCGTCATACTGGTCGGCGTTGACCGGTCCGACGTAGAGGCTATAGTTCGACCAGCCGTTGAATGGCTGCACCTGGCGCTCGCCGAAGGTGAGGCCGCCGGCTCCGTCGGCGAAGCCCAGATAGACGACATTGCTGGCGCCCCGCAGGTTCCAGACCAGGTCGTCGTTCCCGTCGCCATTGATGTCGCCGACGTGGGTGTCGTACACGGCCCAGCCTTCGGTCGGTACCGCCGGATGGCCGATGGGGTCGGAGTAGGAAAATGCGCCCCCGCCGGTCGCCAGGCCGATGACAGTCTGGTTCAGGCTGGCCGATGTGTGGCTCCAGGCGATGTCCGTCATGCCGTCGCCATTGAAGTCGCCGGTGACTGCGGTGGCGGGTGTGGCGATGTTCGCCGAGATGATCTCTTCGGGCAGGAACTCGAAGGGTTCGCCGCTGGCGCCGGCGGCCGTGCACTCGCGGATGTTGTAGCTGGTCGACTCGGTGACCTGGGCAATGGTGCCGTCGCTGAAGTTGCGGAAAGTGTAGCTGAGCGGCACGGCGGTCGAGAGGGCCGCCGTCTGGGTGAAGTAGTCGTTCAGGTTGCCCGAACGGATGATCGACTGGGTCGCCTCGGCCGGGCCGCCGATTGCGATGATCGCAATTTTCGACTTCTCAAGGATCTTCTGCTGCTTGGCGGACAACTGGACGCCCACGCCCACTCCGAGGCCGTTGTAGGCCGCCGAGATGGTGCCGCGGATTTCGCTCTCGTTGGCGGTGGAGGTCATCGAGAACATGAGCATGCGCCCGTAGACCACTTCGGACACATAGACCGGGATGTTGTCCGGCCCGATCCGGCCGAGATCGACCTGCTCCTGCAGGCGCTCGTCGGTGAACGCGCTGCTGAAGAAGGCGCTCGGGGTCTGGGGCGGCGCCACGACGACCTCGTACATCTTCTGCACGAACTTCGCCGTCACCGTCGTCTCGGACGCGTTGCGGGACTGGTCGCCCTGGGCCGAGCCCGACCAACCGAGATAGCGGCCGGATGCGCTGACCGAAAGGGCCCACGACTCCTCGCTGTGGAAGGTCTCCATGCTGAAGCTGATGCTGCTGGCCCGGTCCAGCGTATCGCGGGTGGCTTCGCCGACCATGGCGCCGATGGCACTCTCGACCTCAGCCTGGGAAGGATTGGCCACGTCGCGGAAATTGTCGCCGGTCGCCAGACCGGGAATCGAGACCTGGACCGGCGCGCGCTCGGTGATCACCAGTGGCTTGAGGCCGCCCAGGCCGTTGGCGTAGCTGTCGCCCTGGATAAAGGCGCCGGGCCAGAGGATCTCCCGGTCCGGGCTGAACATCACGATTTCGTCAGGGTTCTCCGTCAGGCGGTACGGCGTCTCGCGGCAGACGTAGTTCACCTCCGGCAGGGTCGTCGTCGAACCATCCTCGTTGATCACCTCGACGGTCAGGGTCTCGATACCCGCGTCCTCGGGGACGCCGATGGCCGTGGCCGGTTCTTCGGTCCCGAGGGGCGAAAACGTTTCCCACGCGGGCAGTTCGGCCATGTACTCCGTGACGTTGCCAACGGGGGTGCTGGGCTTTGAGGGGTCGTCACTATTGGAGCAGGCGGCCAGCGTGAGCATGGTGGCCAGAATTAGGCCAGACGCTGCTAAGTTCTTGATTTTGTTCATGATCCAACCTTCGTCTTAGTTGCATATTGGGCGGCACCCGGGTCGCTGCCGGTATCTCCTGACTCGACATGCGAAATCGGCAACGAAACGCGCAACGGATTTTCACTTTTTATGGTGGGGGCGGCGGGTTCGCTGGTTCTGAGTTATCAATTCAGGGGAAAATTCGGAGTGAAGATCGCTGGAAAACTGGAACGAAAGGAAGCTGGAACATGATGAAGACTACTTTGAGGACTTTGTTGATCGTGGCGGCCCTGACCATGGCCGTGGCCGGATTCGCCGTCGCTGGAAGCGATGCCGACGAAAAGGGCATCGAGCAGGCCGTGCAGAACTACGTGAGCTCGATCTACGACATGAAGCCCGAGTTGCTGGACAGCAGTGTCAGTCCAAAACTGCAGAAGTTGGGCTACATGCCGGCGCAGGACGGATCGGGTCTCGAAGAGAG
>CAZLUL010000356.1:0-3107 GCA_964562635.1 uncultured Fibrobacteraceae bacterium | reverse complement strand
GGGGCCGCCCAGCCCATCGACATCCGCCTGATTGCCGCCACGAAACAGGACCTCAAGGCCCTCGCGAATGAGGGCCGCTTTCGCGAGGACCTCTACTATCGCCTGAATGTGATTCCCTTGCGGCTGCCCACGCTGGCCGAACGCCGGGAAGACATCCCGGCCCTGATCGAACATTTTGCCAAGCGGTTGGGCTGGCAGGAACAATTCCCCATCGACTCGACCCAGTACAAGGTGATGATGGCCTATGAGTGGCCCGGCAATGTGCGGGAGTTGGGCAACGTCGTCGAGCGCATGATTGCCCTGCCCGGGGTTTCGGTGGCCGATCTGATCGACGGGCCGATCAATGGCCACAGCCCAGGCGGATCATCTGGCGGCCGACTGATGGCGCCAACGGTTGACGCATCCGACCTGGGTTACCGCCACTACATGCAACAGTGTGAAAATCATTTGCTGGAGTGGGCCCTGGGTGAGGCCGATGGCAATATTTCGACGGCGGCCAAGTTGCTGGATTTGCCGCGCAGCACCTTGCGCAGCAAGCTGGATCAGCGCCAGCGATAGGTCGCAGCGTTATGGCGACATTTCGCCAACCATACCGGCCGAAGTCTGCCCCCGATTTCCATCGCCCACCTCGCTGGCCGTACGTCAAGACCTGCCGTCATGTAACACACAGCAATAAAACTACTTGCACGCTCGACAAAAAATCTGCGAATATCATCATTCCACCCGACGCTTGGCATGCAGGTTGCAGATGGCATTCCGGCGGATGGGTCCGCCACCTGATTGGTTGGAGCACGACCCGAATTGTGAATGAAAGGTTCTCGATGAATTTTCAGCGGTTGTCCCTCCTGATCCTCTTTGTGCTCCTGCTGACCAGCGCAGCTGCCGCCAATGCGGCTGAAGATTTCTTATTGCGGCACCCCATTGATGGCGCGGGTCGGGTCGCCTCCGGTCATGGCATGACGGTGTTGACCAAGCAAGAGCTCAAACTGACGGCCCAAATCGTCCCCACGGGAAACTTGAGCCCCTCCGGCCTGAAAGTCCGCTTTGTAGAAGTTTCACCGCAGGAAAAGACCCTGGGTACCGCCGTCGTTAGTGGCAACGGGATCGCCGAATTGATCTATCGGGCGGACAAGAAGGACAAACCCGTCACGATCGTCGCGAACATTGTCGGCTCGGACGTGGAATCTTCCCGCATCGTCTACCACTTGCCCGTCCGCAAGCCCACCTGGGTCATGTTCATGATATTCGGACTGCTCGGCGGCCTGGGCCTTTTCCTGTTCGGCATGGAAATGATGAGTTCGTCCATGCAGCGCACGGCCGGGGGCAAGATGCGCTCGATTCTGGGCGCCCTGACCCACAACCGTTTTGTCGGCGTGGCCGTCGGTGCCTTTGTCACCATGGTCATCCAGAGTTCCAGCGCCACGACCGTCATGCTCGTCAGCTTTGTGCAGGCCCAACTGATCACCTTTGCCCGCACTCTCGGCGTGATTCTCGGGGCGGATATCGGCACGACCATCACCGCCCAGTTGATCGCCTTCAAACTGACTGACTATGCCCTGCTGATGATCGCGCTCGGCTTCGGGCTCAAACTGCTCAGCCGTCGCGACAACCTGCGCAACATCGGCGATGTCCTGCTGGGATTCGGCCTATTGTTCTATGGCATGCACGTCATGAGCAGTGCCATGCACCCGCTGCGCACCTATACGCCATTTTTGAATCTGCTGACCGAGCTGGAGAACCCCATATTTGGTATCCTGATCGGCACGGCTTTTACAGCCCTGATTCAAAGTAGCAGCGCTTTTACCGGCATCATCATTGTCCTGGCCCAACAGGGGTTCCTGACCCTTGAAGCGGGCATACCGCTGATCTTTGGCGCCAATATCGGAACCTGCATTACGGCGGCCCTGGCCAGCATCAACGCCGGACGCGACGCCAAGCGGGTGGCCCTGGCCCATACGATGTTCAAGGTCATAGGTGTGGCGGCGGCCATCGCCTTCATCCCCATGTTGGCCAAATTCGTGCAGAACATCTCCCCCGGCGGCATCATCGACACCAATGACCAGGTGGCCCTCGCCCGCTTCATTCCGCGGCAGATCGCCAATGCCCACACCGTCTTCAATGTCAGTCTGACCCTGATATTCCTCCCCTTCACCGGCCTGTTCGCCAAGTTGATCATGCGCATGCTGCCCGACCGCGTGGAAGACGAAACCGTACGCTATGACACCCGCTTCCTCGAGCCTTCGCTGCTGAGCACGCCGGTCCTGGCCTTGAATCTGGCCAAGGTCGAGATCATCAAAATGGGCGAACTGGTCAAGGAGATGGCGGTCAAGTCCATCGAGCCGTTCTTCACCGGCGACCTGTCCGAGCTGGATGAGTTGCACGAGATGGAAGACCGTGTCGACGCCCTGGACGAACAGATCAGCGCCTACCTCATCGACATCGGCAAGCAGGAAATCAACGAAGCCCAGACCGACGAAGTCTACCTGATGATGCATGTCACCAAGCAGTACGAACAGATTGCCGACATCGTCGACAAGGAGCTGCGCCCCCTGGCCCAGAACAAGGCCGCCCAGGCCGCCCACTTTTCGGCCGCCGGCGCCTCCGAAGTGCGGGAATACCACATCAAGATGATTAAGCAGATCGCCCGCAGCATCGACAGTTTCACCAACGACAGCCTCGAGAAGGCTGTCCGAATGACCAAAAAACAGGCCAAGTACGTGGCCCTCGACGGCGACCTGCGGCAACATCACTTCGAGCGCCTGCGGGAAAATGTGCAGGAGTCCGTGACGTCTTCCGAAATCCATCTGGACCTGATGGACTGTATGCGAAAAATGAACAGCTATTCCGCCAATGTCGCACGGGCATTGGTGCAACGGTATGGAGAAAAAAGTGAGCCAAAGGAAACGGTTGGTGATCATGACTAGCAGCTCGGCAGCACGGTGGGTATTTGGCCTCAGCCTTCTATTGGCTCTGGCCCTGGTCTGGTCGACACCGGCCCGGGCCGAGTATCCCGACAAGCCGATCGTGATCATCGTGCACGCCAAACCGGGCGGCGCAATCGACCTGACTGCCCGGATGGTTTCCAAGGTCGCCCGCAACTACACCGA
>CAZLUL010000355.1:0-3115 GCA_964562635.1 uncultured Fibrobacteraceae bacterium | reverse complement strand
GGGCCAGGGGGTTGCTCAGGTCGTAAATGTCGAGGCCGGCGCTGCCCACGCTGACGACCGCCGTGGTGCCATTGACCGAGACGTCCACGGCGGAACCCGAAGCCGGCACACTGGTGACATGCACGGGCGCTGCCGGGTTGGTGATGTCGATGACGGCCAGGCCACCGAGGCCGTCGGCGACATAGGCCACGTTGCCGGCCAATTCGACATCCCAGGCATTGGTCAGGGTCGTTATCTGCCCGGTGACCTGCGGCAGGCTGGGCGTGGCGATGTTCACGATTTCCAGACCATCGCCGTGGCGGCAGGCAAAAATATGGCCGCCCTGCATGGCTGCCCCTTCATAGGATTGTCCGGGTGTGCCGTGATAGGCCAGGACCGAGGGGACCGCCGGATTGCTCACATCCATGATCGTCAGCAGGTCACCGCGGCCACCACCGCAGGCCACGTTGCCGTCCACGGCGCCGCGATAAAAGCGGTTGTAGGGATGGCCGCTGGGTTCGTAGCGGCCCAGTTCCACAGGTATCTGGGGATTGGAAATGTCGAAGATCGCCATGCCGCCGACACCGAAGACATAGGCCCGGTCGCCCACCAATTCGACATCCTGCAGCTCAGCGAACCAGGGCGGAGAATATTGGCCGACATCTTCGAGCAAGTCGTCCTGGCCGAGGGGGATGCCGGTGGCGCCGCCTGATGAAAAGGGCAGAGTGGAAATGAACAGAGCCAAAATGGCAATTTTCAAGGATCGCAGTGAAAATCGCCGACGCGAAAGTCTCCAGCCCATGGTATTCCTTCCCGATGGTGCATATTTCATTTGGACCGGCCCCCTTGACGGTCTCTTAAGGGAGTATAGGAAGGAATGGGGAGTCTGCCAGAAGGCCTGTGGCTGAGCTGTGCTTGAGCGGAAAAGCACAAAAAGTATAAAAAAGAGACAAAAGCACCATTAATACTTGCTGATGATTCTTTGTCCGTGTTATAATGGCGTTTATAAAGTTTCTGAATTATCATGCTTCGGCGAACGAAACTTTAGTTGGGGGCTCGAACAGCCGAATAGGTTGATTGGGTTGGAGATCGTGGGCTGAAAGCATGCAAACGGATGCCATTGCATGGCGGGCCGTCTGTTGCGCACCATTGATTCTGCACCATCCGGCAACGGGGTCCGTTGCCAACCCAACTGACTAAACAAGCTAAGAAACCAGCTGAACACCACGCATTGGTTCGAAAGGACTGCCAAATGGCCAAGAAACCCGTCGTTGCCATCCTGGCCGGGGGCATGGGCACTCGCCTTGCTGAAGAGACCGAAATTCGCCCCAAGCCCATGGTCGAAATCGGGGAACGCCCGATCCTGTGGCACATCATGAAGATGTACGCCCACTATGGATACAACGAGTTCGTGATCGCTCTGGGCTACAAGGGCGAATACATCAAGCGCTGGATGCGGGATTTTGGTAGCCTTGAAGGTCACATGACCGTCAAGACCAATAGTGGCGATGTGTTGACCTATGAGGATCACCGCCCCGACTGGACGGTGCACCTGGTGGAGA
Source organism: uncultured Fibrobacteraceae bacterium (assembly GCA_964562635.1). GTDB lineage: Bacteria > Krumholzibacteriota > Krumholzibacteriia > LZORAL124-64-63 > LZORAL124-64-63 > JAGRNP01. Next base: position 1,574 of record CAZLUL010000355.1, on the reverse strand, counting down.
CCGGCATGATGACCGGCACCGGTGGGCGCATCAAACGCCTGCAGCCCTGGCTGGGGGACGACACCTTCATGCTGACCTGGGGTGATGGCCTGTCTGACGTGAATCTCAACGACCTGTACGCTTTCCACAAAAACCACGGGAAAGAGGCGACCCTGACGGCCGCCCGTCCGCCGGCCCGTTATGGCCACATTGAATTTGAGGGCGACGCGGTCAAGTGCTTCACCGAGAAGCCCCAGACCGCCGAAGGCTGGATCAACGGCGCGTTCTTTGTGCTGGAACAGTCGGTGCTGGACCGCATCGAGGGCGACCCGACCATGTTCGAGCAGGCCCCGATGGTGGGCCTGGCCAACGACAACCAGTTGATGGCCTACAAGCACGAGTCGTTCTGGCAGTGCATGGACACTTTGCGCGAAAAACATATCCTGCAGACACTCTGGGACAGCGGTGAGCCGCCCTGGAAATGCTGGTAGTTGCCAACAGATACCAAAGAGGGGAACGAGAATGAAAGTTTTAGTGACAGGTCATCGGGGCTATATCGGCAGTGTGCTGGTGCCCCTGTTGTTGGCTCGCGATCATGAGGTCCACGGCTTCGATACCGACTTGTTCCGCGCCTGCACCTTTGACGGCGAGCTGGCGAACATTCCCGAAGTGATCGGCGATGTGCGTGATGTCGATATCGACATCGTCAAGGGCTACGACGCCATCATCCATCTGGCCGGTTTGTCCAACGATCCGTTGGGGGACTACAACCCCAACCTGACCGAGGACATCAACCACCAGGGTTCGGTGCGCATGGCAAAACTGGCCAAGGAGGCCGGTGTGGAGCGCTTCCTCTTTGCCAGCAGTTGCAGCAACTACGGCGGCGGTGGCCAGGATTTCCTCGACGAAAACGCGGCCTTCAATCCCGTCACGCCCTATGGTGTTTCCAAGGTCGCGGTCGAAGGCAGCGTCGGCCCGATGGCGGACGACAGCTTCAGCCCGACTTTCCTGCGTGCTTCGACGGCCTACGGCATGTCGCCGCGCATCCGGTTTGACCTGGTGGTCAACAACCTGACGGCCTGGGCTTTCTGCACCGGCGAAGTGCATCTCAAGAGTGACGGTTCGCCGTGGCGCCCGCTGGTGCATGTCGAAGACATCGCCCGGGCCTACATCGCGATCATGGAAGAGGACCGCGAAATCGTGCATGGCCGCGCCTTCAACGTGGGCACGACTTCGGAGAACTACATCATCCGTGAAGTGGCCGAGATCGTGCACGATGTGGTGCCCAACTGCGAAATCGGATTTGCCGAAGGTGCCGAGCCGGATCTGCGCTGCTACCGCGTCGACTGCAACCTGCTGTCGCGCACCGTGCATGGCTTCAAGCCCCAGTGGACCGTGCGCCGCGGGGTGGAGCAATTGCTCGAGGCCTACCAGCGTGTCCGCCTGACCCTGGAGAATGGCGCCTGCACCGAGCTGCCCATTGCCAGTTGCCCGTGTAACGGGCGCAATCTTCAGTTTTTGGTCCGTCGCCGGGCTGGCGATGCCTTCGCCGAGTCCGCCTTCGCCAGTCTGGCGGCGCGTCAGATGGTTGTCCT
>CAZLUL010000354.1:0-3121 GCA_964562635.1 uncultured Fibrobacteraceae bacterium | reverse complement strand
TGTATGTCACTGAAAAAGATGCATTTTTGAGCTTTCCTTGCGGTTCCGGATATAGCGAGAATAGCAGACTCTGAACTGGGGACTGCGCCGCGTTGAGTTGGCTTTCTGGTTCAGGAATCGGCTTCCAGATACTGCTTGAGCGCGACGGCGTTGTTGAGGCGAGGTTCCTTGGAGCTGAACAGCAGAGTTACAACTGGCTCCTCAAAACTTGCGACGAGGTTTCTAACCGCTATCGCATTGGCGTCGAGTTCGGCAAAGTAGCGACGCTTGAACTCGGGCCACTTGTTGGGATCATGTTGGTACCACCTGCGGAGTTCATCGGTAGGAGCGACGTGCTTTGCCCATGAATGCAGCTTCGCCATTTTTCTCGAGAGGCCTCTGGGCCAAAGACGATCAACGAGGATACGCTGGCCGTCCTGAACAGAAGGGGCTTCGTAAATCCGCTTGACTTGGATCTGCATGGCTTCTCCAACACTACCGCACAGCGAGAGTCGCAGGACCCTGAATGACCAGTGTCTCAGAAAACGCCTAACGCTATCGAGCTAAGGGGCTGCTATGTTCCGGCCGTAGGCCGGCATCTGCAATGTAATCGCCACGAATAGCAGTCCCGCTTCAGCGAGTTGTTAGGCGCTGTTCTTCTTAGCCACATAGAGATGGACTGTTCCGCATCCACCTATTTCACGGGTAGTGTGTGCGAAGCCACTATTTCGCAGCAACCCATCGATATCTCGGAAAACGTCGCCTGCTGCGCGCCAACCCCAAGCGACAAACCTGCCAGCCAATGTAGGGGGAATGGGGTAATTCACATCGATCAAAACCAATCGCCCACCCGGGCGCAAGACCCGGCCCATTTCCCCAATAGCTGCCTCGCCATCAGGGTAAGCCGACATCGCCATCGTGTTGACGACGGTATCGAAGTGACCTGCTCGGAAAGGGAGCGCTTCGACGTTGGCACGCGCCAGACTCGGGTGCATACCGTTCTCCGCCAACTTGCGTTTCGCCATAGCGGCTAATCTGGCATTCAGGTCTATTCCCGTCACCTCGTGCTCGGCAGCGTATTGGGTCAGCAGATAGCCCGTGCCAAAAGAGACCTCGAGAACTCTCGGGCCTTGGATGTGAGGCAACGCGGCATCGAGCCACCTACTCCATGTTGGCCATAGCCTGACGACTCGGTCGTACGTCCGTGCGAACATCGAATACGCGCGATTTGCCCGAGCTGTAAATCGGACAGGATCAGAGGGCTCTTTTGGATACAGCATGTGGACACCATATCTTGGATTTCGCCTAACGGTCCGAGTTCACGGGACCAAAGCCGCGCTCGCGCGGATTTGGGTCCCGTGAGACGAGTGTGTTAGGCATCGGTTGGTTTTCCGATCGCCGCTGATAATGGGGACAAGAACTGCGATAGGACTCCGCCGTCGTATTGAATGGCGCCTGCGAGCTTCTCAAGACGTTTCAGCGCAACCTTGCCGCAGCCAATCGGCTGGGCTGGGACTTCGGTCAACCCAGCAACAACCGATATGGTGTAGCAATGATCCACTGGTGGACGATCGGTTGGTTTTGTCTGCTCAACGCTCGCTCGCCACCAATCGCTTCTAATCAGGTGATCCAACGCCTGGTGAGCCCAAACGTGACTCAGGTTCTGCATGATCAACCACTGAGATGACATACAGTCCGGCCGATCCCTGCTCGTAGTACAGATGGCGCTGAAAAACTCGTCCGGTTCAGGTCCAAGATATTGGATCTTGATCGTGAAGGCGTCCATTGAATGCATGAGCGATCTTGCGACAGGGGGTCGATTGCGGACATACCGCACAATCTCGTCGAGTGTGTCCCTGCTTCGCTCGTCATCAGGAATGACCGCGACAAGCGAACGGTTCACACCCAGAGCCAGCGAAACGGTCTCCCCAATCTGAATCGGTCTTGTCTCAGGAGGCAGGAGGCACCCCAACGTCTTGTCTAGATAGGAATATTCGAGCTCCAACTCGGGACCCGTGTAATCACCAGAAAGGGCCGAAATCACGTCGAAGGTCTGCCTGCAATACAGCCACGTTACGTAACCCCCGCCATCGACATCACCCATCCTGCTGCTCATGTGACCGCCGTGGGTTTTGATGATCTCCGGCTTGGATGTAGCAACAACCTTGACGACAACGACAGTCCTGCGGGCCGCCACGGCGGGGTCAACATCTGAGGCCACCAATTCACGGCGGGCCACTATCTCTGGTTCTGTAACCTGCAGGGCATCAACATTCCGGGTGTCTTGCGCGTCAGGTTCAGCTACCTGAGGCGGACCTTCGATAGGGGAACACCCCACGAGGATTGCAAGCGCCCATGATGCAACCACTGCAGCTTGTTTCAATCTTTCCTCCCTCAAGAGTCATACGTCGCGCGTTGTGCCTAACGTTTCGAGTTCAGCGGACTGAACCCCGCAGGGGTGAGGGTCCGCTGGAATGAGTTGTTAGGCCGAGGATGTCGGACTTCAAACTTGAACCTAAGCGACCTATTTCTGAAGTCCGTCAAGTACTTCCCTCGCTTCCAGGAGTGCCTCGGCCTCAACCCAAAACTCTACCGGCCCAACAATTGGGTTGAAGTTGGTGCCGAGGCGTCCAGAACCAAACAAGTCCTGAGTATGCTCATTTCTCGTCACATACCGTATGCCTGCGCTGTCGAGGAGCGACTTCGCCACCGGAATAACAGCGGCGTTGCTGATCCGTCCAGCCATCGCAAATTCCGGTACTTCTTCGCCTCGGGTTGGTTTTTCCATGGCAGGATCAAGGACTAGTTCGAGCCGCGTCCCACACCTTTGACACACGTCAACGGTATCTGAATACTCGCCAACAACACCAAAAAGCCTGACGTCGGCACAATTCTCATTCGGGCATCTCTTCATCGAGGGACTCCTGGTGTTGGATACGCTGATTCTGGCCCAGAATTCCTTTCGGCGAAGATACAGGTGCCTAACGGATGGAAATAAGCGGACGGAAGCCGCGCAACGCGCGGGTTTCGGTCCGCTTGATTGTTGGGTTAGGCATTCGTCTTGCCCGCTTCTAAAGTCTTTTCCTTTGGGTCACAGCCATCAGCCGCCAACAGAGAAGCCGTATAGCCACCACCAACGATA
>CAZLUL010000353.1:0-3138 GCA_964562635.1 uncultured Fibrobacteraceae bacterium | reverse complement strand
ACCGTTTCATCCGGGAGTGTGTAGATGCACTCCCGGATGCTTTTTTCCAGGGTGGGAAAATCGCCGCCCGGCAAATCCGTCCGACCAACTCCGTTGTGAAAAATGCAGTCGCCCACCAGGGCGTGGACCGGCGAGATGCCCGGCAACACGTACATCACTTGACCAGGTGAATGGCCCGGCACATAGCGCACGGTGATCTCCTGGCCGGCAAACGCGATCGTATCGCCGTCAGCAAGGTCTGCCTGATAACGGGGCGTTTCGGTGGCGGGAAAGCCCCACATCGTCTGTGAAGGCTGCAGGTGCTCGATGATGGGCACGGCTCCGGAGTGGCAGATCAGGGGCAGGTCGTGCACAGCTTGGATGGCGGCTCCCGCTCCGATATGATCAAAGTGGCAGTGGGTGGCCAACAGGTGGGTCAACTGGCAACCTGAGGCCTCGATCCTGGCCAGCAGGCGCGGGGCTTCTTCGCCGGGATCAAACAGGATGGCCTCGCCGCCATTGGGGCCTTGGGCCGTCAACAGGACCGAATTCATCTGCAGGGGGCCCACCGGCAGGATTTCCAGATTCCACGGCTTGCTGTCGCTCATGATACTCCCTCAAATAAAAACGGCCCCGGCAAGCCGGGGCCGTCAGTTGTCAATCAGACGAGCTGTCTAGTCTTCCAGGTGTGTGACCGCTTCTTCGTTCATCAGCCAGCGCAGCGTATTTTTCAGCTTGGTCTGCTGAATGAACAGGTCGTGCTCGGCCTTGAGGCCCGCGGGCATCACGGGGCTCTTGAAGTAGAAGCTCAACCATTGCTGGATGCCACCGGGCAGGTTGGCGCGCTTGCCGAGGTCCAGCAGCAGAGCCAGGTCCAGCACCAGCGGAGCCGCAAGGATGGAGTCGCGGCACAGGAAGTCGAGCTTGATCTGCATGGGGCGTCCGCACCAGCCGAAGATGTCGATGTTGTCCCAGCCCTCTTTGTTGTCACCACGAGGCGGATAGTAGTTGATCCGCACCTTGTGGTAGAGGTCGCCGTACAGGTCAGGATACAGGTCCGGTTGCAGGATCGTATCGAGCACGCTCAGCTTGGACTCTTCCTTGGTCTTGAAGGACTCGGGATCATCCAGCACTTCACCATCGCGGTTGCCCAGGATGTTGGTGCTGAACCAACCGGCGATACCGATCTGACGGGCTTTGAAGCCGGGGGCCAGGATGGTCTTCATCAGGGTCTGGCCGGTCTTGAAGTCCTTGCCGCAGGTTCCGGTGCGGGTCTCCTTGGCCAGTTCTTCGAGCGCGGGGAAGTCAGCGCTAAGGTTGGGAGCACCATTGGCATATGGCACGCCCATCTTGATGGCAGCGTAGGCGTAAATCATGCTCGGGGCGATGTCTTTGTCATCATCCTTGAGGCCCTGCTCGAAGGCGGCCACCGTCTGGTGCACTTCGCTCGGCTGCAGGTAGATCTCGGTCGAACCACACCAGACCATCACCAGGCGGTCACAACCCTTTTCCTTCTTGAAGTTCTTCATGTCCTGCATCAGGGCCTGGGCCAATTCCCATTTGGTGCCACTCTTGACGTGGGTGCCTTCCAGCTTCTTGACATAGTATTGGTCAAAAACAGCTGTCATGGGTTTGATCTGCTCGAGCTCGGGCTTCAACTGATCCAGCAGTTCCTTCTCCAACACACCGGCGTTGACGGCGGCGTCGTAGACGGAATCGGGGAAGATGTCCCAGCCACCAAATTCGATGTCTTGCAGTTCAGTCAGGGGAACAAAGTTCTTCACCAGCGGCTGGCGCTCTTCGGCGCGTTTGCCCAGTCGGATGTGCCCCATTTGGGTGAAACTGCCAATGGGCAGCCGCAAGCCGGCACGAATAGCGTGTACCCCAGCAATGAAGGTGGACGAGACGGCACCCATGCCCGGGGTCAGAATCCCGAGTTTCCCGGTTGCGGGTTTGATCTGAATTTTGTCAGCCATCAGTAAGCTCCTCTCAGGGCAATAGCCCTCCTAGCAAAAGCGTTTCCGCGATATGGCCAAGAATGGGACAGAGGCAGGCCACCTTCACACATGAAGGCGCTCTGCCAGGGGCACATAGTCAGCTAGAATTTCCCCAACAGGATAGGTTTTTCGCCCTTTAAAGGCAAAAGAATAATTTGTGTGACCTGATGACATCAAAAAAAATCCTTTTCGAGGTGGACAACATCTGATGATGCGTGCTATAATCCTGTCTGTTGTTGATTCGAAAGGGCGGCAAACCGCCTGCAGCAACAATCACTTCCTTTATGTCCCGATATGCTCCGAAAGGTTCGGATGGACCAAAGCTAACGCGTTCATTGTCTTTCAGTCCTTTAAACATCAACTTTGCCTTGGCAAAGGGAGAATGTCACCATGAAGGAAGACGCGGCAGCTTTTGTGGTTGTGAGTGGCGACTGCGCCTTAACATCGCCAAAGCTCTTCATTCCTGTCGACACCACCAGATATTATGGGCCTTATGGTCGCGTCAAACGCGCTTTTGATGCCCTGTTGGCTACTGCCATTCTGGTTGTTGTCTCGCCCCTGATGCTGTTGATTGCCCTGCTGGTCAAGAGATCCAGCTCCGGCCCGGCCCTGTTCGTCCAGGAACGGCTCGGTCGTGACGGTCAACCATTCAAATTCTACAAATTCCGCTCAATGGCCCACAACAGTGATGACGCCATTCATCGCCAGTTTGCGGCCATGTTCATCAATGGTGACAAAAGTGGCTGTGCCGAGTCCAATGAAGGCGAAGAAGTCTTCAAGTTGAAAAAGGACCCGCGCATTACCGCTATCGGCAATCTTTTGCGCCGAACCTCCCTGGATGAACTGCCTCAGCTCTTCAACATCATCAAAGGCGAGATGTCGCTGGTCGGCCCGCGGCCCCCGATTGCCTACGAGATCGAAAACTACCAGCCCTGGCACATGGAAAGGCTGAAGGCCGTACCGGGCCTGACCGGCCTGTGGCAGGTCAGTGGTCGCAGTTCGGTTTCGTTCGAAGAGATGGTGCGCCTGGATGTCCGCTATATCAATGAGTGGACGCCCATGCTGGATCTGAAAATTCTCCTGAAAACCATTCCCGTGGTCCTCAAAGGGACCGGAGGCTACTAAAAGCTGCGAGCTTTTGGTCCAGGCAGCATCATGTTTC
>CAZLUL010000352.1:0-3148 GCA_964562635.1 uncultured Fibrobacteraceae bacterium | reverse complement strand
CGGCCGACTGCGTCGATCTCGTCGATGAAGATGATGCAGGGGGCATTCTTCTTGCCCTGCTCAAATAAATCGCGCACGCGGCTGGCACCCACGCCCACGAACATCTCCACAAAGTCCGAACCACTCATGCTGAAGAAGGGCACGCGGGCCTCGCCGGCCACCGCCCGTCCCAGCAGGGTCTTGCCGGTTCCCGGCGCGCCGATCAGCAACGCACCTTTGGGAATGCGGCCACCGAGGCGCTGGAATTTCTGGGGCGAACGCAGGAAGTCGATGATCTCCTGCAATTCGTATTTGGCCTCGTCACAGCCGGCGACGTCATCGAAGGTGACATCGGGCTTGTCCATGTTGAACATCTTGGCCTTGGACTTGCCGAAACTGAAGGCCTTGTTGCCGCCGCCCTGCATCTGGCGCAGGAAAAACAACCACAGCGCGAGGATGAGCAGGAAGGGCAGGTAGTAGGTCAGGAAGTGGGCCCACCAATTGGTTTTCAGGGACTCGCCGACCAGGGTCGCCTCGGGATTGGTCGTTTCGATCCACTCGGCGAAATCGTCGCGGTCGCTCAGCAGCCGGGTGTGGAAGGTGTCGACCTCTTCCATGGTACCGGTCTTGACCGTCAGGGCGGTGATCTCGCGCAGCTCGCCATTCACATCCAGGCCGGTCTTGGCGATGGTGCGGATGTTGCCGGTTTCGACCTGTTCGCGGAAGGCGGAATAGGTCAACTCGTGGATCGCCGTATGGTCGACCGCAAGCTGGGTGTAGGCCAGATAGACCAGGAACGCAAGCAGGACCCAGAAGCCCATGGTTTTGCCTGGCAGTTGGGGGCCTTTGGACCCATTGCCGGATTTCTTGCCGGATTTCTTGCCGGACTTTTTACCGGAACCTGAGTTTTTGCGGTCAGGAGTCGGGCTCATCAATTGTTGTCCCTTGTTGGGTTGGATACATCGCGTTTCATGACAGAGATAGTAACTGTCCGGGAAGTGGACGGCAACAACCGGGTTCGCTCGTCGCGGGCCAGGCCGACCACCCACAGAATACCTTGTTCGTCGGTCACCACCAGCACCCCGGCACGCTCGTCGCGGGTGATGCGGTTTTCGCGCAGCAAATCGCTCAATTTCTTGGTGCCCTGCAGTCCAAAAGGCTGAAACCGGTCCCCTTCGCGCCAGTTCCGGATACGGACGCTGCCGCGCAGGTTTTCCTGGGGGCAGGTCAGCAGCCAATTGGCCTCGTCATGGGGGTCGCCGCAACCTTCGCTCAGGCCGACAGCCACCGGGTCCGTCAACGGCCCTACTGATTGCACCACAATACGATAATCCCCTGCATAACGCAGGGCCGGTCCCCGGGTTTCGTTCCGGCGCCAACAAATCCGGTCAAATTCACGGCACAGTTGCAGGCCCGACGGCAGATCCAGCGTAGACCCCGAAACGCCATCCTGCACCCAGGCCCAGGCATTTTCGATATGCACCCGGGCCAGGCTTTCGGCGCCCGCGGTGGCCAACCAGGCCCGCAGGACGCGCCGCGCCCGGGCCGTGCCGAGGGCCGTGAGGTCAGCTACCCGCAGCTCGTCTTCATTATTCCGGCAGCCGGCCAACCACTCGCTGGTCAGGGCTTCCAGCAAGGTCAAATCGTCTTCCAGCAGGGTCGCCAACCGGGCCGGGCCGTCGGTGCAGCCGGCGCCAAAAATGTCGCGGGCCAGGGGCAACAGCTCTCGCCTGAGGCGGGCCCGCAGGTTGTCGCCGTCGAGGTTCGAGGCATCCGTGCGCCAGGTTTGGCCCTCAGCCTCGAGAAAGGCCATGATTTCGGCCCGGTCCACTTCCAGCATGGGGTGCAACCAGACCCCACTGACGGGCCGAATGCCGCGTAGTCCTTCCGGGCCGGTGCCGCGAAACAGGCGCATGAGCACGGTTTCGACCTGATCGTCGCGGTGGTGGCCGGTGGTGAGCCAGCCGTATTGGGGATGCTCCCGCAGCAAATCCTCGCCAAAGGTGCGGCGCAGATGGCGTCCGGCCTCTTCCAGGCCCTGGCCGCGGGCGCGGGCGACCGGGCGCGGGTCGGCACTTTTGGTATACAGAGGGACGTCCAGGCGTTGGCAGAGGTTGCGGCAAAAATCGGCGTCGGCGTCGGCCGCGGCCTCGCGCAGACAGTGGTTCAGATGGGCGGCAGCCACCGGGCGTCCGGATTGCTGGCCCCAGTGCCGCACCGCCAGCAGCAAGGCCACCGAATCGGGCCCGCCACTCAGGCTGACAATGATCCCGGCCGGGGGGGCGTTTTGGGATGCACAAACGCCGGCCTCGGGGCGCAGCATAAGCTGGTCCAGGTGGTCACCAATGCGGGTCAGAAATGGGCTGAGGGACACCCTGCCTCCGGTTTCTGTCGAGGCCAACGGGGAATCAGGGCCCGGGCTGGAAGGTGCGGAATCGCCGATGCTTCCGGGCAAAAAAAAATGCGATCCGAAAAACAAAAAAATGCTGGTAGCGGCTCAGGGATTCGAACCCCGGACACTCGGATTATGATTCCGATGCTCTAACCAACTGAGCTAAGCCGCCACCGAACATTCAGGATATGTCGCGCATGTCGCGATATAGTCATGCCGGTAGGTTAGCCGAATCCCGCCGACAGGGACGGAATCTATACAATGAGGCCTTGCTTGTCAAGAGGGGCCAGGCGGCCTATTGTCCCATTCATGAACACTGGATTCTTTGAACAATACCCGCCGCCACCGGGTACCGAACTCAGCTCGGGACAGGTTGATCTGACTCCGCTGGCCGGCCGGACGGTGGCGGTCATCGGTTACGGGACCATGGGACGCGCCCACGCCCTGAATCTACGCCGCAGCGGGGTATCTGTGGTGGTGGGTTCACGACCCGCATCATCGCGCGGGGAATTGGCCCACAGCGAAGGGTTGACGGTGATGACCGTGCCAGAGGCCGTCGCTGCCGGCGCCGTGGTGATGCTGCTGCTGCCGGACGAGGCCATGGCCGAAGTCTTTCGGCAAGATATCGAGCCAAATCTGAAGCCCGGGTCGGCCCTGGGCTTTGCCCACGGGTTTGCCGTGGCCTTCGACCAGATCAAGCCCAAGGCGAGTCAGGCCTGCTTCCTGGCGGCGCCCAAGGGCCAGGGCGACATGCTTCTGGCGGCCCATGCCGAGGGT
>CAZLUL010000351.1:0-3149 GCA_964562635.1 uncultured Fibrobacteraceae bacterium | reverse complement strand
AGCCGAAACCGCGTCACGCCACACCCTGGAACTCCACCAACGTGCGGTTCCCGAACTGGACGCCTTCCGCCTCAGCCTCATTTCGGCCCTGGCGGTCGACATTCAGGCGCAGGGCAGACTCCGCGAAGCCCAGGACATCTTTCAGGAAGGCATCACGTTGAGCCGGTCCCTGGGCGAAGAGGGCGCTGCCGAAGGCGCGAACATGCGGGACCTGCGCGGCTACATTCTCTACAAGAGGGGCTACTATCCCGAGGCTCTGGCCGAAGTGACGGCGGCCCTAACCACCCACCGTCGCCAAATCAGCGGTGACAGCATGGACCTCGTCTCGTCGTTGAACAACGTCGGCGGGATAAATTACGAACTGGGCAATCTGGCGCAGGCGGAAAGCCATATCATCGAATCCAGGGAAATGCTCGAGCGCATTTTTGAGGGCAAGGACAACCCGGCCATCACCCGGGCCATCTTCCACTTGTCCAAAATTGCCCTGGCCAGGCAGGACACCGTCACGGCTATTGCCGGTTTTGAAGAAGCCTATGAACAATCGGTCCGTCAACTGGGTCTCGACAACCCCAGCACCTGGCGCACCGCCGAAGGACTCGCGCAGGCGCGGTATCTGCAGGGAAGGTGGCCCGAGGCAAAAGAACTGCACCTTCAGGCCCTGGCGGGTTGGGCAGAGAACGCAGGCCCATTCAACAACCGAACCCTGGCCTGCCGACATCGGCTGGGACGCTTTCTGCTCGACACCGGGGATCTGGCGGGCGCTCGCAAGGAGCTGGAAACCACTGTGGCCGGTTATGAGCAGGAATTCGAATCCGGACACCCGCAATTGCACAAGACCCGGGTTGACTTGGCGGCCGTCTTGTTGGCCCAGGGCGACCACAACAGGGCCCGGTCCATGCTGCAGAAGGCGCTGCCGATTCTGGAACAGGTCTATGGCGTGGACTCCGCCTCCTGTGCGCGAGCCCGGGCCTTGTTGGTTCGGGCCGGCTGAAGCCATGAAATCGGCCCGGCAGGCCACCGGTATCACTGCCCAGGCGGGTGGCCGTTGCGCAAAAAAAGCCGGCTCCCCGAGAGGAGCCGGCTTGCGCATGCACTTGTCGTTAAACTAGATAGGCCGACATGCCTTCTTCAGCCACTCGCGGTGCTCAATGTCCAGGCTCGACGCCAATTCCAACGAGCAACGCATGTGATAGGTGTTCACCCATTCGATCTGCGACTTGGTCATGATCTTTTTGTTGATCAACCGGCGGTCGATCGGACACAAGGTCACGGGGTGGAAGGTGAGCCAGGTACGCCCATTCTTGCTGAACTTCTCGTGTTTGACCACGAAGGCCAGGTGCTCGATCCGGATGCCGAATTTGCCGTCTTCGTAATGACCCGGTTCGATGGACATCAGGTTGCCCTCCACGAACGGCGGCGTGATGATGTTTTTCAGGCTGTGCGGGCCTTCGTGCACGCCGAGATACTGCCCCACACCGTGGCCCGTGCCGTGGGCGTAGTCTTCGCCGATTTCCCACAGCGCCTTGCGCGCGAACATCTCGTTGCGATAGCCGGGCGTGCCGGCTGGGAACGGGATGACCGTGCAATCGATGGTGCCCATCAGCACCCGCGTGAAGCAGTCGATCTGCCGCGGCGTGGGTTTGCTCAGAGCGATGGTACGCGTGATGTCGGTGGTGCCGTCGGGATACTGCCCGCCACTGTCGATCAGGTACAGGCCCTGCGGCTTCAGCTTGGCGTTGCTCTTCTCGCTCGGACCATAGTGGATGATCGCCCCGTTGGCCGCGTAGCCACTGATGGTATTGAAGCTCAGGTCCTTGAATCCCTCACCCATGGCCCGGAAGGCCTCGAGCTGGTCGGCGGCCGAAATTTCGGTCACCTTGCCCTTGGGCACCGCTTTTTCCAGCCATTTCAGGAAGCGCACCATGGCCACGCCGTCGCGCCGGTGGGCGTTGGTGATGCCGGTGATCTGCACCTGGTTCTTGATGGCCTTCATGGTCGCGATCGGCGTCATGGCAAAATGGAAGGTGCTGCCCTTGAGTTCGTCAACCACGCGGCGATTGGTCAGGACCGGATCAATCCAGATGTGTTGCTTCTTTTTGGACAGCGCCTTCAGATCATTCCAGATCGCATCGTAGCCCTTGAGGGTAGCCCGTTTTTTCAACGCCACCGAAAACGCCTTGGGCACCTTGCGCTGGTCGACATACAACCAGCAACCGCGCTCGGTCAGCAGCACATAGCTGATCACCACCGGCGTATAGGCAATGTCAGCCGAGCGGATGTTCAGCAGCCAGGCGATCTGATCAAGGGCACCGATGACCATGGCCTTGGTGCCGGCCTTCTTCATCGCCTCGCGCACCCGCTTCATCTTGTTGCCCACCGTTTCGCCGGCGAACTTCGAGCTGTGGTTGGTGATGGGCGCCAGGCTGGCGTCCGGTCGATCGGTCCACAGTGTGCCCACCAGGTTGGTGCGCAGAAACTTGACCTTGATCCCGTGGGGTGCCAAGGCCGATTCGAACTGTCCTGCCGCCGCGACCGAAATCACGGTCGGATCCACTCCCAGCACATGCCCCTTCTTGAGCTGAGCCGCGACCCACTCGGGCATCGACGGTGTTTCGGGTTCGCCCATCTTCATCAGGCTGATGCCCGAATCCTTCAACTCGATACTGGCCTGCAGGAAATAGCGGCCATCGGTCCACAGGCCGGCCTTGCGCAGGCCAATGACCAATTCGCCAGCCGAGCCGGTGAATCCGCTCAGCCATTCCCGGTGTTTTCCGCAATCGGGCAGATATTCGCTCATGTGCGGGTCGGCACTTGGCACATAATAGGCGTCGATCTTGTTCTTTTTCATCAACTTGCGGAGCTCGACGACCTTCTGCTGAGCGTTCATTGCGGCCTCCGGGAAAAGGGTCACAGGATACAAAATTCCAATACGGCCCGTGCATCAGCAAAAATTGGTGGAATTTGGTATACTTACAGACCAAGGCCACCGGATTCGCACGGGCAGGCGGACCCATCATAAAGGACAGATGGAGTTTACATGAACATGAAAATCGCCCCGCGCGCCATTTTTTGGCGATTTTTGCCCATTTTCAGCCTGATTGGCCTCTTTTTGAGCCTTTATTCCGCTGCCATGGCCGCCAATATCACCT
>CAZLUL010000350.1:0-3182 GCA_964562635.1 uncultured Fibrobacteraceae bacterium | reverse complement strand
GGCCCGGAAAGTCGGGTCCTCGCGGGTGAAGCGGTGCAGCGCCTTGCTCATGCTCGTGGCGGCCTTGGCATCGACGGGCATGACCGCCAGGCTGACGACAGGCTCGGGCACGTGCATGCTCGACAGGGAGATGCGATCACCGGCGGTGAAGGTATCACCGCTGGCGCAATCGACGCCGAACAGGGCGATGATATCGCCAGCGTGCGCTTCATTGATTTCCTGCATCTCGTCGGAGTGCATCCGGCCCAGACGGCCGACCTTGACCTTCTTGCCGGTGCGGCTGTTGTAGATGTCAGCGCCCTTCTTGAGCACGCCCTGATAGATGCGCACGTAGGTCAGCTGACCGTAGGCGCCTTCTTCCAATTTGAAGGCGTTGGCAACCAGGGGATCTTCAGAGCTGTGGGAAAGAATGAACTCTTCTTCCTCGCCGCCCTTCTGGACCCGGATGGCCGTATTGTCAATATCCGTCGGAGCAGGCAGGTAGCGCATGACCGCATCGAGCAGCAACTGCACACCCTTGTTCTTGTAGGCGCTGCCCATATAGACCGGCGTCAGTTCGTTGGACAGCACACCGGCGCGCACGGCGGCGTGGATCAGTTCCTCGGTCACTGTCTCTTCGAGCATGGCTTCCATCAGATCGTCGCTGAACATGCTGACGGCGTCGAGCATGACTTCGCGCCGGGCCTCGGCCTCGAACTGCAGGTTCTCGGGAATCTCGGACTCGACGATGACTTCGCCGGCTTCGCCCTCGAAGCGAAAGGCTCTCATCTTGATCAGGTCAACCACGCCCTCGAGGTTCTCCTCCAGGCCGATGGGAATCTGCATCATGACGGAATTGTGCTTGAGCTTTTCGCGCAATTGATCTGAGACCCGCGCTGGATTGGCACCCGAGCGGTCGCATTTGTTAACAAACGCAATGCGGGGCACACTGTAGCGCTTCATCTGGCGGTCAACGGTGATCGACTGGCTTTGCACGCCAGCGACCGAGCAGAGAACCAGGATGGCGCCATCAAGTACCTTCAGGGCGCGCTCGACTTCAATGGTGAAATCAACGTGACCAGGGGTGTCGATGATGTTGACGTGATGACCGTCCCACTCGGTGTAGGTCGCCGCGCTCTGGATCGTGATGCCACGCTCGCGCTCGAGTTCCATGGAATCCATGGTGGCGCCGACGCCGTCCTTGCCGCGCACTTCGTGGATGGCCCGGATGCGTCCGGTATAGAAAAGGATGCGTTCGGTCAGGGTCGTCTTACCCGAATCAATGTGGGCACTGATCCCGATATTCCTGATCATGCTCAGATCTTCCATCATGTCCTTATTTCCCTTTTCGCGGCGGGCACATTCCCACCATACACCTGCGTAGTCGTTACGCGTACAAAAAAGCCCGTCTCTCCTGCTTTCAGGTGCAGGTCAGTGACGTGGCGCGGGCAAAATAGGTACTGCACGTCAAAAAAGCAAATCCGAGGAGCGATGTCTTTTATTATTCACGAAATCCTCGTATTGGGGCCTGGGGCCCGCCTGGGGCCCCACAATGGCGCATTGGACCCCATCAGGGGTCAAATGGCCCCGTGCTTCCTGCCCACCTTGGCAAAAGCCTGCAAACAGCGGGTTATCTGCTCATCCGAATGGGCCGCCGAGGCCTGCAACCGGATGCGGGCGCCGCCCCGCGGCACCACCGGGAAGCTGAAGCCGATGCAGTAGATGCCCTCGTCCAACAGATCGGACGCCATCCCCTGGGCCATCATCGCGTCATTGTCATGCTTGCGAAAATGCACCGGGATGATGGCGTGATCGCCCTGGTCAACATCAAAACCTAACTCCCGCAAGCCATTGCGCAGGCGGCCCTGATTGTGCTCGAGGGTTTTCAGCGGGGTCGGATCTTCTCTGAGAATTTTCAATACTTCCAGCGTTGCGCCACAGATCATCATGGGCAGCGAGTTGCTGAACAGGTAGGGACGGCTTTTCTGCCGCAGCCACTCGATGATTTCCTTTTTCCCACTGGTGCACCCACCGAGGGCCCCGCCCAGGGCCTTGCCAAAGGTCGTGGTGATGACATCGACGCGGTCTATGACCCCAAATTTCTCGTGGGTGCCGCGCCCGGTAGCCCCGGTGAAGCCCGTGGCATGGCTCTCGTCCACCAATACCATCGCTTCGTACTTGTCGGCCAGATCGCAAATTTCATCCAGCTTGGCCAGATGCCCATCCATGGAAAAGACACCATCAGTGACGATCATCCGGAAGTTGGCGCTCTGGGCGGCCTTGAGCTGTTCTTCCAGATGGTTCATGTCGCTGTGCTGGTAAATGAAGCGCTGCGCCTTGGCCAACCGCACCCCGTCAATGATCGACGCGTGGTTGAGCTGATCGGTGATGATGGCGCTGTCTTTTTCCAGCAGCGGCTCGAACACGCCGCCGTTGGCGTCGAAGCAGGCGGCGTACAGGATGGTGTCTTCGGTACCCAGAAATGCGCTCATCTCGGCTTCCAGTTGCTTGTGCAACGTGGTCGTGCCACAGATGAAACGCACCGAACTGAGACCATAGCCCCACTCGTCCAGGGCGCGCTTGGCCGCCGCAGTCACCCGCGGGTCCGAAGCCAGGCCGAGATAGTTGTTGGCGCAGAAGTTCAGGACCTGCTTGCCGCCCACGGTAATCTCGGCCCCCTGGGGGCTTTCCAGAATACGCTCTTCCTTGTAGAGGCCCTGCTCCCGGATGGAATCCAACTCGGTGCGCAGAACTTCGCCAAATTTCCCGTACATCGTCCGCCTCCAGGCCGTTGCAAATGCTGGTGCTAGTACTTCTTGGCCATTTCTTCCAGGGTCACGTTGGGCACCTTGTCGGCCCAGCCAGCCTGGCCGAAAGCGATCATGCGGGCCTTGACCACTTCAGCCATGGCGATGCGCGCGGGCTTCATGTAGTCACGGGGGTCGAACTTGCTGGGCTGCTCGGCAAAGAGCTTGCGGATGGCGCCGGTGATGGCCAGGCGGTTGTCGGTGTCGACGTTGATCTTGCGCACACCGTGTTTGATGCCCTGCTGGATCGCTTCGACGGGCACGCCATAGCTTTCCTTCATCTGGCCACCGTGATTGTTGATGATCGCCAGCAACTCGGCCGGCACCGAACTGGAACCGTGCATCACCAGGTGCGTGTTAGGCAGGCGGCGGTGGATATCTTCGATGAGGCTCATC
>CAZLUL010000349.1:0-3197 GCA_964562635.1 uncultured Fibrobacteraceae bacterium | reverse complement strand
GGCTTGCCACTGCTGACTCCGTCGCCACGGGCACAAGTGCCGCAAATCATGCCACCTTCGGACGGGCTGAACCACATGGTCAAATCCGACATATCGGCCTGAGGTAGTCCGCAAGCCGTGCAGCCCGCCACTTCCGGCACCATGCCGTGGCAAACCAGCAGTTCCCATTCGAAGGTGAAAAAGGCCAAATCGGGCCGCGGACAGGACCGCGAGGATAACACCCCGACGAACGCGTCGCAAATCTCAAACAACTCCGCCACCGGCGCGTGATCGTCCTGCTCACCACTGCCGCCACCCTGGGGGCGACAGCGGTCCACCAGCTCCAGCGCTCCCTGCAGGAAGGCCGAATCCTCCAGGGTACTGCCCGGTCCCAATGGGTCCACTTCCACCGAGCCTCCCCGCAGGTACTGCAACTCGCGGCTGGGGTCGAGACTGAACTCGGCCGTCACCACCCGCCCCGGTTCAACCAGGGCGCGCAGGCGGGAATTGGGTCGGCGGGCCGCTTTGGCGATCACTTTCACATAGCCATGGTCCCGGGTCAGCAACGAAGCAATCACACTGCTCTCGCCGCAGGGCCACACCCGCAGCACAAGACTTTCGCTGCTGGACGAAGGCTGGGGCAGAACACCCATCTCAACCGCCGGTCCCGAGGCTCAGCATCCGCGTCGCCAATCCCACGTAGATCAGCATGCTCACCACATCGTTGGCCGTGGTGATGAAAGGCCCGGTGGCGACGGCGGGATCGATGCCAAAGCGGTGCAGCAACAGCGGAATACCGGCGCCGGCCAGGGCCGCAAACAGGACCACCAGCAGCATCGTCAAGCCCAATACCAGGGAGACTGCGGGATCGCCGCTGAAGATCAGTGATACCACCGCAATGGCCACCGCGATCGAAAGGCCCACCATGCAGGCGGTGCCCAGCTCGCGCAGCAGATGGCGACCCAGATGGAAAAAATCGATTTCACCAGTGGCCAACCCCCGCACCACCACGGAAGAATTCTGGATGCCGATATTGCCGGCCATGGCCATGATCATCGGAATGTAAATCACCAGCGTCACGCGGGCCTCAAGGCTCGCTTCAAAATGGTTCAACACCGCCACGGCACCCAGCTGCCCCAACAGGGCCCCAAACAGCCAGGGCAGGCGCGAGCGCGCGACCCGGAACGAGCTCTGCTCACCAAATTCTTCGACACTCACACCGGCCAGGTGCGAGATATCCTCGGTGGCCTCTTCCTCCATCACGTCCAGCACATCATCGGCGGTGATCCGCCCCACCAGACGCATCTGGTGATCAACCACCGGCACCGAGATCAAGTCGTGCATGCGGGCAAAGCTGGCCACTTCTTCCTGGTCAAGATCCACTTCAACATACAGGGGATCGGTTTCCATCAGCTCACTGACCGGTTGGTCCGAACCCGAGATCACCAGGCGGTACAGGGGCACCCGACCGGTCAGGCGACCGCGATTGTCCACCACGTACACAAAATGGGTTTCCTCCAGATCGCCTTCTTCGAGACCGCGCAGGGCCGTGACCGCTTCGGCGGCCGTCTGCTGTTCGGTACACGTGGTGTACTCCTTGCCCATCAGGCCACCGGCCGTCTCCGGGGCATACTGCAACAGCTCGGCAACTTCGGAGCGTTCTTCCTCATCCATGGCCGCCAAAACTTCGGCCGCCTGCTCCTGGTCCAGTTCGGCGATGACATCGGCCCCGTCATCAGAGGGCATCTCTTCAATGAGATCGGCGATCTCCGCCACATCCAGCAATTCGAGCAGCACACTCAGGCTGCGATTATCGATCTCGCTCAAGACCTCGGCCAGTTCATCGGGCGGCAGCAATTTCAGGATCGAAGTGGTGTCTTCGACGCTCAACGGCCGCAGCACCTCGGACAAATCACCAGGCGAAAGCCCCAGGGCCAATTCGCGCACGTATTCCTGGTCGCCGCTCTCCAGGTGCTCGCGAAATTCCAATTCCAGGGCGTGATGCTCGGCATCCAGGTTGCCCGGATCAAGCACCCGCTCATCCAGTTTGTCGGCCTCCGCCGAATCGGGTCCGTCCTTGATTTCGTCGGTCATCAGGCACCCCCTGTCGCGTCGGTTTCCGGGATCCGGTTGGCAACGGTTGCCGCTTCAATGAGCCGGGACTGGGCTTCGGTCATGATCGATCCGCCTGAGACGATCAGCTTGATGGCCTCTTCGATGGGAATATCCACCTGGCGAACGTCTATCCGCGGCACCAGCAGCATATAACCGGAAGTCGGGTTGGGAGCTGTGGGCAGGAACACGGTCACCATTTTGTCGGCTGCCTCGTCCCGGGTAACAAAGCCCAGGGAATACAAGCCCTGTCGCGGGTAGGCAAAGACCACCACTTTCTGAAAGGCCTTGCGCTGATCCTGCAGAAATACGCTGGCGATCTGTTGCACCGCCGAAAACAGGCTCTTGACCACCGGAATCTGTTTGAAGAACCGTTCGAGCAAACGGAAGAAAGCCACGCCGATGAGATTGCGGGTGAACATCCCCACCAGGGTGATGAGCAGAACGAAGACCAGAACGCCGGCTAGGGTCAGGAAAAAATCAGGATAGGCCTCGCTCAAGGCCGGGATGCGCGCCAACAACGGCCGCATCCTCGCACTGATGAATTCATAGAAACGCCACAGGATCAGACTGGTGATCGCCAATGGCGTGATGGCCAGCAGTCCCGTCAAAAAATGCCGTTGCAAAAATTTCAACACGGCGCTTCCCTATTCGCTTTCCTATTCGGATTCCGCTTCGGAGCTGCGGGAAAACCCCGGCAGTTCCTGTCCGTACTTCATCAGCACCACCATCAGGCGCTGGTCCGTCACCTCTTCGACCGTGACCTGGAAGCCGGCCACCTCCATGGTATCACCCTGGCTGGGCACATTGCCAGCCGCCTCGTAAATCAGGCCGCCCAGAGTCTCGCTCGTATCCACCCCTTCGGCTTCGGCGAAGGTCACCCCCAATTCCTCGGCCAGATCCTCCAGGTTAATCTTGGGATCCAAGCGCACGGTGCTCTCATCAACCCAGGTCAGCAGGCGCTCCTCCTCGTCAAACTCGTCTTCAATTTCGCCCACGATTTCTTCGATCACGTCTTCGAGAGTGACCAGGCCCGCGGTGCCACCGTATTCGTCGATCACCACGGCCATATGGATGCGTTTGGCCCGAAACTCGTCCAGCACCTC
>CAZLUL010000348.1:0-3205 GCA_964562635.1 uncultured Fibrobacteraceae bacterium | reverse complement strand
TCTATCCGGAAATCGCCTTCTGGCTGTCATTTTAGTCTGCGGGAAACGGCGGGAAGGTATGGTCAAGGCGGCTGCCCACATGGTCGACAACGTGCCGCTCCGGGTTCCTTGTCGCCAGTGGGTGCTGTCAGTGCCCCAACTGCGGATTGAGTGCCGGTAACGACTATACTTGGCCGCAACTACCGGGCGAGCGCGCTTTGCCAGTCATTCACGTAGTGCAATAACGACGATTCGACTTCCCGGTTTCTGACACCGCCAATCACCAATATCCGCGAGTTGTCCGGAGCGAGGTCGTAGTACGTCCCGTCGCCGTCGGGAACACTGGCGGTCAGCGTTTGGGAACGTCCTCCGACGCGGAATGTGTTCGTCGAACCGTCGACTGCCATCTGGATAACTTCGCCGGAAAAACTAGTGGACCATAATTCGGTTCCGTCTTTCGCCCACTTGGGATAGACGGTCCCCTCGGTCGTGACCTGCCACACCCGGTTTCCTCCCTCGGCCGCCATGACAAATGTATCCCAGCCTGATTCCGACTCAGTAATGTACGCGATCCAGCGGCCGTCCGGAGAGTAGATCCCACCACCAGCTGAAACCGTGTCGCTACTCTTGAGAATTTCCAAGTCCGCATCTGGGTTTTGGAGAGACAAACGGGTCAATTGAAGTTGCGAATTCTTAGACCTAACGCTCAAGAGGAGATGTTGGCCATCTGGTGAAACGTCGGACGGGAAAACCATTGTATCGGATTCGTACAGAACATCCGAATGTCCCTGCCCTTCGATGGCTTGGCGGATGACCTGTGTCAACGAATCCACGGTGGAAGCATA
The DNA here is from genome assembly GCA_964562635.1 of uncultured Fibrobacteraceae bacterium. Classification (GTDB taxonomy): domain Bacteria; phylum Krumholzibacteriota; class Krumholzibacteriia; order LZORAL124-64-63; family LZORAL124-64-63; genus JAGRNP01. The sequence continues at coordinate 2,381 of CAZLUL010000348.1, read as the reverse complement.
GAACAATACGTCGGAATCCGGCGACCACACGGGTCGCTGTTCAGATCCCTCCGAGAAAGTGAAGCGCGTCATCAATTCGGTTTCCAGGTCCAGCAACCACAAGTCGGACTCTCCGCGATCTCCGGAGGCCACCACCAGGACCGCCAGTTTTCCGTCGGGAGACAAACTCACATCCCCATATTCCCCAGGCTGGCCCATTGGGGTGCTCTGGCCCGTTGTGGTATCTATCCAGACCAGAGGCTCATCTGAAGTGCTGCTGGTCCCCGTCAAAAAGGTGAGCGATCCGGTGGGGGATACTGAGAATCCAGCTACCGCGGCTCCGTTGAGATTCAGGATATCGTCGACCAAGGGAACGGCCCCGCTGATGACCTTGGGTTGGTCGGGCGTGAACGCAGAAGCCATCAAGGCTCCGTCTTTGACGGTCAACAAATAACCGTTGGCGTATTCCGCATTGCTTTCGCTTTGGCTGATGATGCGCGGCACAATGTTGGTGTCCAAATCGGCGACAAAGATTTGATTCAGTCTTGAATTGGAGTTGCTCCGCGCGACAAACAGATACGAATGGCCATCCGGCAAAAAGCGTGGTTGACGGTAAGAATTTGATGAGGAATCCAGTTTGGATAGGGGCACCGGGTCACCGCCGATGTCCTTGACCATGTGAATAGCGGAATTAGCGGTCGGCGCAAACACAATGGTGCCTTCATGATTCCAGCTACCGCCTTTGCCGTTTTCGGCGGCACAGAGCGTGATGGGCGAGCCACCGGTGGCAGCAACCTTTTTCAATTTTTTGTTTTTGTAATCGAAAAACCCGATAAATCTGCTGTCGGATGACCAGAACGGATAGGCTGTCTGTTCGGTATCCGAGAGTTTCATCGGCACACCTTCATCGATGTGCCTCAAATACAGGAACGTTTCGTTTTCGGCGTTGGTGGCCGAATAGGCGATCATCGTACCGTCGGGTGACAACGTCGGCACGCCCGGATACAAATCATTCAGCTGATACACCAGCCCCGTTGGCGGCGGTATCATGGCGTGGACCACTTGCGTCGGCGGCGATTGGGCTAAAAACTGCCAGCCAATTGCCGCACCAAGCGCCAGGCAGACGAAGCTGATAATTGCCAGTTTGGGCCACGAAGATTTGGCGCTTGGCGCCGATTCACCGGCCAGCGCCGACTCAGGCAAGGTGAAATTCAAGAGCGAAGAATTGGCTCCGCCGTCCTGCAGAAAAATTCGCGCTTCGCCAATATCCCGCAGTCGCTGTTTGGCTTTGCGCTCAAGGCAACGCTCGATCAGGCGGCACAGCTCGGGTGCCTCATCGACCGGCAATAGATCCCAATCCAGCTGGTCGCGCAGCACCGCAGCCAAGGTATCGCTCACGGATTCACCCTTGAAGAGTTGCTTACCCGTCAGCATTTCAAACAGAATCACGCCAAAAGCCCAGATATCAGCGCGCCGATCGACGTTGCTGCCGCGAGCCTGTTCGGGGCTCATATAAGCCGCCGTCCCCATGATGGCGCCCATCTGCGTCATGGCCGCGGTGATGGTGGGTGTGGCCGACGATTCGACTTGGTTTTGCTCGTCACCAATCCAGGCTTGGGCCAAGCCGAAGTCCAAAATTTTGACGTCGCCCTCGACGGTTTCCATGATGTTGGCGGGCTTAAGATCCCGATGCACGATCCCCGAATCATGGGCAGCCTCAAGGCCGGCGGCAATCTGGCGCGCAATGGTCAACACGTCGGCGACTGGCACCGGACCATTGCCCATGCGTTTGGTCAGGTCTGAACCTTCGATGAGCTCCATGATGATGAAGCGCACGTCGTCGACTTCTTCAAAGCCATAGACGGAGGCGACATTGGGGTGCTGCAAAGCGGCCAGGGCACGGGCTTCCCGTTGGAAGCGGGCCTCGCGCTCGGGGTCACCACTGAGCCCGGGCGGCATGATTTTGAGTGCTACGTCACGGCCCAGTTTGGTATCACGGGCGCGGAAGACTTCGCCCATACCGCCCTTACCCAGCGATTCGGTGACTTCGTAATGCAGTAGCGATTTGCCGATCATAGCGTGGTCCTCGGGGAAGTTATCTTGGAGATATTGATGGAGAGGATAGAGACCATTCAGGTGGTTTCAATGCCGGCCGGAGCCTTGTACTCGTGGCAAGCTACCATTTGGGGCAACCGCGTGTCAATCTCCAGCCCAAGATCACCTTAAAGAGCTCGCTGCACCTCCATCACGGAATTGAAAGCTGACTTTTCGGGCGATGGCTTCGCCGTCGCTGAGGGCTCTGCTTCTGGTGCGAATCATCGCTGGATTTTAGCCTATCCTCTTCACAACCCGCTGGCGCACCCGACCAATGACCCTTAGTATGGCCCAATGGAAAATCAAAT
>CAZLUL010000347.1:0-3206 GCA_964562635.1 uncultured Fibrobacteraceae bacterium | reverse complement strand
GAAAGAGGTCCACCGGTGGGGCTTGGTTGAAATAGAGACGAAACTGATGCCCCCGCGTCGAAATTCTGCGACACTTGTTAGCACATTGGCAGCGTGTTAGTTACTGCTGCAAGGTAACGTAGGGAGAGCAGCATGTTCGAGCGCAACAAGAAAGACGACAACAGCAACGAGTCGCAGAATGCAGCCCGGTCTGATTCGGACAAGAACTTTGGGTCCTTCAGGTCCAAATCGGCTGATCGCGGCGGCGATTCGGCCATTATAGGCCGCTCAATCCAGATCAAAGGTGACCTGCGCGGCGACGAGGACCTGCGCATCGAAGGCGATGTGAGCGGCAACGTCGAACTCAGGAACAACGCTCTGACCATCGGCAAAGAGGGCAAGGTCAAGGCCGACGTATATGCCAAGTCGATCGCTGTGGACGGTGAGACCAGAGGTGACTTGTACGCAACCGAGCGGGTGACCGTCCATGTCAACGCCCGGGTACAGGGCAACATCATTTCGCCAAGGGTCAGTATCGAGGAAGGCGCGCACTTTAAAGGCTCGATCGAGATGGACCCGGCCGCAGTAGAAAAAGCGCTGGGCACGACGGCGACCAGCGGAACCGACAAGTCAATCGTCGTGAATAAATCCGGCAATGCGGACGCCAGCAAGGTCCCGCCCAAAAGGCCTGCGAAAGACGGTAGCGCGAACCTGAACCCGCCGACCGGGACCTCATAAGGAAAGTGACCGCCTCATTGAGACGGGCGAGCGCCCGGGTGCCGCGGGACCCACCGACGGCATTTCACGCGCCCCTGTTTCAGGATCTGGTGGCCGGACTGGATGAAACCCAGCGGCACGTCGTTCTCGACCTTGGTGCCGCCTCGACCGCGATGCTGACACTGCTCGGACGCGCCCGTTGCTGCGTGGAAATCGCGGACCTCCCGCATTTCGGCAGCATCGATCAACTGAATGTGACGGAGCCCGGCGCTGCGTTGGTCGACGCGGCCGAATCTTTGTTACCGAACCGGCTGACGGACGAGGCGATCGACCTGGTACTTTGCTGGGACCTGCCCAACTACCTGACGCTCGATGCGCTGTCAGCTTTGATGAATACGGTCGGTCGCCGCGCCCGCCCCGGCGCCCTTGCCCATGCCCTGATTTTTTATGCCGGTCGCGACATGCCGGCGCATCCCGCCCACTTCGTCCCTTCCGCGGACGGCGAGCTCATCGATCACAGTGCCTCGAGCACAGCGATCACAGCCCCCCGTTATTCGCCCGAAGAGCTGGGAAGCAGCATGGGAAGTTTTGTCCTGGACCGCGCGCGGCTACTTGGCAACGGCATGCAGGAATTCCTGTTTCAGCTGGGTTCGTGAAGGTCGTGAAGGGGACAGACCCCCAAGAGAGGGGTCTGTCCCCTGTTTTCGACTCGCTATTTTAACTCGATCAGTACCACTTCCCAGGCTTCATCGGAGATATTCTTGGGCAGATGCTGGCCGCCAGGAATGAATATGGCGTCGCCCGCTTTGGCCGAAATCTCCTCGGTCGATCCGTCCGCCATTGTCATCTCAACCAGGTGATCGGTCAGGAAGACTGCGACACTGTCCGGGTGGTAATGCATGACCGATTCTTCCCCGGCGCCGTATGCGATCCTGACAATGCAAACCGCGTCGTTCTCAAATTCCGGCGTGTAGTGGTCCGGATCCACGTCAGTCGCGTGCGGGCCGCTTGGCTCTACCTTGGCCGATTCCCGTGGTTTGAGTTCGACCAGCACCAGTTCCAGGGGCGAGTCGGAGTTGTTTTTGGGCAGATGCTGACCGCCCGGAGTGAACGTGGCATCGCCCGCTTTGGCCGGAAACTCCTCGGTTGACCCGTCGGACATCGTCATCTGTACCATTTGGTCGGTCACGAAGACCGCGACACTGTCCGGGTGGTAGTGCATGACCGATTCTTCCCCGGCGCCATAGGCGATCCTGACAATGCGAACCGCATCATTCTCGAATGCCGTCGTGTAATGGTCGGAGTCAACAATAGTCGGATCTCTGCCACCCTCTTCCCCAGCGACCGGCACTGGCGATGACACGGCGGCGGGTGTCGCCTCATCAACTGGCTGCGGCGCGGATGTAGCATCAGATCCTGGTTTGGAACAGGCTGCGATAAAAAGAACACTTACGACTGCGATTATTTGAATGGGCTTCCAACTCATGGGATCGCCTCCTTGTTATTGAAGCTGCAGTTTAACCCAAGAAAATGGGGTCAGACCCCTTCTGCCCCCCTTCTGCCCCTGTAAGCAACGGAAATAGGCAGTTGCTCGTATAGAAACCATGTACTACACGTGCGACAAATCCGCCTTGGAAATCAATAGTCCAACCAATGGAGATCCAACCTTGAAATTAGTCATTCGAATGCTGACGGTCGCCGCATTGGCCGCGGCTTTGCTCCTGACCCAGGTTGGGTGTGTGGAATCCGGACAAGAGCCGGTCACTGATAACCCGGCGATGGCTTCCCCGGTTCCTGAAGGTGCAGTACGTGGCACAGTGCTGGAAACTATGAATTCCGGCGGGTATACCTATGTATCCATCGACACCGACCGCGACACCCGCTGGGTGGCCGGGCGCCAGATAGCCGTGACGGTTGGTGACGTGGTACAGGCCTCCCAAGGCATGGCAATGTCTCAGTTTGAAAGCAAGAGCCTGAACCGTACGTTCGATGTCGTGTATTTCGCTGGTGCGATGGAAAACCTGTCGACACCTGCAGTGTCAGAGAGTCAGCCCGGTGGCGCACTACCAACCGGACACCCGAGTATCGATGGCGCCGTAGAAACGAAAGCTGCGGATACCAAAGTACCCGTGCTCGAGCCAGGTCAGAACATCGCCTACGTGTACGCCAACAAGGATGCATTGGCCGACCAGCAGATCAGCTTGCGCGGCAAGGTAGTCAAGTACAACGGGGGTATCCTGGGCAAGAACTTCATCCATATCCAGGACGGCTCCGGCGATGCGGCCGATAGCAACAACGATCTCACCGTGACCAGCCAGGCCACCACCGCTGTGGGCGAGACCGTGGTACTCACTGGCAGGATTATCCTGAACAAGGACTTTGGGGCCGGATACAGTTTTGCGGTGATGATGGAAGACGCCAGTATCACGACCGAGTGAAATTGGGGGCAGACCCCCTTTCAGAAACTGGGGTCGAACCGCAGTTACCTGAATAAACCTCGGTTCGACCCT
>CAZLUL010000346.1:0-3212 GCA_964562635.1 uncultured Fibrobacteraceae bacterium | reverse complement strand
CGTATCTGGAGTGTGGCGGCTCGCCCAATATCCACCTGCACGTGCGCTGGGGGCTTGCGGTCGACGAGGAGGGCCGCGAGAAATACCCACCGCAGACCATCTTCCTCGACGGGGCGTTCACCGGCCCTCCCTTCCTGGACAACAGTGGCCGGCACTATTCCCTCGACCATCACGCCGGCGGCACACCACGGGGCTTCATGCTGGCCACGTGCGAGCAGGCGGTCGTGATGGTGCTCGACGGGCTGCCGCTGGAAGAGGGCGAGTGGCAACTCTATATCAACGATCCTGATCTCGACGCCGTGCTGGCGGCCTGGGTGCTCATGAACCACGCGTCGCTGCGGGCCGGCAGCGGCAAACTGCTGTACCACGCCATGCCGCTGATCCGGGTCGAAGGTGTCATCGACGCGCACGGCACCGACAAGCCGGTGCTGTCCGGGTTTCCCCGCCCCATGTGGGATCAGTACCGCAGCCGGATCGATGACCTCCGCGGCACCGAGATAAGCCTGAAGGAAAGTGGCACCTGGGCTGACTCCGACCTGACGGCCTACACCTGCGATCTCCTGCAGCGGTTGGACCGGGAATTGCTGCCGGTTGGCGAGTTGGCGGATCTTCTCGAGGTGACGGAGCTTGGTCGCGTCACGCTGGCTCCAAAAAAGCTGGCCATTCTGTGTCGCTCACGGCAGGGCATCTATGCGGTGGAGGAGCGCCTGAAAGAGCGCTTCGGCGACCGCCTGGGGCTGGTGGCGCTCGATACCGGCGACGGCCGTTTCACCTTGCGGCAAACGGACATGTTCATGACCAAGAGTCTCGTGGAAATCTACGCGGCCCTGAACCGGGTCGACAGCAACGCCGCCGACAGCAATCTCTGGGGAGGGGCCTCCGACATCGGTGGTTCCCCCCGTCAGGCAGGCAGCGCGCTGAGTGGGGATGAGGTGCTGCGGGTTGTGGCTGAGGTGTTCGAGGGGCGCCAGCCGCTTTGGCGTCGGCTGTGGCCGTTTGATGGCCGGTAGACTTTTGAGTTGTCCGTACTTTGGGTAAGCTTACGCCCCAAGCCGGCGTCGACTTTGCGGGGCAAGCCTGAGCTTTAAGGGGTTGGGTTATCTCTGCGACAACGGGAGTTTACATGTTGTGTTCTGCAGTCATGGGGGGTTGACGGTGTTTACCGCGAAACGCCCACCCACAACTATTAACCCGATGTAATACAATGCTTTAAAAAATATTGATCCCTGGTCCAATACCTGCCCGCGTTAGCCAATCCCACACTCATGCGTCCCGCCCCTTGCCCGACGATTGACAACTAGTACCACAGAAGGTAACATTTATATGTCAAAGATCAGCCAATGGACGGCCGGGCATCCCAAACAGTTATCAAACTGATTCGCGAGCTCGACTCCGAGGGAAAACTATGAAAATGCGCTCCATTAAACCCAACAACCGCAAACGAGCCTTCGAAGTCGGTACGTGGCGTCAGCCATATCTCTTTCCCTACGCCAAGGCCCACCCGGCACCCAGCACCGAAGACCCCGTCGTCACCGTCTCCATCGACGATGAACTCGACCGCGAGGCCTTCACCTACCACCTCGCCTCGGGCGCCGAAGGCTCAGTCCACATCGAACAGGTCCGCGCCTACAACCAGGACCCTGGCTACCTGCGCGACTTGCTTCTTTATAAGCTGACGATTGAAGCCCAGAAATGCCTCACCGAGAGCCAACTCTCCAAACGGGAAATCATCCGGCGCCTGGGCACGTCTCCTGCTCAGTTCTACCGCCTGATAGACCCCACCAACAACCGCAAGTCGGTCGACAAGGTGCTCTACCTGCTGCATGTTCTGGATTGTGAAGTCGATTTGGTTGTCAAAAGCCGCACGGCCTGAAAAGGAAACCCAATGCTCCTGTCCCTAACCCTCAGTGACCAGACCCTCCTGCTACGCAGCATCGCCCTGCCCGCTGTCGTCCGCCAAAAAATCGACACTGCTCAAAAAGTCGACGACGCTCTGCACCTCACCCTTTCTGACGACGACTACCTCGTCCTCACCCAACACCTCACCATGACCCTGCGAACCATCAAGAACCCCAAAACACGCAGCACTTTGGAACATCTCCTCGTTCGCCTCACCGATCAGCACGAAACCCAACAACGCGACGCCATATCACCGCCGCACGCGGCCGAATACGGCTCCAAAAACCTCCACGCGATTATCGACAAACTCGAATGCACGGTACCCGGTTGGGCCGACTTCAAATTCCAGCAGATGGTCGAGACGCTGGCCGACAAACTGCCGATCACCAACAAAGAACTGGCCGACCGGGCGGTCGGTATCCTTGCCGCCCGCCATGACAAAATTTCCCGTCCCATGTTCCATGGCCTCACTACCGAACAGGTCGGCGCTCTGCTCTCCAACGACTGGACCACAGACTCGCCCGGCCTCTGCCTGCGTCCAGACAACCTCACGCCCGAGTCGGTCAAGGACACACTCATCATCAAACGCGCCGTCGCCTTCATCACCGCTCTCGGTGACAAGGGCACACGCGCCACCAAGAACGGCAACCTCAACCGCAAATTTGTTGGCGGCATGCTCGACCAACTTGACATCCCGGCCTGTGACCTCCAATACATTCGCCACTACAACAAGGTCACCAACGAGGAAGACATCTTCGTTCTGCACGAGTTGCGCCTCTGGCTGAAGATTGCCAAGCTCGTTCGCCTGTACCGCGGCCGCATCGTAGCGCTAAAACGCACGCGCGACATCCTGGCCCAAGCCGAGTGGCCCATCTTGTACAATGCCCTCTTTGCAGCCGCCTTTCAGGTCTATAATCTCGGCTACCGCGACCGCCTGAACGTGAGCGACGGGTTTCAGCAATCTCTCGCCTACTGCTTTAAGCAGTTGGCCTGCCTGGATGAAGGCTGGCACGACATTGCAGTGGCCCACGAGCGCTGCATCCTGCCCCTTGTCGATGCAGAGTTGGCCCGATTACCGTTCAGGGAAACAAATCAAATCGTAGTGAAAAAGCGCCTACTCGAACCGCTCTCGCTGTTTGGCTTGGTGGAGTTGAAGTTCGACGAACACGCGGTGGGAAGAAGGGCGTACCCGGACCTGGTGGCCTTTCGGCGGACGGCGTTGTTCGGCCGATTCCTGGGGTTCGACTGACGAGAAACACAGGTCGCCCAGCCATCATAATAGCAGCAGGATTGATTACCGGTGAGCACCCCCC
>CAZLUL010000345.1:0-3218 GCA_964562635.1 uncultured Fibrobacteraceae bacterium | reverse complement strand
GGCGGTGTCGTCGGCCCAGTCCATGATCTGGCATTCGAGGCTGCGGAAACCGTTGCGTGCCTTGCCGGGGGTCATCTCGTCCGGAAACGAGCGGCCGTCGAAGACAAAATCCAGGTACTGTTTCTGATCGTCGTAGATGAAATGCCTTTTGGGGTCGTCCCACTCGCTGAACAGGGTCTTGTACTTGAGCACGCCGTCCATGAAGGCGCGGGTGGGGTTCATGCCGCGGCGACTGCGACCGCTGGTGAAGATGATTTCGGTGATCAGGCGCAGGGTCTGGGCGTTGCCCTCGAAACCACCCCAGGGTTTCATCAGTGTGTGCAGGCGACTCTCGCCCGCGTGGCCAAAAGGTGGGTGCCCGATGTCGTGGGCCAGGGCCGTGGATTCGACCAGCGCGTAGTCGATGTGGAAGTCCGGTCCCAGCGGGGCGCTGGTGCTGTTGAGATAGCGGGCGATGGAGCCGGCGATCTGGGCCACTTCGATGCTGTGGGTCAGGCGGGTGCGGTAAAAATCGTATTCGCCGGAAAGAAACACCTGTGTCTTGGCCTGCAAGCGGCGGAAGGCCGCGTTGTGGATCAGGCGATCGCGGCCGCGCTGAAAGGTCGAGCGGTAGTCGGCGGCGCGCGGATCCAGCTCGGCCTGGTCAAATTCGTTGTAGAACGTATTGGTCATGATCGCCCTTCATTGTCGTCAGATTGGGTTGGTTGTCATGCTTTGGTCTGGCGCTGGCGCACGGCTTCATAGAGCAGGATGGCCGCCGAAGTGGCCACGTTCAGGGAATCGCCCTGGCCCAGCATCGGAATGCCGATGGTGGCGTCGGCGCCGCTGAGCAAATCGGTGCTCAGGCCGTCGTGTTCGGTGCCCAGAATGACCGCCACCGGCACCGTCAGGTCGGTCTGGTCCCAGGCGTGATCGGCAATGGGGCTGGTGGCCACGGCCCGGATTTTTTCCGTGGCCAGGAATTCTCTCAGTTCGACCACCGTGCAATCGACTGTGGGCACCGAAAAGAAAGCCCCGCGACTGGCCCGCAAAACATTGGGGTTGAACAGGTCGGTGCCCTGGCCGCAAACGATGACCCCGTCGGCCCCGGCCCCATCGGCGACGCGCAGGACAGCGCCGAGATTGCCGGGTTTCTCGACGCCCTCGAGCACCACCAGCAGGGGGGGCGTGGTGCGGTTGGCCACCAGGTCGCCCAATTTGCTGCGCCGCTGAGGAGCGACAACCAGCAATCCTTCGGGATGATTCCGGTACGAGACCTTGGCCATGACCGGGGCGCTCAATTCGACGACCGTCGAGGCGGCTTGCCGCACCTCTTCCAGCAAGGCGCGGTCCTGTTCCCGCAGATTCTCCGGGCAGAAATAGACGGTGTGCAGGGGATAACCTTCGGCCAGGGCCCGGCCGATCACCAACGGCTCTTCAATGAGCGTGACCTGATGCTGGTCCCGCTCGCGCCGATTGCGCAGGCGGACCAGGGCCTTGATCTGGTCGTTTTGCATGCTGGTGATGCGCAGCGGTGTGTCGCTCACGGGGGCCTCCTGTGGGGTCATTATTCTCACATCGGGATTATTGGCGATGCGGCACTGGCGGTCCACTGCATTCTGGTTCCCAGACAGTGTAAGCAGTCTGCGCCATCACGCCGCCTGCCACGACCAGGTGTGCCCGGCCGCATTTTTCTATTGCGGCCACTGTAGACTGAACCAGGGTAAGCAGTTCGACCGAAATGGAACAATCGGCCCAGTGGCGCGGATTGGCAACCCGCATCCATTTTCTGTATGTTGCAATCAAGGCTCGGGGGATGCCTTCTACCCGCCGTAACATCCAGTGACCCCAGGGCAAAATCTCGCCATGGCAGCCAAGAGCTATCGGAGATTGCCGTGCGCTTGTACCTGAACAATGCGGACCAACGCTCGCAATATGAACTGGACGACGGTGAGTATCTGGTCGGACGCAGCCCCGGGGCGGATATTCGTCTGACCCGTGGGGAGGTCAGCTCCGAGCACGCCCTGCTGCGAATTGCCGGCAACCACCTTTTTGTCTCGGATCTGGGTTCGCGCAACGGCACTGATATTGACGGTGTGCCGATCACCTCGGGCAATCACGAATCCGAAGTCCCACCGCAAAGCACGGTGCATGTTGCCGGCGTTTCTCTCTCCCGCCTGGCCGCCACCGGCACATCGGCCGGTATGACCACCTACGAACACCTAGCACCCCACATTCACCGCGACGTGGAGCAAGGCTATGTCGGTATTTCGCCCCACAATGTTGGTGAAATGCTCAGGTCGCTCTTTGCCCTGATTGCCGACACCGGTCTGGACGAGGAATTCGACGACCGGGCCTGCAGTTTTGTCAGCCGCTGGGTCAATTGTGATCGCGTGGTGCTGATGCTCGACTTCGGCCCGGGCTCGCCCCATGAGGTGTGGGGGGCGTGGAGCAAAACCGGGGAAGACAAAGCGAGGATCGTGCCCAATGAGTCGATCATTGCAGAAGTTTGCGAAAAACGCCGCGGGTTGTTCCGGGTCTGGCCGGTCGAAAGGTTGCCGACAGCGCCGGGAGCGGCGGCCATGGCGGTGCCACTGTTCGACAACGACCGGGTGCGGGGAATTCTCTGCGCCGAAACTTTCAGTCCGCAGGTGGAATTCGACCGCCGTGATCTCGATGTGCTGACCGCCTCGGCCAACGCCATTGCCGTCAAATTAAGGAACCGAGATCTGGTGCAGGAGCTGACTGTCGCCAAGCGTATTCAGTCCCGGATGTGCCCGACCCACGTGCCGACCGTGCCGGGATACGAAGTGGCTGCCCGGCTCGAGTCCTGCTTCGCGATCGGGGGCGACTTTTTTCATGTGAGCGAACCGCTGGAGGGAAAAATCGTTGTGGCGTTGGGGGATGTGGCTGGCAAAGGCCTGCCCGCCGCCCTGGCCATGGCGGCCTGTTCGGTGCTGATCCCGGCCCTGGGCGGATTCTGCGACCGGCCCTGCACCCTGGTGCAGCAGCTGCACCGCACGTTGCGGTCAAAGCTGTCGCGTGATCAGTATGTGACCCTGTTTCTGGCGGAACTGGAACTGGACACCGGTCGGATGCGGTATGTCAACGCCGGCCACGTTGCACCCATGTTGTTGCGCAAATCCGGCGACGTGGAACGTCTCAGTTCGACTGGCGGGGTGATCGGAATGTTTCCGGAATTCGCCTGTCAGGGCAGGCGCACCCGCCTGCAACGGGGT
>CAZLUL010000344.1:0-3229 GCA_964562635.1 uncultured Fibrobacteraceae bacterium | reverse complement strand
GCGGATCAGGCGGGTCGAGGATCCGCGAGGATCCTACGATTGCATGTGGTGGGTCGAAATCGGCAGCAACCACTACCGGGACACCAAAAGCTTCCGGACGGGAGCTTCATTGCCAGAGGCACGGACGAAATATTTGACAGGCACAGTGGTGATAGAGTCGGTCCAGGCGAAACTTCCATTGGCATCTTGCGCCGAATCCCTTATTCGTTGTGACATGCGCAATAAATCAAACTCCATTCTCAATGGCATTTTCGCCGTGGCCCTGCTGTCAGCCGGCGTGCTGGCGTTCCATTTCCTGAGAACGCCGGTGGAGCCCCCGTCAAACGCCGAGCCGATCACCGCCTTGCCGGCGCCCCCGCCGCCGGCTCCATGGCTGCCCCGGCTCGCTGAGCCGCGGGCCGTGCTGGTGCTTGACGTTTCCGGCAGCATGGGTGTCGTCTCGCGTCCCTCGGATGGGCAGCGCCTGCAGACGGTGGCCGCGCTCCGGTTCTTTGACACCTACGCCCGCATGTGGGGCGAAGTCTCCGGAGACGACGGGGGCGCCGGGATCGCCGTGGTCCTGTTCGGCACCGTGGCCCAGACCATCGACTGGAGCGGCGACGGGGAGCTCTTTCTCACGGTGACGGACACGAACCGGAAGCGGTTCTCCGACGCGCTCGTTCGCTACCTGGGGCGCCCCCTCGCGTGGGGCGGGGATCCGGGCGAGGACCCGCGCCGCGCCCAGGACTCGGACTACGCCGCGGCTCTGGACGCCGTGGCCGGGCTCGTGGCCGGTGCGCCGAGCCCGCCGGCCGTCCTGTTCATGACCGACGGGCCGATGGAACCGCATCCCTGCTTCACGCCGCTGCTGTCGGACGCCGAGCGCGAGCGCTATCGAAGCTGCGCCCGGCGCGGGACCGTGACCGACCGGCTGGCGGCGGTCGGCGGTCCGCTGATCTTCGACCGGCGCGCGGGCGAGCAGCCCATCAACAAGACCGACATGCCCCCGAACGTCGACATCGCCGCCGGGGTCGCCGCGCGCCTGGCGCACCTCCTGGAAGCCCGTTTCCCCGTGGCCGGCGACGAGTCGGCGCCCCTGGCCTGGTTCCCGCTCTACCTCGATACGCGGCCTTGGCGGTCCGACCTGGCGGCCGTGCGCCGGATGCTGTCCGGGGACGACGCCAACGCCCGCTTTTGGGGCACCGAGGTGGGCGTGACGCATTGCCGCAGCGCCGAAGAACTGGTCGGCCACTTCGGCGCAGCGTTCGCCCGCTGGTTCCACATGAGTGCGCTTCCGGTCGCGCCGGGCGGAACGCGATTCCGCGTGCCGGACGACACCCGGGCCATCGCGGTGCAGGTCACCAGCGACGCACCGCTGAAGTCGTTGCGACTGGTCCGGGGCGACCGCGCGGTCGATCTCGGCGGACAGGGCCGTTTCTGGACCGGTGTGTTGGCGGACGACAGCGCGGGCGATTGGCTGTTGGTGCCGGTTGGCGGAGCGGTGACGGAAACGTCCGTCTACCTCGAACCGAGCTACGGCTGGACCCTGGCCGTGCCGGAGATCTGCCGCCAGGGTTCCGGGGGGGAATTGCCCAAGGCCAGGCTGTATATGTGCCGCTACGCCGACGGCGCGGCCGTCACCGGGGGCCAGGTGTACGGCAACCTGCCGACGCAACTGCCCGGTTCCATCCGGCGCGACACCGGAGAGACCCTGCCGCTGGATTTCGCGCTCGTGGCCGGTTCCGGCGAAGGAGCGCAGGCGACCTACGTCGCGGACATTCCTGTGGCCAGGTTGAGCGAGGGCCCGGCGTTGGTCACGGTGCGGCTCGACACGCTGCAGAGCCTGGGGATCCCGGTGCGGGACCCCGCCCAGACGCGCGGTGTCGAGGTGGAAGCACTCACCCGCCTGGTGGTGACCGACGCGCAAGGGCGCCGTCTGCCCGGCTTCAAGCTGGAGGGCGTGCCGCGCGCGCCGGGCTGGACCGCCCCGTTCAGAGGGGATGCACCATGACACCGCAACTCCCCCGGGACACCGCACAGCTGGCGATCGTGCGCCGTGGGACCGCCTCGCGCATCAGTCTGGCCTTTGGCCTACTGGCACTGCTGACGGTCCTGTTCGGCGTCCTGAATCTCTTTGTCCTGTTGAGAATCCAGCCGCGCCCGTTCACCCTGGACCTGGAGTCGAGCCACTACGCACTGAGCACGCCAGGTGCGGTGCTGACCTTCGTCTGGGACGGGCCGGACGGGGACGGGGCGCCGCCAGCGACGGAGCGGCCGCGCATCCAGGTTGCCGGCGTACCGCTGGCGCCCGGCCGGCCAGGAGTCACTGCCGGGGCCTTGGGTGTTCCCGTGCAGGGCCCGGTGCAGGTGGCGGTCGTCATCCCCGCGCGCGTTGCCACGGGACGCCACGCCGGCCGCTTCATCCTGCAGTTGCCCGGCGTGGAGCCGGCCGCTTGGCCCACGGCGCCGCTCGTAGTCGACTTCACGGACAATCCGTGGACCGTCTGGTCCAGCCTGCGCACCTGGCTTGCAGTGGTCGCGATCCTGGCGATTGCGATCTATGCGCTGTGCCGATTGCTGTTCCCGGTGCCGTCGGGCGCCGTGTTCGTCAGCCGGTCCTTGTCCTCGGTCACACCGCACGGCACCGGGTCCACCCGCCGCGGCGTGGGCCTGAAGATGGAACCCCTCGCGGCGGTGTTTTCCTGGCGCCGGTCCCGGCTGCAACTGGAGGATATCCTCGATGAGGGCGGCGTCGCCCTGCTGAACTGCCCCGGCGGCACCCTCTGGTTCACGGCGGCGCAAGCGGCGCCGGTGCTGATGATCAAGCCCAACCAGGACCCCCCGCTCTACAGCCGTGACCTCTCGCGCGAGGATCCGGATCCGAAGCTGATGGTGACGGTGATCGCGGACGAGCAGATGCTGCCGGACCGGGAGTACCTGTTCATGGATCCGCTGGCCAAGAGCTGGGTGTCGTTCAACTGGGCGGCCAAGGGTACGGAGGACTAGCAGGCGGGCGGTGCCGCTGGCTCGCCAACATGCTGCATTCATCGCCGAAGGCAGGATCGCGTCAAAAAAAACACCCCAGCCAAAGCTGGGGTGTTTCCCGCACCAAAAAGGTGCCTCATCCTCAGGAAGCTCCGCCTTACAAAGCCGTGCTTTCCTCCAATTTCAACAACTTTTCCCAATTCCATATCCACAAAATTCTGCGTGTATTCCAGAACGTGCTCATTGCCAGGCTTGAATAGATGCT
>CAZLUL010000343.1:0-3230 GCA_964562635.1 uncultured Fibrobacteraceae bacterium | reverse complement strand
CGCCCCCACCGGAACAGCGCATCGCGAAGCGCTAAGCAGTTCCGGTGGGGGCGTCTCTCTTTGTGGGAAAGAACCCCAACTTCACCCTACAAACCGTTTTCGCCTAACCAGCGTTCAGCCTCCATCGCCGCCATGCAGCCGGTTCCGGCCGAGGTGATCGCCTGGCGGTAGAAGTGGTCCTGGACATCGCCGCAGGCGAAGATGCCGGCCACTTTGGTCGCGGTGCGGTCGGGAGTGGTGATCAGGTAACCGTTTTCGTCGAGGGTCAGTTGGCCGTCGAGGAATTGGGTGTTGGGGGTGTGGCCGATGGCGATGAAGCAGCCCGATACGGCCAGATCGCGTTTCTCACCGTTGACTGTATCGAGCAGGGTGACAGCCACCAGGTTGCCGTTGTCGTCGGGCACGTACTTGTCGACGGTGCTGTTCCAGGCCATCTCGATCTTGGGGTGGGCCAGGGCCCGGTCCTGCATGATCTTTGAACCGCGCAGTTCGTCCCGGCGATGCACCAGAGTGACCTTGGTGGCGAAGTTCGTCAGGTAGATCGCCTCTTCGAGGGCCGTATCTCCACCGCCGACCACGGCGACTTCCTGGTCCCGGAAGAAGAAACCGTCGCAGGTGGCGCAGGCGCTCAGGCCCTTGCCGAAGAATTCTTCTTCGCCGGGCAGCCCCAGCCAGCGGGCGGTGCTGCCCGAGGCGATGATCACGGCCGGCACGACATACTCACCGGCGGTGGTGGTGACCTTGAAGGGATGGCTGGACATGTCGACTGACTTGACGGTCTCACCTTTGATTGCGGTGCCGAAGCGTTCGGCCTGGGCGCGGAACTTCATCATCAGTTCGGGGCCGTCGATGCCGTCGGGGAAGGCCGGGTAGTTTTCGACTTCGGTGGTGATGGTCAGCTGGCCACCGGGCTGTTCGCCTTCAAAAAGCAGATTGGGGATGTTGGCGCGGCCGAGGTAGATACCCGCCGTGTAACCGGCAGGGCCGGAGCCGACAATGATGACCCTGGGTTCTTTTTGATCGCTCATGTTCGAATATTCTCCTGATTGCGGGAAAACCCTCTAAAACCGTAGGAAACCCGAATAACCGGATTCCCAGCTTGTTTGCATGCCCGATACACTACGATGATCCTTCAGGATGTCAACCAGATCGGTGCGGGGGAGGGGAATTCCCGTGATTTTTAGCCGGGAAACCTTGACGAAACCCCCTTCAGGTACTTATTATACCCGCTTGCCAATCGAATCCGGGCCCGTGCACCAATAAGGCACTGGCCCTGACGGACGTTTTTGTGCGTCCGCTACTCGGGCCGCGCGGCTTTTCACAATGCTGCGCCAGTCCCGCCAGATACAATAGCGCTGACGCTAGGGAGTATTAGCAATGTACGCCGTCGTGAAAATCAAGAACCAGCAGTATCGGGTCGCTCCCGAGGCCACGGTTCAGGTTCCCCTGTTGGACAGTGAGGTCGGCGCGAGTCTGACCTTCGAAGAAGTTCTCATGTTTGCCGATGGCGACAACGTCAAGGTCGGAACTCCCAACGTCGAGGGTGCCAGCGTCGCTGCCGAGGTTCTCAGCCACGGTCGCAGCCGCAAAATCGTCGTCTTCAAGAAGAAGCGTCGTAAGAACTATCGCCGGAAGAACGGTCATCGTCAGATGTTCACCGAGATCAAGATCACCGGCATCACCGGTTAATGCCCAATTAATGTCCAACCATCCGGTACGCCTGAAACGGCGACTGGGCGTTATGACAAAGTTAGAGGAGTGAATCATGGCTCATAAAAAAGCAGGCGGATCAACCAGGAACGGGCGGGACTCCAACCCCCAGTATCTGGGCGTCAAGCGTTTCGGCGGACAGGCTGTCAGCGCGGGCACGATCATTGTGCGCCAGCGCGGCACCAGAATTCACCCGGGCACGAACGTTGGCAAGGGCGGGGACGATACCCTGTTTGCCCTCATCGACGGCACGGTGGAGTTCCAGGACTTCCGAGGGAACAAGAAGCGGGTCAACATCCAGCCCTTCTAGGGATCGGATGGTGAAAATGACTTGAGCCCGCCCCACTGGGGTGGGCTTTCCTTATTGGGGTGGGCTTCTCTTTTGGGGTAAAGCCCGATTATCCGGTTTCGGATTTGGCTCCGATGGTATAGATTGGATTGTCCCCGCTCGGGTGACGATTCTGACAGTGGTCTCGCCTGAAGGTGGTTTATGGTCGACCCGACCGCGCAGGAATATTCCTCCCTCGACCCTTCCCGGGTGCTCATCGTCATCCCCTCCCGTTTCGGATCTTCCCGCTTTCCAGGCAAAGCCCTCGCTGATGTGGCGGGCCAACCTCTCATTGTGCGGGTGGTCGAAAACTCCCGGCGCATCACCGCCGCGGGCACTATCGTGGTGGCCACCGATGACGAACGCATTGCCGCAGCGGTCACCGCCGCCGGTGGCCAGGCCGAAATGACTGGCCAATACGAGACGGGTACCGATCGCATCGGCGAAGTTGCCCAGCGCCACGACGCTGATCTCATTGTCAACCTGCAGGGCGACGAACCCCTGCTGGATCCCGCCGATGTCGACGGCTTGATTGCGGCCATGGCCCGGCAACCGGACCTGGACATCGGCACTTGTGCCCACCCGTTCACCACGGCCGAACGCTGGCAGGACCCCAACGCGGTCAAGGTGATCTGTGATCAGCGGGGGCGGGCTTTGTACTTTTCGCGAGCGCCTATTCCCGGCACTTTCCCGGGGGCAAAAGTCCGCGGCCACGAGGTGGCTCTGCGGCACGTGGGGATCTACGCCTTTCGGCGTGCGGCACTGTTGCGGTTCCTGGATCTGGAACGCACACCCCTGGAAATTTCCGAAGGTTTGGAACAGCTGCGTGCCCTGGAAAATGGCATGAGTATCCAGGTGCACCGGATCAATCAAGCTCCTGTCGGTGTCGATACGCCGGCCGATCTCGAAGAGGTCCGTCGGCTCTGGCCGTAGGACTGCAACGACACACGTGACCGATCCGCGAGGATCAGGAAGAGGGCAAAATGGCCAAGTTCGTATTCGTGACCGGTGGGGTGGTTTCCGCTCTGGGCAAGGGGATCGCCGCGGCGTCCCTGGGCAATCTGCTGAAGGCGCGCGGACTGAGCGTGATCATGCAGAAATTTGATCCCTACTTAAATGTCGACCCCGGGACGATGAGCCCGTTTCAGCATGGCGAAGTTTATGTTTTGGACGACGGAGCCGAGACCGATCT